>NZ_CP009245.1:975479-1300638 GCF_001941445.1 Corynebacterium aquilae DSM 44791 | reverse complement strand
TGGATGCTGCGACCGCCCGCGAGATGCTGTCCTACGAGTTGGACCGCAACGTGCTTGATAAGGCAGTCAAGCGCCTGGGTGTACCGGTGGATGCCCGCTTGATTCTGGTGCGCCATGCGCACGCTTTTTCGCGTCGCACCTGGGCAGGCAATGATCATTTGCGCCCTTTGGATAAGAAGGGTTTGCGGCAGGTGGAGTTTTTGCCCGCCATGCTTCAGGGCTACCGCCCGACCTCAATCGTGTCGGCTTTGCCGGATCGTTGCCAGCAGACCGCGCAGCCGATTGCGCAGCACTTCGGGTTTGAGCTCACCATTGATGAGGATTTTGGTGACGATGCGTGGGTGAGCCGGATGGCGGCGGTGAAAAAGCGTTTTGAGGCGCTGATTGCTCAAGGCGAGTGCCCGATTGTGGTGTCCCAAGGGTTGACCATTCCGGATGTGGTGGCCTGGTTGAGTGCCAAGGGCCGTTTGCCGTTGGAGGAGTTCGATACCAAGAAAGCTGGGGTGTGGGTGTTGAGTTTCCACCAGGGTGAGCTCATTGGTGCGGACTACTTGGCTTCTCCCCTGCCGATTAAGTAGCTGCCTAGGCTCCTGCCCCTGAGGTGGGGTGGGATAACAAACGGCCCCCGGGATGTTCATCCTGGGGGCCGATCGCTTTCTCTTCTTCGCCTTGCACTATAACAATTGCTGCCGGGTCGCTGTCAAATTCATGTGAAAGCACCTTTACGCTGGCGAAAATGACTGTATTTATGCTGTGAGGGCGCGGGGTTTGTAGGCGGGCCGTGCAGCTTCGTATGCGTTGATGGCGTCTTCTTGGCGCAGGGTCAGCCCGATGTCGTCAAGGCCTTCCATCAGGCGCCAGCGGGTGTAGTCGTCGACGTCGAAGCTGAACACGTGGCTGCCGGCGCTAACGGTTTTGTTCTCCAGGTCGACGGTGAGTTCGATGCCGGGGGTTTCGGCCATGATTTTCCACAGCAGTTCGATGTCTTGCTGGGGCAGGGTGGCAGCCAGCAGTCCTGCTTTGCCGGCGTTGCCGCGGAAGATGTCGGCGAAGCGGGAGGAGAAGACGACCTTGAAGCCGTAGTCCATCAGCGCCCAGACGGCGTGTTCGCGGGAGGAGCCGGTACCGAAGTCGGGGCCGGCGACCAACACGGAGCCGTTGGCGAATGCTTCCTGGTTGAGCACGAAGCTGGGGTCGTTGCGCCAGGAGCTGAACAGTCCGTCCTCAAAGCCGGTGCGGGTGACGCGCTTGAGGTAGACGGCGGGGATGATCTGGTCGGTGTCGACGTTGGAGCGGTTCAGGGGCACGCCAACACCGGTGTGGGTGGAGAATTTTTCCATGGTTTCAACTTGTCCTTGTGTCTGTGGTGCGGCGTTGTCTTAGGCGTTGACCAGGTCGGAGGGGGCGGCCAGGTGTCCGGCGATGGCGGTGGCGGCGGCGACTTGCGGGGACACCAGGTGGGTGCGCCCGCCTTTGCCTTGGCGGCCTTCGAAGTTGCGGTTGGAGGTGGATGCGCAGCGCTGGCCGGCGGTGAGCTGGTCGGGGTTCATGCCCAAGCACATGGAGCAGCCGGGCTGGCGCCATTCGGCGCCGGCGGCCTCAAAGATGGTGTGCAGCCCTTCGGCTTCGGCCAGTTCTTTCACCCGGGCGGAGCCGGGAACGATGAGCATGCGTACTCCGTCGGCGACGGTGTTGCCCGCCAGGATGTTGGCCACCGCGCGCATGTCCTCAATGCGGCCGTTGGTGCAAGAGCCGACGAACACGGCGTCGACGGCGAGCTCGCGCAGCGGGGTGCCGGGAACCAATCCCATGTAGTCGATGGCTTTGGTAGCGGCCTTGCGTTCTTCTTCGTCGCTGAAGTCTTCGGGGCTGGGCACCGCCTGGTCCAGGGGCAGGCCCTGGCCGGGGTTGGTTCCCCAGGTGACGAACGGGGTCAGCGCGGAGCCGTCGATGTCGACGACGGTGTCGAACTGCGCATCATCGTCGCTGCGCAGGGACTTCCAGTACTCCACGGCGGCATCCCAGTCCTCGCCTTGGGGGGCGTGGGGGCGCCCCTTTAAGTATTCGAAGGTGATCTCGTCGGGGGCGATCATGCCGGCGCGGGCGCCCGCCTCGATCGACATGTTGCAAATAGTCATGCGGGCTTCCATCGACAGCTTTTCGATGGCGGATCCGCGGTATTCGATGATGTGGCCCTGGCCGCCGCCGGTGCCGATCTTGGCGATAATGGCCAGGATCAAATCCTTGGCGGTCACGTCCGGGCCGAGCTCGCCGTGGACGTTGATGGCCATGGTCTTAAAAGGCTTTAAGGGCAACGTTTGGGTGGCCATGACGTGCTCCACCTCGGAAGTGCCGATGCCGAAGGCAATCGCACCAAAGGCGCCGTGGGTGGCGGTGTGGGAGTCGCCGCACACCACCGTCATGCCCGGCTGGGTCAGACCCAGCTGGGGGCCGACCACGTGCACGATGCCCTGCTCCACATCGCCCATGGGGTGAATGCGCACGCCGAATTCCTCGCAGTTTTTGCGCAAAGTGGCGACCTGGGTGCGGGAAATCGCGTCCTTAATTTCGGTAATCGCGCCGGTACTAATGCCCTCGGTGGGAACGTTGTGGTCCTCGGTGGCGATTGTCAGATCCGGGCGGCGCAGGCGGCGCCCTGCCAGGCGCAGCCCGTCGAAGGCCTGGGGGCTGGTGACCTCGTGGAGGAGGTGGAGGTCGATGTAAATCAGGTCCGGCTCGTCACCGTTGCCCTGAGCAACGATGTGGTCGCGCCAGACTTTTTCCGCCAGAGTGCTGGGCTGGGAGGCCGCGGAAGCGTCCATGTGCTCCTCCAAGAAGTCGATGAGAGAATAAGGAAAAGAATTGATCAGGCGAGTCACTGCCTTGATGCTGCGACGGTGCAGCGGCGCCACCGTGGGTGAGCGGTGGCTGGTGCCCCACAACAGAATATGAGACGGCTGCACATGTCGTACGTAGCTTTCCCATAGTGTGAGCAGTTAAACTGTCCAGCGTTCCAAAGAATGAAACACATCTCACTATGAGGGATAAGTCTTACTGTATACGGGATTGCAGTCCCATGCAATGGGACGCTAGTATCACGCTATGGGAAAGATTAGCATGACTGACACACACGCCGAAAGCGGCATCAAAGTTCTCGACCGCGCCGTCGCCATCCTCACCGCCGTCGCCAGCCGACCCCACTCCCTCGCGGAGTTGTGCGAAGCCACCGGCCTGCCCCGCGCCACCGCACACCGGCTAGCCACCGCCCTAGAAACCCACCGCATGCTCGCCCGCACCAGCGACGGCCGCTGGTCCATCGGCTCCACCTTCACCTCCCTGTGCGCATCCACCCCCGACCGCATCATCGACGCCGCCACCCCCATCATGGCCACCCTGATGGAATCCACCAACGAATCCGTCCAGCTCTACCGACTCACCGGCACCAGCCGCACCTGCATCGCCGCCGTCGAACCCTCCAGCGGACTCCAAAACACCGTCCCCGTCGGCTCCCGCATGCCACTGACCCACGGCAGCGCCGCCCGCGTCTTCATGGCATACGCCTCCGAACAACTCAAAGCCGCCATCCTCCCCGTCGCCGCCTTCGACGAAAACGACCTCGCACAAGTCCGCACCGACGGCTACGCCTCCACCATCTCAGAGCGCGAACAAGGACTAGCCTCCATCACCATGCCAATCTTCGACCACGGCCAAGTCGTCGCCGCACTGTCAGTATCCGGGCCCACCGAACGCTTCCTCCCCTCCCCCGAAGACCGCTTCGCCGAAGCACTCACCCACGCCGCCCGGGCACTATCCGAAGCGCTCGCCTAAACCACGCCCACGCCTTAAAAAAACTTTCCCAGCAAAAATCCCGTTCACACCCACCGTGAACGGGATTTTTTCCTAGCCCAATCAGCTGGCGAACTGCTACAAAACAGTCCGCTGCACCTGCATATCAATCATCAACGACCCACCAGCATCAACGACAACACCGTGAGTTTTCGGGCCGTGGATCATCGGCTCCACGCACACAAAATCAACCCACCCCTCATCCGGCAGATCCCCCATTCCAGCCGCCTGCTCCACCCCCGGATTCCACACCACAAACGTATCCGCAGCCCGGCTAGAAACCGACACCTCAACCCCACGCTGAGCATCCCGAGCCACCAAACGCGACACTCCCCGCACACCCACATCGCAGCCGGATTCATCAAAGGTCAACACCGGACGAGAAGCATCGCGATACACCTGATCCCCACGGAAATCCGCCACCTGCGCGGCGCTGAGATTACCAACTTCCACATCGCGCACATCGGGCACCGCAAAATACGGATGGAAACCCAACTGCAGCACCGCAGCCGCAGAGGTTTGATTGTGCGCCGTCAACTCCATATCGAGCCGATCCTCGGAGAACAAAGCCACAACACGGTAGTCGACACCAAGGTGAGACAACGTAGCCACAAGGCGCGAATCCGACTCCTCAACGACCGTCCACTTCTCACGGCGCAGCATCCCATGATTCGGTTCATCGGGATACACATCAGCCAAACGCTGACCAAACTGCGGACCAATCAAGGGCACCCCACCACGAATCGGCGCATCCAGCATCCGCCCAGTCGAAGGCGAGACATACAACAGCTCGCCGGCAGCAGTGATATGGGCACCAAAGGGATCAAACGTGAAACTCATAGCTTCCACACTAGGACGAAAAATTCCCCAGTGCCCCACCACCAACCGCCAGCAACACCAACAATCCCGCCGCCTGGGCCTGCGTCATCGCCGCAGTTTTGCTCAGCCTCGCCAACATCATCGAACCACCGATCCGCCTTCTAGCGTGATGGATCCTGCCCAGCGAAAACTAGCCCACACCGCGACGACGAACCGGGTCCACAGACAACAGCTCCACCAGCCCCGGGCTTATCGGACTCACTTATCCCACAGCTCGGCGTAGGAATCGGCAATCTTAGGCCATAAGGCATCAATTGCCTGCGTAGCAGATGAAAACTCCAAAGCCTGTTTCCCATAAATCACGCACTCGTGAGGAATAATCCGGCCAGCAGAATCACAGCGTCCAAGCGGATCATCGAATCGAACAGCAACAAAATCTTTGCCACTCAAGAAGTCTTGAGCCGTCGAAAACTGATTGAAAACTCGTTCGTATTCAATCAGCGGATCAGCAAATCCGCCATCACTGAGAAACTTAAAACCCCAGTTCAAGCCTCTTGTCGCCCACAAAAACCTCATGCGCCCTCATTAAGATAAATTCCCTCGTTTTCGGCTTCTTTCAACGAACGAGAAAAAGACCTCAACAACAAGCTCAACACAGTCTTCGCATCCTCCTCATCGTTGGCACGTGGTGCCTTGAACTTATCCACCACTTTGGCCGCCACCACCTGCACCGCATTGAACGCTTGTCCGGTAGCCAAAAGCTTCGCGCCGCGTCCCTTCGCAACAAACAGCACCCCCGCGAGTTCCGCAAACGCCTTCATCAGAGTTTTATCCTCAAGGAGGTGCACGAACTCAAAAGCTTGTCCCCTGATGTCCTCCCACCTGCGCTGGGCCTCGAGAACTCCCATACACGCCAAAGGAATCAAAACCTCAAGGCCCTTATGCTGCTCGACATCAATCGTCTCGGGAGTAAATTTCGCCGAAGACGTGATCAAAAATTGCTCCCCAATCGACAAAAAGTCAGGCTCGCTCACCAAACTCTTCAAAGTGGTCTTCAAAGACCCCAAACTCTCATGCGCATGAAGAGTCACCATGTCACGCAAATTTGTTGCCGTCATCTCGGGAAGCAAATCAGCTTTAGTCAAGGTAATAACCCAGACTCGAGGAAAGTGCTTCAGCCGACCGTGATCAGGAAGGTGCTGATCTTTCAGTCCCTCCAAAACTTCAGAAATCTGTCCGAAAAGGAAGGTCAAATATTTACCTTCATCTCCCTGATGCTCAAGCAGCTTCTGAGCGTCGATGGTTAACAGTGCAACATCAGATTGCAACAAATCGACAAAAGCTTGTTTACGACGCGATTCTTCCTCAGGACCCGATGGACTTTCGGTAAACCATTCCCCCGGGTAGTCATGCCACACCAACGTGACGGGCTTGAACCTGCCCGCTAGCTCCGCATCATCCAGCCGTGGCTTAAGTGCAAAGGAATAAGAGGTTTTCTTGAATTTCGTCGCCAAGGGGGCAGAATTTAGGTCCCGCATTCCCAAGTAATTCTGAAAAAGCTTTCCCCCCACTTGATTGTCCATGGCGTTGAGCTTGTAATCGGTGCCATCCGAAAAGTCTTTATTCCGCCCATATAGCGACGAAAGCAACACGGTTTTGCCACTTCCGCTTAAGCCAAAAACTGCCACGTGTTGCTCGTAGCGCTTCGGTTTCCTCTTAGCCACTTTGTCTGCATCGTTGTTGGTCATGATGTTGATTCTAGGTTGGAGTGTGTCAAGTTTTTTGTGTGTGAACTTCGGCTTACAGGTAAGGCTCGAACCGATCCGGGTAATGTGCTGACAGCTGATTGATGGCCGCAACCCACCCAGTCACACGCACCCCCTCAACAAACCGGCTCGTTCCCGCACGGGCACGCCCGGCCTTCTTTTTCGTTTTCTCCGCCTGCCGGTCCTCGATGTGGCAGATCATCAACCACAACGCCTTGACCGCGGCAGCATCATTAGGAAACTGCCCCCGATTCCTTGTCGCTTTACGCAACTGCGCATTCATCGACTCGATCGCATTCGTGGTGTAGACAACCTTCCTCGCCTGCGGCGGGAACTGCAAAAACGGTATGAAACGCTCCCACGCATCCCGCCAAGCCTTCACCGCCTGCGGATACTTCAGCCCCATGTCGCTGGCATCAAACTCGTCCAAAAACGCAAGCGCCTGCTCTGCCGTTGCAGCGGTGTAGATCTTCTTCAAAGCAGCCGCGACCGCGCTACGGTCCTTTGCCGCCACCCACCGCAGTGCGGTGCGGATCAGGTGCACCACACAGGTCTGCACCATCGCATCAGGCCAGGTGGCCTGCACCGCCTGTTCGAAACCTTTCAGCCCATCACAGCAGACGATGAACACATCTTTGACCCCACGGTTAGCCAACTCCGCACAGACCTGGGCCCAAAACGCCGCGCCCTCATTGTTTGCGATCCACAGCCCCAAGATCTGCCGGGTACCCTCCATGGTGATGCCGACCGCCATATAGCAGGCCTTGTTGACGACCCGGGCACCATCACGGATTTTGATGCGCAAAGCATCCAGGTAGATCACCGGGTAGAACTCCTCTAAGTCCCGGTGCTGCCAGGCAAGTACCTCATCTAGGACCTGGTCGGTGATCTGGGAGATCGTCTCATGCGACAAATCCACACCCAACGTGGTGGCCAGGTGGTGCTGGATGTCACGAAGGCTGGTGCCTGCGGCATACAGAGAGATGATCAGGTCGTCGACATCGGTGATCCTGCGGGCTCCTTTGGGCACCATCCGTGGGGTGAAGCTGCCGCTGCGATCCCTGGGCACGGTGATGTCGATAGGCCCGTACTGGGACTGGACGGTTTTGTTGTAGGAGCCGTTGCGGTGATTGTCGGCCGTGCCGTGGCGGGCTTTGCCTGTGCGGTCTCCTGCTTGGTAACCGAGGTGGGCGTCCATTTCGGCTTGCAGTGCGGTGTTGATCCCGGTCTGGATCATCGAACGCACCATGTCGTTGATGTCGGTTGATGATGTGGCGAACTCTTTGAGGATCTCGGCGAGTTCAGGGCTGGACATCAGTCGCTTCTCTAGTTGTTTAAGCCGGGCTTTGTCTTGCGGGTCGCGGGTGGTCATGGTGGTCATTGTGGAGCATCCTCCTCGATGGCTGGTGATTTAACACGTCACACACAAACCATCTGACACTCTCCTAGGTTGCCATGCCCACACAATAGGAGCTTTTCGTTCACAACAAGCAGGAAAAGGTGGCTACAAAGCGGGGTTCTAGGGCTATAGGACAAAAAGTGTGTCTGTAAGTACGTTTTTTTAGGTGCTGACCTGCGATAAAGGCGTTTTTCATCTCCTGACAAGGAGCTAAACCAGCCTCAGGTCAAATATCCCCGTTTTTCAAACAACATGTGGTATGCGGGGTAAATGCCAACATCACCTACTTGCCCCATCTGCCAATCACCCACAAAGAAAAACGGCTCAACCAGCAAAAACCGCCAACGATGGCGCTGCAAACACTGCGGACACTCCTTCACACAAACAAATACAGCCCACACACAACTCGTTCGCTTCACACTGTTTTTGTCCTGGGTCCAATCCACCCAATCACTGGCAGACTTCGCCCGCCACCACCAACTCAGCCGACGCACACTACAACGCTGGTTCGAACCTTTCTGGCTCATCCCCATCCCCACCCCCACAGGCGACAACAACTACGACGAACAAGTCTTTATCGACGCCACCTACTTCAACAAACAGCAATGCCTGCTCATCGCATCAACCACCAACAAAGTACTGACCTGGCACTGGTCGCACAGCGAAAACACCCGGGCATACCAACACCTCCTCCACCGAATCCAACGCCCCCGACTGATCACCACAGATGGGTGCAATGCCGCACTATCAGCAATCAACGACGTCTTCCCAAACGATCCAGCCACCCCACAAGCCCACACCCACATCCAACGCTGCCTGATCCACATCAAACGCAACGTCCAGCGATACGTCACAACACGCCCCCAATCCAACTGCGGCAAAGCCCTACGCGCCCTATCGCTAAAACTGCTGAAAGTCACCAACAACCAACAAGCAGCACAATGGGTCACTCTCTTTCACCAGGTCAGCAACCAATACCGCGACTGGCTGGATGAAAAAACCTACATCGACAGCTGCCCCAAAGTGCTTATCCCCAACAACAAAAGGAAAAACAAGCACTACTGGTACACCCACGACCGTGCACGCAGCGCCCACCGCATCCTGATGGAACAAACCCGGCGAAACCACCTGTTCGCCTTCATCGAACAATCCATCGCGGTCATCGGCACAGACACCGACAGCCCCGACACCATCTACGAGGCGATCTACCAATCCAGCACCAACAGCCTAGAAGGCGGCATCAACAGCCCCTTGAAAGCACTGCTGCACGCACACAGAGGACTACCCGCAGAACGCCAAAGAAAACTCTGCGAATGGTGGCTGCTAAGCAGAACGAAAAAGCCTGGCGACCTCATAGAAATCGCCAGGCAACACGACTTCGGGACTCACGAACTCGCCAAAGTTAAAACAGTCACCGAAGCACTAACCGACAGCAACCCCACTGGAGCTCCTGCCGAATACGACACCGGTATCGACACCGGCTAGACCCACTCTATAGGAATCCGAAAAGGCCAACCCCGCTAAAACCGGACACACTTTTTGTCCTATATCCACGACACGCCGTGCAGACACACATTTTGTCCTATAGCCCGGGTTCTACATCGAACGGCGCTAAGCATCAAAAAAAACTCCCGAAGTGAAACACTTCGGGAGTTTAGAATTTGTACCCCGTACGGGATTTGAACCCGTGTTACCGGCGTGAGAGGCCGGCGTCCTAGGCCGCTAGACGAACGGGGCGCGTTCCTTGCGGACTCGGGATACTTTATATGTGACGCTTATAGAAACACAAATTGCCTGGTTAACCGAGCAGTTTGAGGAAAGCCCCCATCCAAGGCCCGTTGTCATTCCAGGCGCGCGCGGTGACAAGATTATCGCTGACGACGCTGTCGCCATCCTCATACGTGGCGCCAGCACCAGTAACATCCGGGGAAATCATTCCGAACCCCGCACAGCTGCGCCCCTCAAGAATGCCCGCTTGAGCCAGAATCATCGGACCGTGGCAAGTCGCGGCGATCGGTTTTCCGGCCTCGTTGAACTCACGCACGACGCGCAGAACGTCCTTATCCAGGCGAAGATACTCCGGCGCGCGACCGCCGGGGATGATCAGTCCGGCATAGTCGCCAACGTTGACGTCCTTAATGGCGATATCTGCAGGCCAGGTGTGCCCCAGCTTTTCCGTGTAGGTATCGAAATCATCAGAAAAATCGTGAACGACAAGCTGGATCTTGCGGTCGGTGTGAAGTGCCGCGACGACAGGCTCATACCCGGCCTCACGCATACGCTCGTAGGGGTACAGAACCTCCAGCGTTTCGCCGCCATCTCCAGTGATGATCAAGACTTTGTCAGCCATGAAAACTCCTAACTTATGATGCAAGTCACCCTCATTGAAGCACGGGGAAACGTTAATCGCAGTTGTTTTCACAAAATTTTATGCAGTCTTTACCCATCACTTCGCCATCGCGTAAACCCGGAACCGCCGCTGCGTCACCTCAATGGGCTTCGGCGCCCGCTGCAGCTCCAGAAGCGTGCTGGCGTGGTCCGACACATTAAATCCCGGCACATCCCACGGAACGAGCGCTAGATAGGTGACCAGAGCTTCAACTGACGAAAAGCGCATGTACCCCTCCCAAGATTCTTGGCACGTAATGGTCAACCCCGCCTGCTCAAGCTGCTGGCAAAAGTTCTCAAGGCCCACTTCTGGATATTCATAGTCAGCACCAAACCACTGATGCAGCTCGGGAACGTCATGCCCATCCACCTGCTGAGTCATAAATTCGCCACCAGGGGCCAGCAAGCGTGCAATTTCTACGGCATCCAGGCTTTCGTGCCTGTTCATGATCACATCGAACGTTGAATCCCTAAAAGTGCTGGGTTGACGCGAGTCTGGATCGTAGGCTGCACATTCAACCCCAAAGGGTTTCAAGTTTGCGCGCGCAACCTTGACATTTGGCTCCCATCCTTCCGTGGCGGCAATATATGGCTTTCCAGCAGCCCGGGAAAGGGACTTGATGAGCGATATCAGTCGTTCTCCCCCACCGGTGCCAACATCGAGGACGGATGATGCCTGCTGCATCTTCGACAGGCAGTCAACCTCAAAGTCCCAAGGAAGCCCCTCCACTTCCAAAGACCGGTCAAGCACCGAGAAGTCCCACCCGACCATCTGGGTATCGCTATATATTTTCTCTAGGTTGTTGAGAAAGCCAGCTTCATCCATAGACTCATACATAGCAAAAATCCTCATCACGTTCGCGGCGAGACGATCGTGATGAGGAAATTTGAGTACCCCGTACGGGATTTGAACCCGTGTTACCGGCGTGAGAGGCCGGCGTCCTAGGCCGCTAGACGAACGGGGCTTTAGGACACAAAACTTCGAAGTATAAACTTTTCAGCTTTGCAGCTGCCCTACCTGGACTCGAACCAAGAATAAAGGAACCAGAAACCTTCGTGTTGCCAATTACACCATAGGGCATTATCGGTACAGTACGCTTTCCGCTTGGCGGGGCGCTCTGTGCGACGAGGAACAATATAACCATAAGCTCCGAGGCGTTGCAACTCTGCTGGTCATCGGGCACAAACCCTAAGCCCAAAGATAACAACGGTGGGATTTAGAAAATTGGCCCTCCCCCACGACAGCATCTCTTTGTCTAGGCACAGCAAAACCGGCAGCCCGACCGTGTTCAAGCACAGCCAAGCTGCCGGTACTGGAGGCGTTCACTTATTCAGCCGCCACCAACAAAGCTGCTTCTAGGCAGCCTCGAAGGGAGTCTTTTCCAAGGCTGCGCGCAGGCGGAACAAGGTGGATTCCTTACCCAGCAGTTCCATGGACTCGAACAGCGGCGGGGAGACCTGCATGCCGGAGATCGCAACGCGCAGCGCTCCATAAGCCTTGCGGGGCTTGAGCTCGAGTTCCTCAATCAGCTTGCTAGACAGGGCTGCCTCGATGTTTGCGGTGGTGAAGTCCTCAACACCTTCCAGCACTGCGATGGCCTCGGTCAGGGGCTGGACCGCATCTTCCTTGAGATTCTTGCGGGCAGACTTCTCATCAAGCTCCAGATCCGCATCAGCGGTGACAAGGAAACGCAGCAAGTCGTCAGCGTCTTCCAGCTTCTTGATGCGGGTCTGCACCAGCTCTGCGGCGAAAGCAAACTTGTCTGCGGGGTAGTCAGCCGGGAAGTTCTTGTACTCCTCCAGGTAGGTGCGCAGGCGCTTGGTGAAGTCTTCAAGCTCCAGCAGACGGATGTGGTCGGCGTTGATGGCCTCAAGCTTCTTCTGGTCAAAGCGAGCCGGGTTCTTCAACACATCTTCGACATCGAAGTTCTTCACGAGATCTTCCACGCTGAAGATGTCCTGATCCTTCGACAGTGACCAGCCCAGGAGTGCCAGGTAGTTCAGCATGCCCTCGGGGATGATGCCGGCATCGCGGTGGTTGAACAGGTTGGATTCCGGGTCACGCTTGGACAGCTTCTTGTTGCCCTCGCCCATCACGAACGGCAGGTGGCCGAACTGCGGGGTCTGCTTGGCGATACCGATGCGCTCCAGCGCTTCGTAGAGAGCCAGCTGGCGCGGGGTAGACGGGAGAAGATCCTCGCCACGCAGGACGTGAGTGACTCCCATCAGGGCGTCATCAACCGGGTTGACCAAGGTGTACAGCGGATCCCCGTTGGAGCGCGCAACCACGAAGTCCGGCTGGGTTTCAGCCTTGAATTCGATGTCGCCGCGCACCAGGTCGTGCCAGCTCCAGGTCTTGTTCGGCATACGCAGACGCCACACCGGCTTGCGGCCTTCGGCCTCAAAAGCTGCGATCTGCCCGTCGGTGAGGTCACGATCGAAGTTGTCGTAGCCGAGCTTCGGGTCGCGGCCAGCAGCCTTGTGGCGAGCCTCGACTTCTTCTGCGGTGGAGTACGCCGGGTAGATATCGCCGGACTCCTTGAGCTTGGCAAGAACGTCCTGGTAGATGTCGGCACGCTGCGACTGGCGGTACGGGGCGTCCGGGCCACCCACATCGATACCTTCGTCCCATTCCATACCGAGCCACTTCAAAGACTCGATGATGGCCTGGTAGGACTCTTCCGAGTCACGGGCAGCATCGGTATCTTCGATGCGGAAAATCAGCTTGCCGCCAGTGTGGCGGGCGTATGCCCAGTTAAAAAGGGCGGTGCGAACCATACCGACGTGAGGGGTGCCGGTGGGTGAGGGACAAAAACGTACGCGAACATCAGACATAGTCCCCAAGCATACCCAGGCAAACTTCGTTGCCAGTCGCCAGTGCACTTTTCGCACCCGGCCAGCAGCCCTAGACCTGATAAACTGCCCCACCATGTTTGCCTCTCGCCCGGCTTCCGCCCCGGATTTCCTCCTCTCCCGCCCGCACGGCTCCGTGCGAACCCAGGGCAGCATGGAGACTTTCACGGACCCCGAAGATGCAATCACGGCACTGCGGGACAACAGGGTCGAGATGGTGGTGGGTGCACTTCCCTTTGCTATCGGTGGCGATGTCGCGCTGACTGTGCCGGAGAAAATCATCCGCGAAGACGGCCCCCTAGAACCGCATGCCTATTACCGACTCGGCCCAGGAGCTCAGCTCCATGCCCGCCTCACCGGGGTGGAGCCCAGCCGTGAAGAACACATCGCCAGGGTGCAGGCAGCAATCAACACCATTGAGCGCACCTGCTTGGAAAAGGTCGTTCTTGCCCGGCGCGTCGATATTGGTTTCGATGAGCCGACTGATCCTTTGTTGGTGGCTGCTCGTTTGATTGATGGGTCGCCGACGAACAATGGGTTTATTGCGGATCTTTCCCCTGCTGGTGGTGGCACGTTGGTGGGTTCGTCGCCGGAGGTGTTGATCAAGAAGCAGGGGTCGACGATTTCGGCGTATCCGTTGGCTGGCAGTGTTCCGCGTGGTGGGGACAAGGTTGAGGACGAGTTGCGTGGGCGTTCGTTGTTGGAGTCGTCGAAGGATGCGTTGGAGCATCAGTTTGTGGTTGATGCGTTGCGTGGGCATTTGGAGCCGTTGTGTTCTCAGTTGTCGATTCCTTCGCGTCCTGAGTTGATGCGGACGCGTGAGATGTGGCATTTGGCGACGCCGATTACTGGCCAGTTGAAGGATTCTGGGGTTTCGGCGTTGGAGTTGGCGTTGGTGGTGCATCCGACGCCGGCGATTTGTGGTACGCCGACGGAGGCGGCTGCTGCGTTGATTGAGACTGCGGAGGATCCGCGGGGGTTTTATGCGGGCGCGGTGGGGTGGTCGGATGCTAGCGGTGATGGTGAGTTCATGGTTGCGATTCGGTGCGCTGAGGTTGCTGCGGATTGTTTGTCGGCGCGTGCGTGGGCGGGTGGTGGAATTGTGGCTGATTCTGTGCCGGTGGATGAGTTTGATGAGACGACGGCGAAGTTGGGTACGTTGTTGCGTGCTTTGGGGATTTCTGCTTCGGCTGGGTAGTTCTTTTCTGCGGTGTTGTCGACGTGTGGGGTGGGTTTTTTAAGCCCCCACCACTGGTTGTGATGAGAAACACAGCGCTTCTTTATTGCTGGTCAGGGAGTTTTCCTGGCCTGTTGGCTGGGGAGGGGAGTCGGAGGGAAAGGTGATCGGATCCGGAGGGGCGTGGGGAAGATGCGGAGGGAACCGTGGTCGGATCCGTAGGGAAAATGGGGGCGGCACTGTGGTGGTTTGTTTGCCCTGGTAGTCCTTGCGCCAGGCTGGGAAGGCTTCTTTGATGGTGGCAGTGGCAGCACTTGCTGTTGCTCCCCTTTTTTGAGTCAAGGAGTTTTTCTAAATGTCTGAGCAGAAGTTTTCGATCGCATCGTGGTGGGGTTGCGTGGTTTCTCGTTCGGCTGTCTTGTTGGGTGCCTGCGAGGATCAGTTGGAGAACAGGCGGGTGTTTTATACCGATGCTGAAAGCGGTGTCACTTTTGAGTTGTGGGCGTTGTTCTATGGCGAGCCGGCGGTGCGTTTGGTGGCGGTGATTTTCCGCACGGACGATGTGGACGAGTGCATGTCGGTGGAGCAGGTGCTGGTGTATCTCGGCTTGAATCCGGGTTCGGGTGGCATGACGGATCGGTTTGATGGCACTCAAAAGCGTGTGGCTTCTTTGGTGCACAGCGAGTCGTTGAATGAGTCTTTCCGCGACGTGTTGGAGGACTTTCGCGCCGTTGTGTTGCTCAACAACTATGTTTTTGTGGACGGCAGGGCGAGTTCTTTCGGTGTGCGGGCGTTGCTGGCCCATGTTGAGCAGTCGGATATCGCACTATCTGCGGGATTGTGCGAAATGGTGCGTGAGTGTCTGGGAGGGTCGATCGGCACCGTGCTGTGTGCCTATGGCTCGGTGTTGCCTTTGTCGAGCAGCCATGAGGGGTTTCGATGCGTGCTGGAGGCGAACCTGCGGGCGCTTGCTGGTGAAAGTGATGCCACGGTTTTTGTGCGGTGTGCATCTTCCAAGCAGATGTCTTCGCGGTTGTCGGCCCGGAGTATGTCACCGCGTGCAGGGAATTACTTCGCACACGAGCTGCACGTGTTTTCTCCGTTGTCGGCTGATTTTTAGGCGCGCGGCAGTGCGGAGCGCTTGATGTAGACCACGACGAGAGCTGCCAGGCTGATGAGGGCTAGGATCCCCAGTTGTGCGAAGGCGGTTGTCCATTCGGGTGTGAGTTCGAAGGGCGGGATGAGGCGCAGCCAGTGGGGGCTGGCTTTGCCGGATTCGATGAGGATGTTGTCGAGTTGGCCGCGGGCGACGGTGATGATGAGAAGCACGACGCATAGTGGCAGCCCGATGAGCCGGTAGCGTTTTTCGGTTTTCGCGGCGGTCACCACGATGACGAAGGCGAGGCAGACGTAGACGATGCCGTAGGCGATGAGTTCTACGCAGTGGGCGATGGGATGGTTTCCTCCGCCGTTGTCGAGCAGCATGTAGGCGATGGGGCTGATAGCTGCGATCACGCCGAGGGTTGCGGCGAGGAATACGAGAACTACGGCTTCGAATTGTTGGCCGAGCAGCCAGGATCGTCCGGCGCCGCCGCTGCGGTAGGAGAAGATGGCAACGCAGCCGAGTGCGGAAAATGCTGTGGCCACCGATAGTGGGATGTGGATGCTCAGGTCGAAGTTGTGGTCGAGTCCCCAGACCAGGCAGAGGGCGGAGAAGATCGCTGCCTGGGTGATGGCGAGTGATCGGTAGATGGGTTGTAGCTCTGGGTCTTGCAGGAACACCGCGGGGCCCTTTCCGTTGTGGGGTCTCAAGGGCACACTATAGTTGGCGACCCCCACGGTTTTCTGATGGTGCGGGTGTACCCGCGGTTGTTTGGCTGGCTTGGCGGTGTGTGGGGATAGAGGAGACCCCCAGCATCGGTGGTGATGCTGGGGGCCGGTTGGGTGGGGTGTTAGGCGGCTTCCACGGGGTTTCCGAGGCGGCCGATGCCGGGGATTTCGATTTCGATGTAGTCACCGGGGCTCATCGGGGCGGTGCCTGCGGGGGAGCCGGTGCAGATGATGTCGCCGGGCAGCAGGGTCATGGAGGCGGTGATGAACTCGATGATTTCGCCGAGGTTCATGATCATCTGGTTGGAGTTGGAGTCCTGCTTGGTTTCGGTGACACCGTCGTGGGTGAGGTGTGCCTTGATGGGCAGGTTGGTGACGTCGATGGCGTCAAGGTCGGTTTCGATCCAGGGGCCGAGCGGGGCGAAGGTGTCGATGCCTTTGGCGCGTGCCCACTGGCCGTCGGCGAACTGCAGGTCGCGGGAGGAGACGTCGTTGATGATGGTGTATCCGCGCACCACGCTGCGCCAGTCGTCGGCCTTGACGTTTTTGCAGGGGCGGCCGATAACGAGTGCGAGTTCGCCTTCGAATTCGACTTTGGTGGCGAATTCGGGGATCTTGATGGCTGCACCGGGGCCGACGACTGCCGTCGGGGGCTTGAGGAACAGGGTCGGGGGCAGGGATTCTGCGCTCTTTTTAAAGACCTCTGCAACGTGGTCGGCGTAGTTGCGGCCGATGGCGACGATCTTCGAGGGAAGCATCGGGGCCAGGAGTTTGACGTCACTCAAGGGGTATTCTTTGCCGGTGTATTCGGGGTCGGCAAAGGGGTGGCCGTTGATGGCCTTGGCGATGGCTTGTTCGCCGTCGCCCTCGATGACGCAGAAGGTCATTCCTTCGGGGGTTGCAATTCGTCCAAAACGCATGTGGCATAGCCTACAAAAATTTTGCTCTAGATGTGGGATTTTTGCCCCCACAAAACTAGCCCCACTTTGTACCTGGCGCTTCTTGCTGGGGGTAACTAGATGAGAAGGGGTTTGAGGGTGGTGGCTTTCCCGTGGGCCACCAGCGCGAGGTAGAGCTCGGCGCAGGCGAGCGCGTCGGTGAGCGCGTTGTGGCTGCGGTAGTGCGGCAGCCCGTAGCGGGACCGCACTCGGGGTAGCCGTAGGTCTTCACCCCGCGGGTAGGTGAACATGCGTTCCATGTGGCGGCGTTCGAGGGCGAAGGTGTCGACGATGGGCACGTCGAGTCCGGCCCCGTAGTGCTGTTTGAGTGCGTGGGAGAGAAAACCTTTTTCCATGGCTGCGTAGTGCACGAGCATGGCGCGGCCGCGCAGGGCAGCGAGGAAGGCGTCGAGCGCTTGCTGGGGGCTGTGTCCGGCGGCGAGTGCGTCGTCGGTGAGTCCGTGGATGGTGGCGGAGTGTCCGACGCTGGTGTCGCGGGTGTCGGGGTTGTCGATGATGACGTGTCCGGCGCTGCCGGCGTCAATGCTGAGCCCGTTGAGAGCCACCCATCCGATGGACAGGAGGTGGTCTTTGCCGGGTTCGAGTCCGGTGGTTTCGACGTCGACGGCGAGTAGCGGCGCTTGGGTTAGGGGCGTGTTTTTGTCTGGTGCGGCGACCGCGTAGAAGTCTTTGAGCGCCCCGGTGGCTGTCGCTGTTTTTCGTGCTTTTCCAAAGCCAAACATGGTGTGGTACTCCCCTGGTTCCTAGATGGTGCGGATGGGGAATTTGGTGGCCAGTGCGTTTTGCATGGATTTGATGATTTGGAAGGCGTCGCGCAAGTGTTCGCGGTCCATCTTGTTTAGCGCTTTGGGGTCGATGTTGTAGTCGGGGTCGTGGCCGGTGCGGAGCTGTTGGGCTTGGTGGCGCAGGGAGATGGTGGTGAGGAAGTCGAAGGCGTCGACGAGGTCTTGGCCGCCGCGTTCGGACACCGGCCCGTTGCCGGCGGCTGCGAGCAGTCGGTCGCGGGTGGGCAGCACTTCTGCGCCGACGGCGAGGCTGAACAGGCGGGCCATTTGCACGATGGCGGCAGTACCGCCCTTTTTGACGTTGAGGGTGTGGGCGTAGTCGCCGGAGCGTTCGACGACCAGGCCGCGGAAGAAGCCCAGCGGGGGTTCGCGGCGCGCCGCCAGCGCTGCGAGGTGGGCGTGGAAGCGGGGGGCGTTTTTCGCTTGAGAAACGGCGTGGGCGTGCACGTTGGCGCCCAGGTCGAGTTCGCCGGCGATGGCCCGCATGTCGAAAAAGACCTGGGCGGCCAGTAGTGCTTCTGGTTCGGGGGCGGTGATCCAGTGGTTGAAGGTGGTCTGCCAGGTGTGTTCTGTCATGCGCCATTGGGGGTTTTTGGCCATCATGTCGCCGGGGCAGAGCACTTGGCCGGCGTCGTGTAAGCCATCGCAGACGAAGGTGGATAGTTTCTCGAAGTAGTCGCCGTGGGCGGCTTCGTCGTAGGAGTTGTCGAGGATGAGGGCGTTGTCTTGGTCGCTGGCAAGCCCCATGCCGCGGCGGCCTTGGGAGCCGAGCACGACGAAGGCGTAGGGCACCGGTGGTGGGCCGAGGCGCTGTTCGCCGAGGGTGAGCAGGCGGCGGGCGAGCGCGTCGGCGGAGACGGTGAGCAGCCCGGTGATGTCTTCGGCGCTGGCGCCGCGGTCGATGAAGCGGACGGCGACGTCGCCGGCGGATGAGTAGACGTCTTTGAGTTCTTCCGGGGTGCTGCGCCGCGATAGGTCGGCGGTGACGTAGATCGGGTCGTGGCGGAGCAGCCGCATGATGTCGGCGCTGGCGATGATGCCGGCCAGTGCGCCGTTGTCGACGACGGGCAGGTGGTGGATGCCTAGTTCGGCCATAATCAGCATGGCTTCAAAGGCGAGGGTGTCACTGGTCGCGGTGCGCGGGTCGGGGGTCATGATCGCGGTGACCGGCTGGGTGACGTCCATGTTGTCGGCGACTACTCGGTTGCGCATGTCGCGGTCGGTGAGGATGCCAAGAAATTTCTCCCCGTCGACAACCAGCAGGGAGGACACGGTTTTCTCCCGCATGACTTGCGCTGCGTGCTGGATGGTCATCTCCGGGGTGCAGGTGGCCGGTTCGGAGATCATGAACTCCCCCAGCCTGGTGCGCAAAACATCGTTGGAGGATTCTTGGCGCAGGTGATCGGCGGCGGCGCGGATGCGGGCCGATTGGGAGGAAAAGAAACGCACGAAGTCGTCGAATTGTTCGGACAAGTCCTGAATCTTTTCCCGGGGCACCGCCATGAGCAGGCTGTCTTCGACGGCGATCATGTCGTAGCGCGAGAGGTTTTCGCCCTTGATGGTGGAATACCCGAAGCAGCGCCCGGCGTCGCGTCGGTCAAGCAACACACCTTCGTCGTCGACGATGTCGACGGCCCCGGAGCGGATGACGTAGAGATCATTGCCGGAAGACTCGCGGGCGATGATGGTGGTGCCCCGGCGCGCGTAGGTGAGTTCGACGCTGGTGGCGATGTCGTCGAGGTGTTCGTTGGGCAGGTGGGAGAAGGGTTCGATGCCGGCGAGAAAGTCGCGTACTTCTTCGATCTCTACGTTCATGCCCCACACTTTATCGTGTGGCCTGGAACATATTTGGGTTTTAGAGTTATGCCTTTCACATATCCCCCATCGTTTTGCGGCATTAAGCAGTCAGGTGAGGGTTGGCTACACTGGCGTCATGTCTTCTTCGCTCAGCCCAGTGGAGCCGGGAACTCGCCCGGTGCCGATTCCGGATTATCGGGTGCCGTGGCGCGCCGATGTGCTCGCCGTCGCCCAGGAGGTCGCGTCCCGGGGTCTGTGTGCTCGTGTGGTGAGACGTGGCGATGAGTGGGTGTTGGTGGCTGCGGTGCGGGGTGTGGAGGTGCCGCGGGGGTGTCGTCTTTTTCTGGAGGCCGGTGGGGTGACGGATCGTTCGCGTCTGGCGGCCGGGTGTTTGGAGCGGGTGCCGTCGACGGATTGTTATGGCTGTGCGGTTCGTGTGCCGTGTGGCTGGGTCGGTGGGGTTCGCTTGCTGCCGATCCCGGAGCCTGCGGTGGTTCCGGAAGGTGCCGCGCAGCGGCAGTGGTGGCTTAAGGTGTGCCGCCAGGGTGAACAGTTGGGGTTGCGCCCGAAAGGGCCGTCGATCTGTTCCACCAAGGGCACGGTGACGGTCATGGGTGCACACATTGCCGCACCTTGGTGTGGTGATGCTCGAACCAACTCGGTGTCCTCCCCTGGCGTGATTGACGTCGTGCGCTGCCAGGCTGGCGATGGCGCTGGCGCTGTCGCTGGGGTGGGCTTGGTGCTGTTTGATGGGGCCGCGCTGCGCGCCGCTGATATCAACCGGTTGGCGTGCGCTGCGGGGATCTCGTATGTCGCGATGGTGAATCACGCCGCCGATTTTCAGGGGCGAGCAACGGAGCTGTTAGGCGATGTTGGGCTGCTAGACGAGATCGCGGAGGCGCTGCGCGCGCTAAACCCCGCCATCTCATGGGTTGCTGCGGGATCCTCGTTTGGCGGGGTGGCGGCTGCCCGCCTCATCGCCCGGCACCCCGATCTTTTCCAAGGCGCGGTCTGCGCGTCCACCCCGTGGGGTCGCCTACTGCTGCCTGATGCTGCGGGTACTCCCCCGCCGGAACGGATGCCCTGGCTGCGGGCTGTCCGCGGCGAGTTGGAATGGCTGTTTCCCGCCGCCGCACAGACGGCGGCTTTAGGCAGGTGTGCACTGCGCGGGATCACCACCAGGGATGAGTCTTTTCCCGGCGGACACGACGTGGCGTGGTGGCGCGAAGTGCTGATCGCCGCCGCGATTGTAGGAGCAGACGTGCCATTGCCTAAGGCGCTTGAACAACTCGCCGCCAAAGTCGCGAACAAGCAGGCAGCCGCGCAACAACTATAAAGCGCTTGGGCCCACGACACAGCGGGCGCCCAACGACAGGGCGCCCGCTGCTCAGCTCCAGGTCTTGTCTATCTAGCCACGGAGCTTAGCGACGATACGGTCGCCTACTTCAGTGGTCTTGATCGGAGCGTCGCCGCGCTCAGAAACATCGTCTGCGACTGCCTTCTCAATGGCCACGGCATTGTCCTCATCGCCCAGGTGGCGCAGCATCATGGCGGCGGACAGGATGGCGGCGGTGGGATCCGCAATGCCTTGGCCCGCGATATCCGGGGCGGAGCCGTGCACCGGCTCAAACATGGAGGGATTCGCGCCCGTGGCGTCGATGTTGCCGCTGGCAGCCAAACCAATGCCACCGGTGACCGCACCGGCCAGGTCGGTGAGGATGTCGCCGAAGAGATTGTCGGTGACGATCACGTCGTAGCGCGCCGGGTCGGTGACCATGTAGATGGTGGCGGCGTCGATGTGGTTGTAGTCGACGGCGACCTCTGGGTATTCCTTCGCGACCTCGTCGACGGTGCGCTGCCAGAGGGAGCCGGCGTTGACGAGCACGTTTGTTTTGTGGACCAGGGTGAGCTTTTTGCGGCGGTTGTTGGCGCGTTCGAAGGCGTCGCGGACGACGCGTTCGACGCCGTAGCGGGTGTTTTGGGAGACCTCGGAGGCGACCTCGTGGGGGGTGCCTTCGCGCAGGGTGCCGCCATTGCCGCAGTAAAGGCCCTCAGTACCCTCACGCACGACGACGAAGTCGATGTCGCCGGGGTGTGCCAGGGGGCTGGTGGAGGTCGGGTACAGCTTGGAGGGGCGCAGGTTGACGTGGTGATCCAGGGCGAAGCGCATTTTCAGCAGCAGGCCACGTTCCAGGATGCCGGGGGGCACGCTGCCGGGTGCACCGATGGCGCCGAGCAGGATGGCGTCGTGTTCGCGCAGGGAGGCCAGATCCTCGTCGGTGAGCAGTTCGCCGTTTTTGAGGTAGCGGCGGGCGCCGAGATCGTATTCGGTGGTTTCGATGTCGTCGCGAACCGCGTGGAGAACTTTGAGGGCTTCGGCGGTGACCTCGGGGCCGATGCCGTCGCCACCAATCACAGCGAGTTTCATTCAGTGGACTCCTTTTCCCATTGGATAAGACAGTTTGCAGTCTAGCAATATGTGGGGCCCACGGTGCCACCCACACCCCCACTACTGGCAAACACCCCGTCACCATCTTGCTTCTATGCTGGGAGAACTCCTCAGCCGGCACACCCCCTCTTGTCCACCCAACCTGCCCCTTTCACCCCCAAATAAGCAAAGATGCCACCGCCCCTTAATGTCATTGACCTTGTTTCAAGGGGGCAACGGACAATAAGAGGCAGTGGCTTACCGAGGCCTACCGAGTCTTACCGAGGCTTACCGTGGCTTACCGTGACACACGGTTGCTCACGGTTGCTCACATTAGCTGGCAATAAAGCGCAGAAAGCTGTGGGTTAGCTCAGGCGGCCCTGGTGATAGTGCAGGGGTTCGCGGGTGACATCGACGCCGCAGTCTTCGACCAGGATGGTCACGATGGTGTGATCCCCGCCTTGGGCCCAGTCGGCGACGGTGCCGACGAAGTAGGCGGCTGCTTGTTCAAGCACCGGCACATCGGCCGGCCCTTCCCGACGGATGGGCACCCCTGCGAAGCGGTCGTCGACGTGGCGGGCAAATTGCACCGCGTGTTCGAGTTGCACATCGGATAGCACGCTCACGGCGATGGGTTTGCCGGGTGCCAGATGCGGCAAGGTGTGGGAGGTGGATTCGATGGAGACCATCACCATGGCCGGCTCAAGCGACAGCGACGCAAAGGCGCTGATGGTCATGCCGTAGTCGACCCCGTTGGCGCGGGTGGTCACGACGGTGACGCCGCTGGGGAACATTCCGGCTGCGCTGCGCAGCTGGGCTGAAGTCACTTCTTCTCGCATCGTCACGGGAGTCGACATTACACGTCCTCCTTTTCCAGTTGGGCGAGCTCCCAGCGCAGTTGCGCTTCGGAGGGGGATTGCACGGGGATGAAGGCCGCTTCGCGGAAGCGGCGGGAGGCCGGGGTGGACTTGGCGTATCCGGCGCCACCGGCGACACGGATTTCAATGTTGGCGGCTTCGACGGCCAGCTGTGCGGCATCCAGACGCAGGTTCAGGAGCTGTTTTTTCGTCGCCTGCGCTGCGCTGGCAAGGTTTTCCTGGCGCTGAATCAGTTCCGCAAGGCGCTGATCGATCTCGTCGAGCTGCGCTTCGAAGGTGGCGTTGACGCCGACCAGGCGGGGACGGGCGTTTTCGGCGCAGGCCCGGGCAAGGCCCAGGCATTCGCTGGTTTGCAGCACCACGAAGGTGCGTTTGACGGCGGCAACGAAAGCTGCAAAGTCGCGGGAGATGACCTGCTCGTTGCTGATTGCCACGTCGGCAAATTCCACCGAGGTCGAGGCGGTGTTGTTCATGCCGAGCAGCGCGAAGGGCTTGCCCACTGTCACCCCACAGGTGTCCGCATCCAGGGCAAATACCAACGGGTTGCCGTCCTGGTCTTTGGCAGCGGTGACGATGATGGCGTCTTCATACAGGTTGGATGCCCAGGAGAGCCGACCGTTGATCACAAACCCATCGGCGGTAGCCGTTGCTTGAAGTTCGATATCGCCGCAGCCCGCGGCATATTTGAAGGCGGCGGCCATGCCGGTCACCCCGGGACGCACCCCGCGCACCAGCTCGTCGGCCAGGGCCGCCAGGGCAGGCGTTGCCCCCTTGCGGATATAAGTCAGGGCCATCACGTGGGCCCAGGTGCTAAAAGCGACCGAGAGATCCTTGTGGGCGATCTCCCGAACAAGGCGCGCGGTATCTAGCAGGGTGTGCTCGTGGGAGAAATATCCCGCCTGTGCCAGCAGCGGCAGAATGTATCGGCCCGAGGTTTCTCCACTATCAACGCTGTGGGCGCGGGAGCTAATTTCTTCGGAAAGCTGCGGCGACAAGACAAGCTCTGTGGTGGGGTGGGTGGCAACGGCAGTCATTTTCGAGTTGGCCTTTTCGATTTTTTTCGGTGCGTGTGCGTGAGAAAAGTTGTGAGGTGGCAGGTATGCCAAAGGGGCCTTCCCACAGATGTGTACAAGGGGAAAGCCCCTGGGTGTTGCCGCAGGCGTTAGAAGAAGGTGCGGCAACAGCTAATACTGGGTCCTGACTACTTCAGGGTGGAGGTCAGGTTCGCCGGGCGGGTGTAGGTGTTGACCACCGGGGACCAGGTGATGGCGTCGTCGTGGATCTTTTGCAGGGTTTCGCGATCGGCGTCGCCCTCCAGCTCGATGGAGACGCGCACGTCGGACACACCCGGGCGCTTGTGCTCACCCAGATCGCCCACGCCCCAGGTCGGGGAGACATCGATGTCGGATTCGATGTCGATGGCGATCCTGGTCAGGGTGACGCCGCGCTTGGTGGCGATGGCCTGGATGCCGACGGAGATGCAGGAAGCCAGGGCGGCCTGGGCGATCTCGGTGGGGTTACCGGCGGTGTCGTCACCCAACAGTGCCGGGGGCTCTGCGACGAGCACCGGCTCCAGGTCGCGAATCTGGGTGTAGTTACGGAACTTGCCGTCGGCCTCGGTGTGTGTGCGGATAACCTTGCGGCCACCTTCGGGGTTTTCGACGTTCTTGGCTGCCAGTGCGTTGAGCTTGTCGGCGTCGATGGGCTCCAGCGGCTGGCCGGCTTCGTGGTTGGGGGTGAGCTGAGACATGATTTTTTCCTTTTCGCTGTTGTGCAACCTTGCCCGCGCACCCCATGAGGGGGCGGGCAAGCAGATGATCGTGTTTAGGGATGACGCAAGACGGGGCAGCGTGTGCTGGGGCGTCTCGCTTCCGCGTGACACTCACCCTACACACACCTAGACCAAACTGTCTAGTTAATTTCAAAATTTTCTAGACCTAGCTGTCTAGAAGGGGCGCAATCCCCACCCCGATAGCCACGCAGAAATCCTCACTAGCTGCACTTATGACCCCCTCGAGCATCCAAGAAAATCCCACCCCAAAAAAACAACAATCACCCCACGCGCCATCCCACCACCACCCCAAAAACAGCGCCCGCACACCCGCACCACAACCCCTAACCAGACCAATTGGTCTAGCACTTTCGTCTTCCCACTGGCTGAGCCCACCAAACCTCCCAACCACCACAACCGCACACCCATTCGACAAACCCCCAAAGCACACACCCACCGGCTCCTAAACTCCGAATCAAGAAAACACCACACCACCGCCAGGACACACCATGCACACCACCGCCAACACGCCACCGACCAGCCCACTCGGCGTCCCCCACAACCCACAACAACTCGGCACCCTCGCCCAACAACGCGCCCGCCACCTCCACCAACGCCCCCGCACCCACAGCACCGGCACCCGCACCGCCTACGACCCCCACGCCAGTGGCGCCGAACCACCTGACCACAACGACATCCTGAACTACTTCCAACGCCTCCCCCTTGTCGAACGCCCCTACATCGCAGCACTACTACACATCGACCAATTCCGCGACAACCCCCACGACTTCATCACCGCAACCATCACCACAGCCGCCACAACCCCCGCTTGGCTTCGCCGCGCGCTCGACATCGCCCAATGGCGCGGCTTCATCCACTACGGACCCAGCACCAACCCCGAACACTTCCGCTACGCACACCCCACCGCCATCGAACCCCTGATGAGCGCCGCGGGGATCTTCGCGCCCTTCCTCCGCGACCTGGACCAACAACTACGCCACATCGCCGACTACGCCAACCACCAAGCCGACCACGGCAACCCCACCGAACTGCGCGCCACCCTCGCCATGTACACCCAAGTACTCGACTCCGTGGTCCACCCCCAACGCTACGCCCAACAGCTACTACCCCACTGCCCACTCACCCGCCCCATCAACAGCCCCGGCCGGTGGGAAATCCTCTGGCAAGACGCCGACGACAACATCGCCGACACCATGCACGCAACCCTGCCCCTTATCAGCGCCTTCCGCCAACCCGGCTGGCTGTGGGCCCCACCGCAGCCATATGCCAAGATCCGCACCACAGACATCGAAACCCTCGCCACCAGCTGCGGCGCCTACCAGGAACTGATCGACCTGCGTGCACACGGCCCAGAACTCTACGACCATGCCCACCGCGCATTCACCGAGGACGCCCTGACAATCATCACCCACACCATCTGCCACTACGGCGGCCTCCTGCCGCCCAGCGAACAGCACCTCCACCGCGCCCGGCTGCTCATCCACAGCCGCATCAACCAACTCAGCCTCACCCACATCCACAAAGCCATCCACCTCGCAATCGTGTGGTCCCTGGCCCAACACCACCAACACCTGCCCCGCGCCATCGCCGAACACATCTGCCAAGCCATGGACCACACCCGCGACAGCTGGACACAAACCACCACACCACCGACCACCCACACCCACACCCGCACCCACAGCCACCTCGACCTCATCCCCACCCAATCGCAGACCGCCCAAGCCACACCCCCACCAGAAAACGCGCTTTTGGCCCCCTCACCCGGCAGCATCGACCACGTGCTCACCTGCCTCGAACACACCCTGGCCACCGTCGACCACCCAAACATCATCCCCTTCACCGCCGAGAAAATCTGGGCCAGCAACCTCGACAGCTGGTACGACAACTACATCGCCGACACCGGCCCCCTCGCCAGCCCCCTCACCCAAGAATTCTTCCGACTCATCACCGGCAGCACCGCCGACGACACCCCCTTCGGACGCATCACCGCCACTGTGTTGCCCGAGCACCCCCAGCCCCAGCCACCACCCAACCCCACCACAGCCACCACCGACATCGCCGCCGCCTTCGCCGCACTCTACACAGCAGTCGACCACATCGACCCAGCCCCCACCATCTTCCCCGTCGACGACACCCAACCCCACGACCCCACAGACCCCCACGTGGACGTCATCGCGCACTGCCACCACGCACGCACCACCCGCGCCACACAACTTTCCGACGCCCGCGCCACCAACCACAAAAAAGACAGCCGCACCGCCAAAACCATCCTCAGCGCCCTCAGCAGCATCGCCAGCAACCACACCCCCACCGAATGGAAAAACGCCGCCGAAGACATCTACGGCAGCAACACAAACACCCCAGCCCCACCCACCAACAACCCCATCACACCCGAAACACACAGCCTCACCACCCGCACAACACGTCGCGCAGCCCACCTCTACCGCTTCATCCTCAACGCCACCCGCAACCACCAGCAACCACACCTGCGCGACGACCCCGACACCATCATCCGCATCCTCGCCCACGGACTCGCCCTCAGCAGCGAAAACGATGGCACCTACATCGCAGCAACGATCCTCAACCACCTCCGCGGGCACCTCCTCCCCCTCCCCACACACCACCCCACCCGCTACGGCTTCGGCGACCACCTCCCCCCAACCCCCACCGGCAGCACCCCCACCCCACCACCGGCCACCAACCCCAACACCACCAACAGCACCCGCTTTTTCGACCACAACACCATCACCTACAACCCCGCTTAAGGAAACCCACCATGGCCGACGCCTACATCTATTCCCGCGAATGGCTCCTCAGCACTGTCCCAGTCGAAGAAATCCTCCACGGCTGTCCCCTCATCACCCTCACCCCTGACCCGGCCGAAGCATCCAACTATCTCATCACCCTCGACGACGGCGCCATCATCGACTTCAGCCCCACAACAGCCGACAACGACATGCCCTACCACTGCCTCGAAGCCGACTACGCCTCCGGCGCAGACGCCACCAAACTGCGCTTATTGTTCGACTGGCTCGTCGCCCACACCCCCTTCGACTGGACACTCGACATCGAAGGCACATACTGCGCCTACCGCCCCACCGTCCTGTTCGCCCACCCCATCGACATCCACCACCAACCACAGATCACCTACCCCACATCACTCGGCGCTTTCGGGCCGGTCAGCAAAGAACAACTCACCGCCCTCACAAGCGCAGCCCTCAACCGATGACCACCCCCACCACAGTTTCTATACCCTCACCATGAGCACCACCATCCGACTCAACAGCACCTACACACTCCACCTCGAACCCAACCGTCTCGTCTCACCCGACATCCAGCTCTACGCCCAGCAATACTGGGCAAACACCGGGGCCAACCAATACGGCTCCCTCGACTTCACCTACCTCGTCAACGACATCACCCGCCCCACATCCTCCCCATACGGCGGACTCCAACCGGCACACCTGGCCGCCGTCGGGGCGCGCGCACAACTTAACCCCGGCGTGTGCGCCGAATGCCTCCGCCCCCTAGTCCTGACAAACCGCACCCGCCTGTCCGAAGCAATCAGGGGCAAACAGGTCATCTGCCGCTACTGCGACCCCCACTTCAGCGCAATTGTCAGCAACGCCTACAACACCCACGCCAACCCCACCCACCCACTATTCGCCGAAGCACACCAAGCCCTGACCAACCGCGCCCGCGACCTGACGCAAACACACACCGCACAGCCGCTCGACGGGCAAGCCGCCCACATCGCAACCCACCTAGCGGCCTCCGCCGCCACCAACCACACCTTCGACATGTTCGCCTTTATCGGCGCAAGCAGCACCCGCACGCAACTTCTCGCCCTGGGCTATCTCCAAGAACAACGCCTCGGAATGCGGCCCCCAGCAGCAATATTCGGACTCGACAACCACATCGAATTCACTGGCCAAGCCCTCACCGAACTCATCCACACAGGGTGGATCTACCCAATCTCAACCCCCAGCATCAGCTATGCACAACTATCCACCCCCGCCGAAGCAATCCACCAGGGACACCCCAGCCCCTACCAATGGGTGCTGCGCGGCAGCACCCTAGACGCCTTCCTCCCCAGCGCAGCCACCACCGGCCACACAGAAGCCATCATCACCCGTGCCCTGCACATCGCCGCCCGCTTCCGGCTCACCCGCAACCGCTACAGCCCACAACACCCAACCAAAACAGTCCAAAACTACGGCTCACAGCTCGCCCAAGACCTCGCCACACACTGGTCAAAAACCGTGTGGGACAAAGACCCCGCACCCGAAACCACCCCGCCCAGCGCAACCGCCAACAGCCCACAAGCCCACGACCTCGACCTCGACCTCGACCTCGACGAAGTCAAAACCCTCATCGAACAGCTCTTCGTAGCTGACCTACGCACCCACCTGCATCACGCGCTACACGCCGCAGGCGCCTACCCCGTCGACAAAGACCAGCTTGATGCGATCGCCACCGCACTCATGCGCCACAACCGTCACCACCCCTATGGCCACATCATGTTCACTGTGGCTGCGATCGCACGAGGCTATGTTGAACAGATCCGCGAACAACTCCTGCGCACCCATGACACCAACACCGCACTGACCGACACCACCGCTGAGATCGCACAAGACATTTCAGACAACATCCGCTGGGTCGACACGCCCAGATACGTAGTACCACTATGGCCAGCAATCAGCATCAAAGAATCACGGTGGGCAGACATCGCCAACTCCTGCGCAGGCCACCTACAGACCATCCTCGGGTGGCAGCCCAAAAGCTTCGAGAGCCTCGCCCATTCACTCTCTGAATTTGATGCCGCCACAGGTCCCGATCCCCATTGGGCGCAGCCCAATAGCCCGACAGGGGCCCGCCCCCGCAGCCCTCTTACACATGCCTGCCTGGATATCAGCGACCTGTTCAAAGCGCTCGCCTTCGGCCTCCAGATACCACCGTCACCGGAATGCACCGACCCGGACAATCCCTTGATCAACCCCTCCGCGTACTTCCTTCCCGTGGTGGAACTGCTTGGGATACCCGACATCATTTCCCAATCCTGCGATGAGATGATCTCCTATGTCGACTCCCCCGCAGACCACCCTGCCACCGTGGAACTCGATGCTGCGATCGCCTCCGAAGTCGGCCGGGCGAATCAACCCCTACTGGGCCTTGCTCACCAGGGGGATCCCGTCGCATATGCCCAACGCTTCGGGCACACCCCGACCGCGATCACTGCCTTGAACAATGAGGACTGGATGACTGACTGCCCCCACACGGACCCTGATTGGAACAAAGACGACACGGATCCTTTCGAAGTGCTCATCATGACCCCGCCAAGTTTCGACGACGAGTAAGCAGCAGCTAGGCGGTGGCCACATGGCAGGGTTTTCGCCCGGGATGTGCTTTGATGAACACATGAAGAATCTGCTCGTCGTCGGCCTGGGAAACCCCGGCCCCGAATACGAAAAGACCCGGCACAACGTCGGATACATGGTGGTCGACGAACTGGCCCGCAGCAACTACGTCAACTTGAGCCAGCATAAAAAGACCAACACCATGCTGGGGGCTTTTAAGGCAGGCGAGACCACGGTGGCGCTGATGCGGGCGCGCTGTTTCATGAACGAAAGTGGCGGACCCGTCAAGGCCGTGGCCCAGTTCTTTAAGCTCTCCCCCGCCGACATCCTGGTCGTGCACGACGAACTTGATCAAGATTTCGGCACGGTGTCGCTCAAGATCGGTGGCGGCAACAATGGGCACAATGGCCTGAAATCTATTTCGAAGGCTTTGGGCACGCCGGAGTTTGCCCGCCTCAAGTGCGGCATCGGACGCCCACCCGGGCGGCAAGAACCCCGCAGCTTTGTCCTCAAGCCGTTTAGTAAGCAGGAACAGCAGCAGCTGCCCGGCATCCTCGACGATGCTTGCCGCAGCATCGACGACTATCTCCGCGGCCGCTAGGCCACCACATAACCGGCCATAGGCCACATGACAAAGGCCCTTCCGGGGCTTTCCACCACCTGTGTATGTGTGGAAAGCCCCGGAAGGGCCTTAATGCTATGCCCCCAGCCAGCGAGAACATTTTCGCTGGCCGAGGATGGCAGATTTTTTAAGCGTCGAAGTCGATCTGGATCGCGCGAGCAACCAGCTCGCCGGTGATCTCATCGATGATGGCCTGCGGCACTTCGCTGTCAACGCGCAGCACCAGGGTGGCGGCTTCGCCGTCGGAGTCCTGGCTCAGGGCGGCGGCAACGATGTTCACGCCAGCGTTGCCGAGCTTGGTGCCGACCTTGCCCAGCAGACCCGGGGCATCCGAGTAGTGCAGGAACAGGTTGCGGCCCTGGGCGCGCATATCCAGGCCACGGCCGTTGATGCGCACGATCTTCTCGACGCGCTCCAGGCCGGTCAGGGCACCCACCACGCTGGCGACGGTGCCGTCGGCGGCAATGGCCTTGACCTCGATCACGGAGCGGTGGGAGACGGATTCCGGCTCGGTGGTCACGAGCAGCTCCACGCCACGCTCTTCCGCGATACGCGGGGCGTTGACGAAGGTGACCGGCTCATCGATGATGGCGCTGAACAGGCCACGCATGGCGGACAGACCCAGGGTGGAGACGTCCTCGGTGGACAGCTCGCCACGGGCGGTCAGCTCCAGGGACACCGGCGCACCGGCCAGGATCTCACCGGCAACCACACCGAGCTTGCGGGCCAGATCCAGCCACAGGGCAACCTCTTCGCCCACGCGACCACCGGACACGTTGACCGCGTCCGGAACGAACTCGCCAGCCAGAGCCTTGAGCACGGAATCGGCGACGTCGGTGCCGGCACGATCCTGTGCTTCCACGGTGGAAGCACCCAGGTGCGGGGTGACGACGACCTGATCCAGCTTGAACAGCGGAGAGTCGGTGCAGGGTTCGGAGGCGTAGACGTCGAAACCGGCGCCACGAATGCGGCCCTCGGTGATGGCGTCAGCCAGCGCCTGCTCATCGACCAGGCCGCCACGGGCGGCGTTGACGATGATCTGGCCCGGCTTAGACTTCGCCAGCAGCTCGGCATTGAACATGCCGGCGGTTTCCTTGGTCTTGGGCAGGTGGATGGTGACGAAGTCGGAGCGGCTCATCAGCTCTTCGAGCTCGACGAGCTCGACACCCAGCTGGGCGGCGCGGGCCGGGTTGGCGTAGGGGTCGAAGGCGATAATCTTGGTCTCGAAGGCAGCCAAGCGCTGAGCGAACAGCTGGCCGATGTGGCCAAAGCCCACGATGCCGACGGTCTTGCCGAAGATTTCGACACCATTGAAGGAGGAACGCTTCCATTCGCCGTTGCGCAGGGTGGCATCGGCGGCGGGAATCTGACGTGCGGTGGACAGCAGCAGGGAGATTGCGTGCTCACATGCAGAGTGAATGTTGGACGTCGGGGCGTTGACAACCATCACGCCACGTTCCGTGGCGGCGGGGATGTCGACGTTGTCCAGGCCGACACCGGCGCGGCCGACGATCTTCAGCTTGCCTGCAGCTTCGAGGACCTCGCGGTCGACGGTGGTGGCAGATCGCACCAGCAGTGCGTCCGCCTCGCCAACGGCGGCGAGAAGTTCGGGGCGGTTCGGACCGTCAACCCAACGAACCTCGACGGCGTCGCCAAGGGCGTCGACGGTGGATTGTGCGAGCTTATCTGCGATGAGGACAACCGGACGGTTACTCACGTGCTTGGTCTCCTATGAGGATTTTTTGTTCGCCACTTCTTCCCCGTCGGCACGACCGCGTCGGCGAGAAAGAGGGGTCAGGGCCGGAAAAGTTGGCAACTGACTAAGCAAAAATCCTAGCCCACCAGCAAAACTTCATGGTCGACGGGGGTATATTTTTAGCCCCCATATGTGACCCACGACCAGTTTTAGGGTGGTCTTAGGGGGTGGAGGGCATCCGAAAAGGCAGCGCCGCGGTGCTTAGCAAGCCGAGTCTTGTGGCGCACACGAGCGGATATCGCATACTTTCCGCCCGATGCACCCCAAGCCATCGGCCGCGCACCTTTGCCACTGGGATTATTGGTAGGAAATGAACGACGGCTGGGGGGTGACCGCCATGGTTTCCTCCGGGGTGAACATGGGGGTGTCTTCGTCGTAGAAGTTTTTCCACGCCACGAAAACCCGGGGGTCGAGGTCTTGGCGCATGGTGTCCCAGGTGAACATCTTGTCTTCCCGGGGGCCGTGCCCGTCGACGTGGATGATGGTGGCCAGCTCAGGGTGATCCAGGTTGAGGTTTTCTCGGTTGCGCACCATTTGCAGTTGGAACTGGTGAATCACCAAGGCCTTTTGCGGCAGATCATTATCGCGAGTCAGCTGGGCCAACCAGTCGGAAACCTCGTTGATGTCGGCGGCGTCGACGTGGCCGACTTGTTGGGCGGGCAGCTCGTCCGGGCCGAGCGCCCACTCCGGGTCAATAGCCAGCCCAACATCGGGACGTTTGAGCAGGTCCTCGTATTGTTCGGCCAGTTCCTTCAGACTCGAACGCCCCGGCTGGATATCTAGCAGCGCGTAGCCGCCGGCCTGGGTGATCGCATCGATGGAGGGCACCAATTCAGCGGGGTCGGTTTCGTTGACGTAGTTGCCGTCCGGGCCGGGCTCGGAGGAGGCGACCGTGGCGATGATTTCAAATGCCGGCATGACCGGGACATCCGACAGCGGCTGGTAGTAGCTGGCGATGCGCTGGATTCTTTCCACCGCTTCTTGGGGGTTTTGCTCCCCCAGTGCACCCAATGCCGGGCCACTGGGGTGCCCGTAGAGGGCGACGATGCGGTGATTGGGCAGCAAAGTGCGCGAGCCGTCGGGCAGGGTCGGTTGTGCTGCTGGTTGGTGCGGAGCCGAGGTGGCTGCCGGTGCTGTGGCCGCTGGCGCGGCGGCCTCCTCGCGGTTGTCGCTCCCGCAGGCTGCCAAGCCCAGCGTGAGGGATGCAGCGGTAACGAGCGCTAAGGGCGCGCGCGTTAAGCGGGCACGGCGTGCGAGTTTAGGCAAATGCATTGGGTCCTTCCACTCCGCCGGACAGGTCATTGTCGTTGACATCGCGGTCTGCTGTCGCACCCATGGCGTGCTCAATCATCTCGAGCAGCTGGCTGCGCCTGTCGGCGAAGAATTCTTCTGCGTCGCCGCGGTGCAGCAGCTCCGGGTTGACCAGGTGAGTTGCTAGCACCGCGTCGAATTCTTCATCTTCCATTAGGGACTTGCTTTGGACGCGCTTAAGGTAGCGGGCGGGAGATGCGCCACCCAACACCACCTCAGTACGTCGTCCCATCGGGGTACGGTTGATGACGCTACCAGCGAGCACCGGGTCAATGCCGTGATCGGCACAGTAGGACAGCGGGAAAATCGGGTGGAAGTCTGTGTCCATCTCGTCGTAGCTGTAGGCGTCGAAGGCTTGGGCGGTGCGCCAATCCCGCGCCCCACGACCCATGATCAGCGCATAGATTCCCTTGTACAGGCCATCTTTGCGGGTTGCGGACAGCAGGCGGGATTCCACGAAGCTGGCTTGCTCGACGGTTCCGGGCACGCGCACGTCCTGATCATCGCCGGCCGCAACCCACTCGGTGACCTCGATGACGTCGCGGGCGGCACGGTTGACCACGCTGGGTCCGCCATAAAGCTCGCCGAAAACGCCGCACCAGAACCACCGGTTCAGGCGATCCCAGGCGCGGGTGTTGGCCAAGGCGCCGGGGCGTTCGTCAAGCAAGGCGAGAATGACTGCGAGCGGAACGATCTGGAAGGTATAGGGAACCAAGCTGGAGTCAAGGATGCAGCGTTGCTTTAGGAAGGTCGACGCTTCCGCGAAGGCTTCCCGCATGCGTTGCGCGCCGGCTTGGTATTCCTCTAGCGACAACCGCAAGATGTCTTCCCGCTGCCCGCGGGCGTAGCCTTGTTTGGCGGTGAGATACAGGCTGACGGCGGTGAGCCAGTCTGTGCGCTTCAAGCGGGAAAGATTCGGGTGGGTGGAAAAGAGCTTGGCGGTGGCTTCGTAGTCTGTTGCCAGGTGGAAGTCGGGGTCCTCGCTGGCGAACACCGCGGTGAGCAGGTCGAAGATGCCCATTTGCAGGCCGGCGGAGTTCACCCGGGCAAAGATGGAACCCACGCCCCCCTGGGCGGTTTCACGATCGAGGCGGATCATGGGCACGCTGTAGCGCACGAGCGGTTTGGCAATCGCGTTGTTGAATTGCTTGGCGGCTTCCCGCACCTGCGGGTTTTCATCGCCTGCCAGGTCGAAGAGCATGTCGCTGCCCCGGTCGGACAGCAGGGCGCTGACGGGCATCAGCCCGAGGGACAATGCATGTTCATCGCTGTCAATGGTGCTAAAGCGGCGCAGCGCGAAATGGGAGCGCACCTGCCCGTCGGCGGACACTGAGATCACCGCTTCGTCGGGCATGATCTCCTGGGACACGGCGGTGTTGATGTCGACGTAGAACTGGCGGCGGATTTTCTTGTCGCGGTGGTCCAGGGTGTCCACTACCCCGTCGCCACGCAGGCAGTGGTAGAGGGTGGTCATGCGCTGTTGCCCGTCGAGCAACAGCAGGCCGGGGTTGACGCCATGATCCGGAGCGCCCTGTAAGGGGCGGGGCCTAAATCGCATCGGTTCGTTGCGGGTGTCTAGGGCGAGCAGTGCGCCCATGGGGTAGCCACGCAGGACGGTGACAAGGAGTGCGCGAATGTGGTCGACGTCCCAGAGGTATTGGCGCTGGAAGTCTGGAAGTTGCAGGTCCCCTCGATCGATGCGGTTGAACAGATCGATGAGGTCATAGCTTGGCGTTGAAAAACCCATGCCATCAACCTTAGCCCTGGTGCAAAAAATACGAAGCTTCTTAGGTCAGCGCCGCCCCATACGCCTCTACGAGCAGGCGAAATGCTCGCATTTTATTGGTTTAGTGGGAAAAATGGGGTCTTCCCCAGAATTCGCAAACGGTAGCTGAAAGCGGCGGTGTTTTAGTGGCAGATGTCTTCGTGCTGCTGGTGCGCAGCGCCTTCGATTTGGATGGTGCTGTGGCTGACGCCGACCTCGCGAAGGGCTTGGTGGATGCTGTCGAGCAAGGCGCAGTGGCCGGCTACGCATCCAGTGTCGGTGGTGACGACGTGGCAGGTGACCAACACCTGGCTGCCGTCGACTGACCACACGTGCAGGTCGTGGACGCGGTGAACGCCTACAACCGCTTCGATGGCACGTTGAATGTCTTCGGCGTCAACGCCCTGAGGGACGTGTTCGAGCAGCACACGCCCAGCGTCGCGAAGCAGTGCCCAGGTTCGCGGCAGGATGAGCGTGGCGATAGCTAGGGAGGCGATAGTGTCGGCGAAGACGAAGCCGGTGTAGCGGATGACTAGGCCCGCCACGATGACCGCCACCGAGCCCAGCATGTCCGATAGGACGTGCAGGTAGGCGCCTTTCATGTTGAGGCTGTCGTGTTGGCGGCGCGCCAAGATCAGTGCCGAGCCGACGTTGGCGACGAGACCAATGATGGCGACGACGAGCATGAGCCCGGTGTCGATGGTTTCCGGGTGCCCGAGGCGCATGATCGCTTCGACCACGATCCACACGGAGATCAACCCCACGGTGACCGCATTGATGGCGGCGGCAAGGACTTCTACGCGCCGGTAGCCGAAGGTGGCTGTGCTGGTGGCGGTTTTGCGACCAATAAGGATGGCCACTAGGGCCATCACAAGCCCAGCCGAATCGGAGAGCATGTGCGCGGAGTCCGCGAGCAGCGCAAGCGATCCGGAGAGGACACCGGCGATGATTTCCGCGAGGAAGATCACGGTCGTCAGGGCGATGACTGCGAGCAGTGCGCCGGTGGATGAGGGGGCGTGACTGTGCACCAGTCCCCCGTGGCCGTGGTCATGGCCGTGGCCGTGGTCATGGCCGTGGCCGTGGTCGTGGTCATGAGAGTGATGTTCGCGGCCGTGGCCATGACTGTGCTGCTCGTGATGCTCGTGCCCTGGGTGCTTCTCGCGATCCCCGTGATCGTGGTGTGGGTGCGTGCCCACACCAGTGTCCACTGTTTCTGTGGCGTTTTTTACCTCTACCGCCTGCTGGGAATCCTGGGCAGCTTCAGCCGCGCCGTGGGCTGCCTTCTGATGCGCGCAAGACTTGTCGGCGGTGGCGTCGTGGCGAGAAGCGGAATTCATGCTCGTAGTATATGCCCAAAACCACCCTTAATGAAAACTTATTGAAAACGCCCTGGTTAGACAGCCCATAATTTGGCCCAAACGCGAAAAAGCCCGACACTTCCCACCCCCAAAAGGGAGAAAAGTGTCAGGCTTTGATGTACACGCCCTTAGGCGGCGCTAGGGCACCTTAGGCGGTGGCGTCGAGCGGGTTTTTCACCCAGCTCATCAGGTCGCGCAGCTTCTTGCCGGTGTCCTCGATCGGGTGCGCCTTCACGGCAGCACGCTTGTCCTCGAGATCCTTGTTACCGCCCTCAACGTTGGCGATGAGCTGCTTGACGAAGGTGCCGTCCTGAATGTCGGCAAGCACGTCCTTCATACGCTGCTTGGTGTCGGCATCGATGATGCGGGGGCCGGCGAGGTAGCCGCCGTACTCGGCGGTGTCCGAGATGGAGTAGTTCATGTTCTCCAGGCCGCCCTCCCAGATGAGGTCGACGATGAGCTTCATCTCGTGCAGCACCTCGAAGTAAGCCATCTCGGGGGCGTAGCCAGCCTCGGTGAGGACCTCGAATCCAGCCATCATCAGGTATTCCAGGCCACCACACAGCACGACCTGCTCGCCGAACAGGTCGGTCTCGACCTCTTCTTTGAAGGTGGTGGGGATAACGCCGGCGCGGGCGCCACCGATGGCGGCAGCGTAGGACAGGGTCAGCTCGCGGCCCTCACCCTTGGGATCCTGCGCAACAGCGATCAGGCAGGGCACGCCCTTGCCGTCGACGAACTGGCGGCGCACCAGGTGGCCGGGACCCTTCGGGGCGACCATGCCGACGGTGATGTTATCGGCCGGCTCGATCAGGTCGAAGTGAACGTTGAGGCCGTGGCCGAAGAACACAGCGTCGCCGTCTTTGAGGTTGGGGGCGATGTCCTCGTTGTAGATCTTTGCCTGGGAGGTATCGGGAGCCAGCAGCATCACCACGTCGGCCCAGGCGGCAGCCTCGGCGTTCGGCATGACATTAAAGCCAGCTTCGGTGGCCTTGGCGGCGGACTTGGAGCCATCACGCAGGCCGATAACGACCTCGACACCGCTGTCGCGGAGGCACTGCGCGTGAGCGTGGCCCTGGGAGCCATAACCGATGACAGCAACCTTGCGGCCCTGGATCAGCGACAGATCAGCGTCCTTGTCGTAGAGAACTTCAATAGCCATGAGGCGTGCAACCTTTCGTTGAGTTCCGCACCGGCATTTTTTAAATCTCCGGTGTGGACGTTCATTGTCAGTGGGATGGAAAGCGGAGACCCTCACGCCTTCCATAAATCCCATTCTGTGAAATGTAGCGTATCACAGAATGGGAATTGCGGTGTGTTTTACCCCCGCGCGGGGGATTTTTGTGGGGGCTTGTCCCCCATTACCGCTGGACACACCACCCAACGGCGCCATCCCAGATTGTGAGACAGTCTGGGCTGGGTTGGATTACATCTTGCGGGGAGCCATCACCTTCGGGCCACGGCCCAGGGCAACTTCACCAGAGCGAATCATTTCGCGAATCCCGAAAGGCTCCAGCACGTCAATCAACGCCTGCAGCTTCGCCGGCTGGCCGGTGGCCTCAATCACGACGGATTCGGGCGCCACATCGATGACCCGGGCGCGGAAAATCTTGGCCGCATCCACCACCTGGGGGCGGTTGGAGTTATCGGCGTCGACCTTGACCAGCATGATCGAGCGGGACACCGCCTGATCGTCGTCCAGGCGAATGACCTTGAGCACCGGAATCAGCTTGTTGAGCTGCTTGGTGATCTGCTCAATGTGCAGTTCGTCAGCATCGACGACGAGGGTAATGCGGTTAATCCCCGGGGTGTGGGTGGCCGCCGAGGCGATCGAGGCGATCGAGTAGCCACGCCGGGTGAACATGCCCGCAAGCCGTGAGATGATGCCGTCGGTGTCCTGGGTCAGCACACACAGGATGTGGCGATTGATCTCCTTGGCCATTACTTGTTGTCCTTTCGTTTCGCCGCATCGTTGGCGTTGTCGTCGATCGCGACATCAATCGCGGCGGGAGACTCACCGGCGGAGTCCTCATCGAACAGCGGACGCAATCCGAGGGCGTACTCAATGTCGGTGTTGGAGTGTCCGGCAGCGACCATCGGCCACACCTGGGCGTCTTGTCCGACGATGAAGTCGATCACCACGGGGCGATCGTTGATCTCGCGGGCTTTACGGATGGCGGGAAGCACGTCTTCTTCCTTGGTCACCCGGATGGCCACGCAGCCCATAGCTTCCGCCAGGCCCACGAAGTCCGGCATGTATTCGCCTTGCTCGCGCAGCTTGGTGTTGGAGTAGCGGCCCTCATAGAACAGGGTCTGCCACTGGCGGACCATGCCCAGGTTGCCGTTGTTGATCAAAGCCACCTTGATGGGGAAGCCTTCGACCGCACAGGTCACCAGCTCCTGGTTAGTCATCTGGAAGCAGCCATCGCCGTCGACGGCCCACACTTCCTTATCGGGGCAACCGGCCTTGGCGCCCATCGCAGCGGGCACGGAGTAGCCCATGGTGCCGGCGCCACCGGAATTGAGCCAGGTGCGGGGCTTTTCGAAGTCGATGAACTGCGCCGACCACATCTGGTGCTGACCGACACCCGCACAATAGATCGCGTCGGGGCCGACCTCCTTGCTCAAAGTGTTGATGACGTACTGCGGGGCAATGCTGCCATCGGTGGTCTCATCCCAGCCGCGGGGGAACTTCTCTTTCAGACCACTGACATAGGACACCCACTCGGAGATATCCGGCGGGTTGTGCTTGGAGCCCTTGAAGGCGGCCAGCATGTCGGCCAACACTTCCTTGGCGTCACCGACGATCGGAACATCGGCAGTACGGATCTTGGAGATCTCAGCAGGATCGATATCGGCGTGAATGACTTTCGCATGCGGTGCGAAGGAATCCACATCACCAGTGACGCGGTCATCGAAACGAGCGCCGATGGTGATCAAAAGGTCGGAGCGCTGCATGGTGCCCACCGCAGACACCGAGCCGTGCATGCCCGGCATACCCATGTGCAGCGGGTGGGAATCCGGGAAGGAACCCAAACCCATCAGGGTGGTCACCACCGGAATGCCGGTGTACTCCACAAAGTCGAGCAGCTCCTGGTGCGCCTCCGCCTTGATGACGCCACCACCGATGTACAGGCAGGGCTTTTCGGCCTTGGCAATCAGTTTGATGGCCTCATTGATCTGGCGGGGGTGCCCCGTGGTCACCGGCTTATAGCCGGGAAGGTTCATCTTCGGCGGCCACACGAAATCCATCTCGGCGTTTTGGATGTCCTTCGGCACATCCACCAGCACCGGGCCCGGACGGCCCGTGGAAGCCAGGTGGAACGCCTCAGCCAGCGCCGCCGGAATCATGTTCGGGTCGGTGATCATGAAGTTGTGCTTGGTCACCGGCATCGTGATGCCACGAATATCCGCCTCCTGGAAAGCGTCGGTTCCCAGCAGCGTGTGACCGACCTGGCCAGTAATAGCCACCATCGGAACCGAATCCAGGTTCGCATCAGCGATAGGGGTCACCAGGTTGGTCGCACCCGGACCAGAGGTCGCGATGCACACGCCCACCTTGCCCGTCGCCTGCGCATAGCCCGTAGCGGCGTGACCTGCGCCCTGCTCGTGGCGGACTAGCACGTGGCGGACCTTCTCCGAGGAATAAATGGGGTCATAGAGCGGCAAGACAGCGCCACCCGGGAGGCCGAATACGACGTCGGCGCCCAGCTCTTCAAGCGAACGAACGATGGCCTGAGCGCCGGTCATCCGTTCTGGCCCCTTGGAAGTCTTCGCGGGCTTAGGCGATTTACCCTTGCCCGCCTGTGCGGAAGCTGGCACGTTCACGACGTTTTGCTCCTTTAAGCTTCGTGATGAGAATGCGTACTCAAATCCCACCCCGCGAGCAAGGTGGAAAAACCTATGACCAACACCTAAAAAACAGTCACCGGTTTCACGCCCGATCCCACCACCAGCCCCAGCTGGGCGTGGTGCAACCTGAGCGCAAAACAACACACCATGCAGGTGGTGGTGTGCAACCGCGAACCAGAGATCACCTGGCCCATCACAACGCGGCAACGTCAACAGCATGTGATTGATGTCTGAAGTTGTGTTCGATCCAACGGCATTCGCTGTGTGAACTTACCCGCTATAGCCCCAAAGAATCCCGCACTCGCCGCGTGGAAAAACTCACACGCAACAACGCCACACGCACCCGTGTAACTATGCAAGACCCACCAGGACACGACGAGAGGTTCACCGCGACGCGCAGGGTGTAGTCATAAGAAAAGCCCTCAAGCTGTTCAGGTGCCGGGTGTGGCACCAGCCTGGGGGCGCTGACGTGAGAATCGACTGTGCAGTGACGAGCCGCTACGGCAGGCGCCGCTGGCTAATTACTACGCTAAGTCGAATCATCATGGTTACGTAGATTACACAACGGGCCACAAACGTGCCAGCCGACACACCAACCCCTACCCCCGGGCACCCCTAAACTGCGCCAGCACCTACACAGCCAACGACCTTAAACAGCCCACGCCCGCCACAACACCCGCAGAAAAAGAAACCACCACGCCTGCGCAGCCAACCATTTTCAGCAGCATCCGCACAGTCTCGCTACATTGAACTTCATGACTGCGAGATACCTCATCCACTCCCTATCTGGCGCCATCCCGCTCGGATATCTTCTCGATCAGCTCCGCAACTGGCTGATCTACCCCGGTATTCCGCTCGCCATGATCACCGTGTGCGCGCTTTTGGTGCCACGACTCGGGCGCATCGCAATCACCATCTTCCAATCCCGACTCGACGACAACATCCAAGAGTCCAAATCAAAACTCGCCATCTTCGGCACCCTGGTCTACATCACCCAGATGGTGGCCTACTTCCTGCTGATCGTGGCGTTTTTGAAAACCCTAGGCTTCTCCCTCGTCGGGGCGGCGATTCCCGCCACCGTGATTTCCGCCGCCGTCGGCCTGGGCGCCCAATCCGTGATCGCGGACTTCCTGGCCGGATTCTTCGTGCTGCAAGAAAAACAGTTCGGTGTGGGCGACTGGGTGCAATTTAAAGGCAACGGCGTGGACGTCGAAGGTGACGTGATCCAAATGACGATGCGCGCAACCCGGGTGCGCACCCTCAACGGCGAAACCGTTCTGGTGCCCAACTCCGCGGCCCGCGTGCTGGTCAACCACTCCAACTACTGGTCTCGGGCCGTCGCCGTCGTCCCCATTCCCCTGCTGTCCAGTGGCTCCATCGACGAAGCGATTGAGCGCAGCACCAACGCCGCCTTGCGGGCAATCTCCCGGGAAGACATCGCCCCCGACATCCGTGGGGAACTCGACGTGCACCCCGCAGTGTCCATCGACAAACCCACCGTCGTCGGCATGCCCTGGCTGGTGCAAATGCGTTTCGTGGTGCAGGTCAATCCCGCCCGCCAATGGGCCGTGGAACGCGCCATCCGCACCGAAATGCTCGACGAATTCTGGGCCGACTACGGTTCCGCAACCACCGTGTCCGGCGCCGTACGTCGCGGCATGGTCGACGCAGAAAAAACCCAAGTCACCACCCGCACTTACGACCGCCAGCCCCGCATCGATGTGCCACTGACCGGCGATGACACCCTCGACACCGTCCTGATGGACACCCCACCACCAGCGCCCACCTCGCAGGGGCCCACCACAGCCGCCACCACGGCGCGGCCTACTACCAGCGGCGAGGAACCTAGCCGCTCGGACGTGTCGGTCTCCGATCCCATCGGCCCTGACACCGATGGGCACAGCAACGGCCCCAAACGGCTCATCAAGGATCCCCGCACCTCCAAAATTCCGGGAGCGAAATACCTCTCCTTCGGCTACCGCATCCGCCCATCAACCACCCTGCTGCTCGTCGGACTGCTAGCCCTCATGGTGCTCCAAGGACTCACGATGGACACCGGCGAAGGCAACCCCAACGGGGCATGGGCACCTAAGAAAGCCACCCTCACAACCACCCCGCAACCAAGCGAAGAACCCGCCCCCACCCCCACGGAGGAACCCGCTCAACCCACCCCAACCCAATCCACCCCACCAACCAACGCGTCAACAGTCCCAACCCCCATCCAGCAGCCGGACACCGCCGACGCTGAGCAAACACCCGCCGACACGGCGGAACCCAACGGCGCCGCACCCGAAGATCAGCCAACAAGCACCGCCCCCGCCGCCCCACCAGTAGCCCCGAATGACGCCCCCGGGCCGGCGGAAAATCCCCAGCCCGACAACGCGCCCGCCCCCGCAGCACCAGCGCCCGACCCCTCCGCCGAGAACACCCCCGCCCAGCCCTAACACCTCTGGCCACCGACCACGCGCCCCATCTATGCACCGCAAAGGATGGGGCGCCTGATCGTTCTGGGTAACATAGCTGCCATGACTACTCCCGGTTCCTCGGAAAAGCCCACCCCCAAAGACACCTCAGCAGACGAGTCCGGCGTATTCCTCTCCGACCGTTTGCACCTGCTAGGCGCTGCGGCAGTACTGGTCATGGTGCTGCTCATGCTGCCCGCAAAACCCCTCGTCTTTGTGTGGTTTGTGCCCTGGCCGCTCCTGTTTGCCGCATACGTGTGGCGCTCGCGCACCACCGTGAACGAAGCCGGCATCGAGGCACGTCGCGGTTTTTCCGCCCCGCAACAGGTGCCTTGGGAAGACTTCGCTGGCATCCGCTTCGGTGGCGCCACTGCTTTCGCCACCCGCACAGATGGGTCAGAAATTCCCCTGCCCGGAGTGTCGTTTAACTCCCTGCCCCGCCTGGCCGCCGCCTCCCGGGGCCGTATCCCCGACGCCCTGACTGCAGGCCTGGAAGCCGCCGACGAAAAAGTCGTCATCATTCACCGTGATGGCCGCCAGGTACTGGTCGATCGCGACGATCCGGCAGCCCAAGCTCACCTGCGAGCCCAGCAGGAAGTGGCTGAAACTTCCGAGTCCGACAAGTAGTGTTCCAAGTAGTGTTCTTGGCGTCCCCACCCCACCTCGCCTAAGAAACAGACCCCCGTTCGCGGCGATCCCGTGACGCAGCTTTGTTATCTGTGGCGGAAGTTTTTTCACTATAAAACTCACCCATGATCTTCCGCGGTTCGTGTTGTGTTGTTGCCTTACCCGCAGGCGGCACCACACGTGACCACAACACGTTTTCGTTTTTCTTCATTTAAGGTCCAGCCCAGATGTCTATACCTCTTCGTTCAAAAGTCACCACCGTCGGTCGAAACGCGGCCGGTGCCCGCAGTTTGTGGCGCGCCACCGGCATGACCGACTCCGACTTCGGCAAACCCATCGTGGCCATCGCGAACTCCTTCACCCAGTTCGTTCCTGGCCACGTCCACCTGCGCGACGTCGGCAAAATCGTCGCCGAAGCGGTAGAAGCAGCCGGTGGTGTCGCCAAAGAATTCAATACCATCGCCGTCGATGATGGTATTGCCATGGGCCACGGCGGCATGCTGTATTCCCTCCCCTCCCGCGAAATCATCGCGGACTCGGTGGAATACATGTGCAACGCACACACCGCCGACGCCCTGGTGTGTATTTCCAACTGCGACAAGATCACCCCGGGCATGCTCAATGCGGCGCTGCGCCTGAACATTCCGGTTGTTTTCGTCTCCGGTGGCCCCATGGAAGCCGGTAAAGCTGTCGTCGTCGATGGTGTCGCCCACGCCCCCACCGACTTGGTGACCGCGATTTCCGCATCCGCTTCCCCCGAGGTGGGCGAAGAGGGACTGAGCCGGGTGGAGCAGTCCGCCTGCCCGACCTGTGGTTCTTGCTCGGGCATGTTCACCGCGAACTCCATGAACTGCCTCACCGAGGCACTGGGCCTTTCCCTGCCGGGTAACGGTTCCACCCTGGCAACCCACGCCGCCCGCCGTGCCCTGTTTGAACGGGCCGGCAGCCTGGTGGTGGAACTGTGCAAGCGCTACTACGGCGAGGGCGACACCTCGGTGCTGCCCCGCAGCATCGCCACCCGCCACGCTTTCGACAACGCTATGGCCTTGGATATGGCGATGGGTGGCTCCACCAACACCGTGCTGCACATCCTGGCAGCAGCCCAGGAAGGCGAGGTCGATTTCGACCTCGATGACATCGACGAGCTGTCTAGGAAGGTGGGCTGCCTGTCGAAGGTGTCTCCGAACTCCGACTACCACATGGAGGATGTGCACCGCGCCGGCGGTATTCCCGCCATCCTCGGCGAGCTGTACCGTGGCGGACTGCTGCACGAGGACGTCCACTCGGTGCACTCCCCCGATCTCGCATCCTGGCTTTCGCAATGGGATATTCGTGCAGAAAACCCCAGCGCTGAGGCCGTGGAACTCTTCCACGCCGCGCCAGGCGGGGTTCGTACCACCGAGCCGTTTTCGACGAATAACCGGTGGGATGAGCTCGATGTGGATGCTGCCGGCGGGTGCATCCGCGATGTGGAGCACGCCTACACCAAGGATGGTGGCTTGGCGGTGCTGCGCGGCAATCTCGCGGTCGATGGCGCCATCATTAAGGCTGCGGGTGTCGACGAATCGCTGTGGCGTTTCACCGGCCCGGCCCGCGTGGTGGAATCCCAGGAGGAAGCCGTCTCGGTCATCCTCAATGGCACCATCCAGCCCGGTGAGGTGCTAGTGGTTCGCTATGAGGGCCCCTCCGGCGGGCCCGGCATGCAGGAGATGCTGCACCCGACCGCCTTTTTGAAGGGCGCCGGCCTGGGCAAGAAGTGTGCGTTGATCACTGATGGTCGTTTCTCGGGTGGTTCCTCCGGTTTGTCGGTGGGCCACATCTCCCCCGAGGCCGCTCACGGTGGCACCATCGGTCTAATCGAAAATGGTGATGAGATCACCATCGACGTGCACACCCGTGAACTGACGGTCAATGTTAGCGATGAGGAGCTGGCAGCGCGCCGCGAGGCGATGGAGCAGCGCCCCACCCCGTGGGCCCCGCTGAACCGTCAGCGCACCGTCACCAAGGCGCTGCGCGCTTACGCGAAGATGGCCACCAGTGCAGACAAGGGCGCGGTGCGCTCCATCGACTAGGTTCTTATGCAGCCCGGGGCTGTCCCCCGGGCTGCATAGCACCACACAAGACGACACGACCAAGGCCACCTCCTTCCCCCTACTTTTCGGGAAATGAGGTGGCCTTAGTGGTGCTTAGGTGCTGGGATTATCCGGCGTTGCTTGCGTGGTTGCGGTGCGCCGCCCAGGACACCAGGGCGGTGATGCCGGCGACTGTGATCAGTAGTGTCATGAGTCCGACGACGATCATGAAGGCACCCACCATGAACAGCCCGGTCACGTCGGTGGAGCGCACCGCCAGGATGAACAGTGCGACGAAGGAAATGGTGGTCGCAAAGGCGTAGGTCGTCGAGATCGCGAAGCGGTGTGCGAGGGTGAAGTACACAGCACCGGCCGCGGCGATCACTGCGAAGACCACCATTTGCCAGATTGCCCAGGGAAAGTAGGTGGACGCCGGTTCGGGGTTGCCGATTGACCAGGAGAACAGAGCGAACCACCCGCCGATGCCGACGACGAGGCCGGCGATGATGGCTTGCAGGTCTGGTTTCATGGCGCGTGTCTCCTGTGACGATGAGGGGCGATGGTGGTGTTGGTGGGCGTGCAACGCCACCACGTGGCCTCACCCGGCGTGGGTTTTGGGCCACCACCCACATAGTCTAGCGGCCTTAGGCCAGCGGGTTAATTCCGGTGCCGAACCACCACAGGGCTACTGCGCCTGCCACGCCGAGCAGGCCCAGCACATAGGAGCTGGCGAGGGGTCGACGCGCCCAGCCGCGGGAGAAGTCCAGCCCGTAGCGGCCGGGGCCGGTGAATTGGAGCACCATGGCGATGCCGAGGAGCACCCCGGCGAGAATGATGCCGTCTTCGGTGCCGCCTGCCCAGATCTGGTGGATCAGGGTAAATCCGGTGGCTGCGATGGCGACCGCGGAGGCGATGGGAGCCATCAGGCCGAGGATGAGGAACACTGCGGCGGTCAGTTCCAGGGCGGGGATCGCGATGGCCAGCATGCTGGGGTAGGTGTATTGGGCGTATTCGTTTTGCAGCCCGACCATGCCTGCATTGCCGGCGAGGGAGAAGAACACCGCCAGGGCGTGGAATCCGAGGATGGCGCCAAGCACGAGGCGCAGCAGCAGCAAACCGAAGTCCATGGTGCCGCGGCGGGGGTCTGCTGCCATTTGTACGACGGCGTCGTCGTTGAGTGCGGCGTATTCGGCGGATTCGGTATCGACTGGGTCGATCAGCGGTTGAGCGACGGGCTCGAATACGTCCGTGGGCGGCGCGGGATCGAAGCTGGTTTGGTTCTTGGGCGTGGCCGGGGATGCGACCACTGCGGTGGGGGCTTCGTCGACGGGCTTGGTGCCGGCGCTGGGTCGCGCCGGATCCTCGTCCAGGGGTGGCAGCAGTTTGGCGACATCGGCGGCGCGTTGCTGGCCGGGAGTCGGCCCGGCGGGCGCGTCGAAGGCGGTGGTCGGTGCGTCGGAGGCCAGCGCCGGCTCTTTGCGGGTGGGGCTGGCCGGGGTGACGGATTCGAAGGTGGTGGTCGGCGCGGCGGAATCCAGCTCTACGGTGTCGCTAGCTGCCACTGGGGTGGTGTCTTCCACCGGTGGCTGCTGTTGCGGGGAGATGGTTTGGGGCGCTGCGCGCCCGACGCGGGCGTAGATGTCGTTACCGCTGACCGTGGGGATGTCGACGTCGTCGAAATCTTCGGCGCGGGCGCGATCGGGTTGGTTGGGGTGCTGTGACTTCATACTGGCACACAGTATTCTTTGCGCAGGCGCAGGTGGTGGTGCCAGGCCGACAAGTGGTGCACAAAAACGATGTTCCGCACAACCTCTACAGGCCGGTGACGTGCCGGGGAGCCCGCAAATCGGAGGCGGCGTCGACCACTGCAGAGGACAGCTTGTTGAGCAACGGCGATTCCAGCCGCCAGTGCTGCCAGTACAAAGCCACATCTTCTACCTGTTCGTCCAGCAGGATAAGCTCCCCCGAATCCAGCAGATCCTGGGCTTGCAGGTCCGGCAGTAGTGCCCATCCCAGGCCCACTCGCGCCGCATACAAAAATCCTTGGGAGGATGGGATTTGGCTAATGCGCCTGCGCCGGGGCATGTGTGTGACGCGGCCGATGAGGTCTGCGTCTTGTAGCGCGTCCCGGGGTCCGTAGCGTAAAGCTGGCATGTTGGCCCAGTCGATGCTGCCGTCTGCGGCGGTGTATTGCGCCGCCAACCGTGGGCTGGCGACCGCTCGATAGCGCATCACCCCCAGGGATTTGACGTCGCAGCCTGACACTGGCGTGGATTCGCGGGTCACTACTCCCAACACATCACCGCGTCGCAGCAGCTTCAGCGAGTGCGCCTCGTCTTCGACGTGCAGGCGCAAGGAGGCGTTATCCCATTGGGCAGCCGCGGCAAGCACATGGGGAAACCACGTGGCCAAGGAATCGGCATTGACGGCCACACTCAATGGGATGTGCGCCAGCCGACCCCGCAGCTGGGCGTCGGTTTCTGCCTGCAGCAGCGCCATCCGTCGCGCGGCTTGCGCCAGGATCTCGCCCGCCTCAGTCGGGGTTGCCGGCTGGGTGCGGTGGATGAGTACGCGCCCGGTCTGGTTCTCCAGCGCTTTGATCCGCTGGCTTACTGCGGAAGGGGTGATTGCTAGGGATAGGGCGGCGGCTTCAAAGCTGCCTTCATCCAACACTGCGAGCAACGTTGCCATGTGGGAAGGGTTCATGAAGCAATTCTAACGAAACTCAAGTTTTCGTTATTTTCTTTTAAGTTCTTGGGCTGGCACGCTTACACCCATGAGCGTCGCATTACACGGATTCCTGGTAGGACTGTCCCTCATCATCGCAATCGGGCCCCAAAACGCCCTGATCCTCAAACAGGGACTCAAACGACAACACGTCGGAAAAGTCATCGCTGTCTGCGCCATCAGCGACATCTTCATGATCTCCGCCGGCACCGCAGGCGTGGGAATCATCATCGACAACGTTCCCTGGCTCTTAACCGCACTCACCTACGGTGGCGCCGCCTACCTGCTCTTCTTCGCCTACACCTGCTTCCGCGACGCCATCCACCCCAAAGGCCTCGACACCACCGACGCCCCCACCACGGTGACCCCCGCCCTCGACGTTGACGACTCACCTCTCCCCCACGCCCCACTATCCGACGTCCACCCCGACGATGGACTGCCCCACAGCGGCTCGTCTGTGCTGACCCGCACCCGCCGACGCACCACCCAGGCCCCCAGCTGGAAAGCACCAGTCATCGCAGCCTTCGTCCTGACCTGGCTCAACCCGGGCGCCTACATTGACACCATCGTCATGCTCGGCGGACTCGCCAACCAAGAAGGCGCAATCGGACGCTGGTATTTCGCCGCCGGCGCTATCGCCGCCTCCATGATGTGGTTCCCCACCCTCGGCTTCGGCGCCCAAAAACTATCCACCCCACTGTCCAAACCGGCTGTGTGGCGCGGGCTCAACATCATCATCGGCTTCATCATGATCGCCATCACCGCCCGCCTGCTCATGCACTAATCCCCACCCGCGACGCACCCCAGGCCTGCCACAGCACCACCGTGGCAGGCCTCTTTTTATGGCCACCTCAACCCAGGCAAACGCACACAGCCACACATTCACACAACCGCGCAGCCACACACCCCACGTCAAGCAAAACACCACCCCACCAGTACTCCCCGCCCCAGCTACAAATACAAATACAAAAACAGCCTGACACACCACACCAGTGGCATGTCAGGCTGCTTGCCTTAGACGAAGTCAAAGCATTACTCAACCTCGGCAGCAGGTTGGTCAGCTATCAAGCTCCACCAAGCCCAGGCCAAGCACACAAGCTAGCTCCGTGCCTGCCCATCGTCGCCCAAAGCCTTTAAGCCGTCTTCCTCGGTGAAATCAACATTGCTGTCACGCACCAACTTATCCACGACCTCTTCCTGCACCGTGCGGGCAAGATCATCGTCCTCAATGTTGGAGGCAGCCACACGACGATCCAACTCCCGCTGATGCGCCTTGGTGAAGTTCATCTCCGGGTGCAACTGCAAAGTCACCAAGTCACGAATACGGACACGGCGCTTGATTTCCTTGCGAATCAGGTGGTGGTCCTTGATCCAGGCGATGATCAGCACCACAGTCAACACCGCGCCAATGTAGCCCAGCACCGGGAACAGGTAGCTAACCAGACGCTTGAAGCCCAGGAAGCCAGCAAAGAAGGCCACGATCACCGTCAGGTAGAACATCTTCTTGAAACGCTCCGGGTGGCCAGCCGACAAACGACGACCCATCGCGTAGGACATACCCAGCGCAGAGTTAAAGATCATCGCGAAAATCACCACAGACATGGCCACACCCATGGCGGGACTAATCAAGCCGACCAGGCCCAACATCGGCATGTCCAAGTGGCCGACCTGCTCAATCTTCAAGAACAAGCTCACCACGGAGAGCACCAGCAGCGAACCGAAGATGAAGCCACCCATCAAACCACCTAGGCCCGCAGTGCGGGGCACCAGGTACTCACCACCGATAACGATCGACATGGAGACCACCACCATCAGGGAGAAGCCCACATAGGAAGCAACACCGATGAAAATATTTGGCAGCTCGGTATCGATTTCCTTCGTGGCGGCCTCCAGGGTGGCGAAGTCCGCATCGGCGTGAGTAATCGAGTACACCGCGGCAATCACAATGAACAGCACGATGAACGGCGTAGCGGCACCAATAACTTTGGACACCTTGTCAACATCCAAAGAGCCCAGAGCCAACACCAGCAGCAACAGGCCAACAGAGCCAACCCACGTGGGGAGATCGAACTGCTGATTCAGGTTGGCGCCCGCACCAGCAAACATCACCATGGCGATGGAGAACACCGTCAACATCACCGCGGCGTCGAATATCTTGGCGAACACCGGGTGGGTGTACTCAGCCAGAACAGCCGAGTGCTCAGTGGCTTGGAAGTAGCTTCCCAACTGCAAAATGACAATGCCCACGAGGCACATGAGCAAAGCGGTGACCACAGCACCGATGAGACCAGGAACGCCGAAAGCGACGAAGAACTGCAACAGCTCCTGTCCAGAGGCGAAGCCTGCGCCAATACTCAGGCCCACAAAGGCCATGGCGATGGTTAATGCGCGTTTTAGCACGACAAAGGTCCTTAAAGAGATTTAAAAGACGTCGTTTGACGATCATCCGTTGTTCCAGCCGGATGACGACACTGGCGGCCATCGCACCCGCCCAAACCAACTGTGTGGGGGCAGGAAGATTCAGCGACAAACGAGCCCGGCGGGTAGGTCGGGCAGGGGGCGCACATGGGCGCATGCCTGGGCTAAAAAATCTAGGCGATGACCGTTTCCCGTGGAGGATAGTACCAAACTGTGACCCAGATGACTCATTCGTGACCTGCAGAAATACTTCAATAGTTGATATTCCGCCAGGTCACAGCGCTCAAAGTTTTTTCACGCTCGACTCACCCTAACGGGCACCAGTAGTCTCACGAAAAGCCAATCACCCCCGGGCGCGCAAAGCATCACGCACCAGTTCCGCCGTGTGCAACGCCCGCCGAGAAGTGCCTTGACGCACCTGTGTCCTACACGAGAATCCGTCAGCACACACAGTCTCTGCTGCACGAGCGCGGGGAAATAGTTCACGCTCCCCCAACTCCATCGACATCTTCGCGTGCCCCGGTTCAAATCCCCAGTTGCCAGCCATGCCACAGCAGCCGGTCTGGATCGTGGATTCCTCAAATCCTGCGCGGCGCAGCAGATCGGTGCTTCCACTGTGATCTCCCATCGACCTCTCGTGACAATGCACCTGAGTCAACACTTCTCGTACCGGCGCCGCATTGTCGACCGTGAGAAGCACATGCGAAGGATGGGTATCGTGGGTCAACGCTTCGCTCACGAACTGTGCCCATGAAGTGGCTCGTCGCGATAGTTCCTGTACGACGGGATCGTCAACAAGTTGTGGTGCCTCGTGCTGAATCATGCTTAAGCAACTCGGTTCAAGAAACAATACCGGCAAACCCAGCTCGAGATATCCCCGTATGGTGCGTGCTGTGGAAGCGATAATTCGTTGTGCCATCGACAGCTGGCCTGTCGAATGCCAGGTCAGTCCGCAACACACGGATCCTTTGGGCAGCATCACCGTGTACCCCAGAGTGTCGAGCACCTCGACCGCAGCGACAAAGGCGTTCACATCTAGATAGTTATTGAACGAATCCGGCCACAAAATGACGCATTCGGCAGCGGATAGCCGACCAGACGCGATATCCGCAGCTATGTCAGAGGATGGTCGCACACGGTCGCGGTAGATCGATGCCGCGGATTGTGGAGCGAAATCGATGAGTTCACGGGTTGGATCCAATCCACCAACCCGTGCGAGCACACCGGCAGTAATCTTCGTGCGCATGAGGGCACCGACCAACCGGGGCATTCCCGGAACACTGTGGGCGAACCGAGCGGCCAACGGCAGCCACCCCATGGTGTAGTGCGCCCGGGGACGAAGGAGCGTACCCCGGTAGCGCTCGTTCAGCACTTCCGATTTGTACGTTGCCATGTCCACGTTGACCGGGCATTCGCTCGCGCAGGCTTTGCAGGACAGACAGAGATCCAACGCGTCGTTGACTGCATCAGAGTGATAGCCATCTTCAAGCAGCTCACCACGCATCATTTCGTTGAGTACACGTGCGCGACCACGCGTCGAGTGCACTTCATCACCAGTGATCTGGAAGGACGGGCACATCGCTCCCTCCATCGACCGGCAAGCGCCCACGCCTACGCAACGGTTCACGGCGTTGACTAACGATCCGCCGTCTTTCGGCAGACTGTGGGTGGGGGTCAGTTCCAACTGTCGCTGTACTCCCCCAGGCCGGATTCCCTCCATGTGGGAATCCGGGTTGACGAGCACTCCCGGATTAAAGCGGCGATCCGGATCGAAGATGGACTTGAACTCAGCGAATGCTGCCAGCATCTCGTCGGAGTACATGTGCCCCAGCAGTGCAGAACGCGCTCGACCATCGCCATGCTCGCCGCTCAGGCTTCCCCCATGCGACGCCACCAAGTCTGCGGCTTCAGTCATGAACTGATGGAAGGTGGTTCGGCCATGCTCCGAATCAAAGTCAAAGGAGATGCGGACATGCACGCAACCTTCGCCGAAGTGACCGAAAGGAATGCCTTGCAGCTGATATTTGTCCATCAGCGTATAGAGTCCGCGCAGATAGTCGGCGAGTTCTGTCGCCGGAACCGCTGAGTCTTCCCAGCTGGGCCAGGCTTCTCCCCCATCGGGTAGACGCGTGACGGTTCCGGCCGATGCCTCGCGAATATGCCACAACGACTTCGCCTCCACGGGGTCAGTGACCACAACGTGATCAATACAGTCGGCTGTGGATACGACCATGCTCACACGGTCGTGAAGTTCTTCCTCCGAATCCGCGCCGACCTCGCAGTACAACCACCCTCCGCATTCCATGTTTTTGCGTTCGCCGGGAAGATTCGCACCTGCCCTGGATTGTCCATTCTTGCTCCGCAGGGCGGCCAGGAGATCACCACCCATACCTTCGACGGTTCCCACCCCATCGAGGATGAGGCGCGGTGCATCGGCGGCGGCGTCGAACACGGTCGTATAGGCGCAGACCACCAACGCTTTAAAGCGCGGCACCTTCACCAGGTTCACTTCCAGCTCAGTGAAGATTCCCAAGGTTCCTTCCGACCCGGCAAGTGCCTTGGCGACGTCGAAACCGCGTTCCGGAAGCAGATAGTGCAATCCATATCCGGAGACTTGGCGTGGAAACCGGCCAAGCTCTGAGCGGATGAGATCCTCGTGGCGTGCTACGAAGTCTCGCAGTTTTTCGGTGAGCTCCACGTCGGTGCATCCGCCCCGGAAGAACCTGACCTCTCGGCCGTCGGCCAGCAGCATCGATACTGCATGCAAGTTATCGGCAGCCGTGCCGTAGGCGACCGAATGAGATCCGCAGGCATTGTTGGCGACCATGCCCCCTACACTGCACCGGGAGTGGGTGGAGGGATCGGGTCCATAGGTCAGCCCATGCTCAGCGGCAGCTTCCCGCAGCCGATCGCAGATGATGCCGGGTTCCACCCGTGCAATGCGGTTGTTGGAGTCGATCTCTAGCACTTTGCAGAAATGGCGTGACGTATCAATGATCAGGCCTTGACCTATGGAGTTTCCGGCCACGGAGGTTCCACCGCCACGGGCGATGATGTCCCAACCGCGTGCCTGGGCCAGCTGCAGACAATCTTGGATGTCTTCACGCGTGCGAGGCTCCACCACTGCTTGCGGGACGCGCCGATAAATCGACGCGTCGGACACGTAGGCTGCGCGCGTGGCCATGTCTTGGCGTACACCAAGCTTGTTCGACAGGTCGAAACGCTGCTCCGTGGTGGTGTTCACAGGGGCTCCTCCAATTGCTCAAAACCGAATCAACTCTTTGTCACGCGTGGCGCACATCAGAAACGGGGTAGTGCCGATGCGCGCCCAGTATCAGCGGGGCAGGCGGCGGCCACGCAGGTCCATGGCATCTCTGACGCGTTGTTGGGCGATATCGCGTGCGACGACGTGGGGAAGCCGGTTTGTGTCATCGGCGACACCAATGATGCTCGCAGCATTTCCTCGCAATTTTGAGGAAATGGTGGCAAAAATGTTGTCCGGTTCGACGCGGAAGGCAGACTGCCGTGCCTCCATCGCGAAAGCCGCACTCACCACTCCACCTGCGTTGGCGATGAAGTCAGGTACGACTGTTACGCCTCGAGCGTGCAGTTCAGCTTGGGCTTCGGGGCTGGTCGGCAGGTTCGCACCTTCGACGATGAGGCGAGACTTCAGGTTCGACACGTCTTCGACACCGATGACGTCTTGAAGTGCTGCAGGGATGAGGATCTCGGCGTCGGTGAACAGTTCCTGCCCAAGTTCGATGCGCTGCGATGGGAATTCCTCGACGACGGCATCACCATGGCTGGCGTAGAGGTTGTCCAGCGTAGGGATATCAAGTCCTTGGGAATCGGCGAGCGCCCCTTTGGCGGTGGAGATGGCGCAGACCGTGTAGCCCAACTCGTGCATGCGCCGGGCGGTCGCCCGGCCAACAGCCCCAAAACCTTGAATGGCGACCCGTGCTCCAGCGAGTCCCTTGCTCTTTGCGATTTCGTCCGTCACTTCGGCAACGCCAAAACCTGTGACCCCGAGCGCGTCATAGGGCACCCCGCCGAGGCTGGCAGGGGTGCCGACCGCGGTTCCGCGCCCCAGCTCATCGATGATGATGGCAGCGTCGTTTTCCGTCAGCCCCATGTCAAGCCCAAAGACGTATTCCTCCGGCACCTCATTGGAGAGCTTCCGCACGAAGGAGCGCAGGATTTCCTCCTTGTATGGGCTGTTGGGATCGGCTTGGATACCTGCTTTTGCTCCGCCGTAGAACAGGTCTACTGCTGCCCACTTCCAGGTCATTACTCGTGCTAGGCGCGCGATTTCTTCCACACTGACGGTGGGTTGCATGCGGGTTCCGCCTTTACCCATTCCGCGCGCGGTGTTATCGATGACGAGAACACCTTTCATCTGTGTCTTTTCGTCGGCCACGACAACGATTTTTTCGGGTCCCCAGTCGTCGATGAGGTCAAACATGGAAGTCCTTTGCGTAGTCAAGGGATTGGTGCTGGTCGCAAACAGCCGGTGGGATGCGTGGGCTGCACCCCACCGGCTGGTGGGTGGTTGTGATGTGGAAGCGATGACGCTTCAGGGGTTTTAAGACCGGTTGGCCTGGAGGGGTTACAGGAACTTCACGCCCTGCGCCAGCGGCAATTCGCCGGAGTAGTTGATGGTGTTGGTGGCGCGGCGCATGTAGGCCTGCCAAGAGTCGCTGCCGGACTCGCGTCCACCACCAGTTTCCTTCTCGCCACCAAAGGCACCACCGATCTCAGCGCCGGAGGTGCCGATGTTGACGTTGGCGATTCCGCAGTCTGAGCCGGAGGCGGACAGGAACTTTTCGGATTCCGCCTGGTCGGAGGTGAAGATGGCCGAGGACAGGCCTTGGGGCACTTCGTTGTGAACCTCGATCGCGTCGTCCAGATCCGTGTAGGTCATCACGTACAGGATTGGGGCGAAGGTTTCTTCGCGCACGATGTCGGTCTGGGAGGGCATCTTCACGATGGCCGGTTCGACGTAGTAGGCGTCAGCGAACTGGTCTTCGAGGACGCGTTTGCCGCCGACCAGCAGGGTGCCGCCTTGTTCCTGTGCGGCGGCGATGGAGTTTTGCATCTTATCGAAGGAGGCCTTGTTGACCAGGGGGCCGACGAGAACAGATTCGTCGCGGGGATCACCGATGGTCAGGGTCTTGTAGGCGGCGACGAGCTTGTCAACGAATTGATCGGCGATGGACTCGTGTACCAGCAGGCGTCGCATGGTGGTGCAGCGCTGGCCGGCGGTGCCGGCGGCAGCGAAGACGACACCGCGAAGCGCGAGGTCGAGGTCGGCGCTGGGGGCGACGATGGCGGCGTTGTTGCCGCCGAGTTCCAGCAGGAAGCGTCCGAAGCGGGCGGCGACTTTGGGGCCGACTTCGCGTCCCATGCGGGTGGAGCCGGTAGCGGAGACCAGGGCGACGCGGGGATCGTTGACGAGCTGTTCGCCGGCTGCGCGGTCGGCGAGGATGAGCTGGTGGATGTCGGCTGGCGCGTCGCAGTCTTTCACCGCGCGGGCTAGCAGTGCGTCGGCGCCGATGGCGCTGAGCTTGCAGATTTCCGAGGGCTTCCACACGACGGTGTCGCCGCAGACCAGTGCGAGTGCGGTGTTCCAGGAGTACACGGCAACCGGGAAGTTGAAGGCGGAGATGATGCCGACGACGCCGAGCGGGTGCCAGGTTTCCATGAGGCGGTGTCCGGGACGCTCGGAGGGCATGGTTTTACCCCACAGCATGCGGGATTGGCCGAGTGCGAAGTCGCAGATGTCGATCATTTCCTGCACCTCACCCATGGCTTCGCTCATGGATTTTCCGGCCTCGGCCTGGACGAGGACTGCAAGGTCGCGCTTGTGCTCGGTGAGCAGTTCACCCCAGCGCTTGACGACGTTGCCGCGCACTGGTGCGGGGATGTTTCGCCACTCGCGGAAGGCTGCCTGCGCCTTGGCGATGGCCTGGTCGACGTCGTTCGCGGTGTGTTCGACGGTGCCGATGAGTTCTTCACCGGTCAGCGGGGTGCGGGTGGCGTGGGGGCCTTCGTATCCGCTGGCTCCGCAGGCGTCGAGGGCTGCGCGGACGGAGTCGTTGAGGTTTGCCATGGTGGTTTGTCCTTTCGGATGGTGGGAACAGTTGGTTGTGGTTTAGCTAGATGCCGAGGGCGTCCAGGGAGCGCTGTTGTTGCGCGGCGTACAGGTCGAAGGGGTCGTGGATGGGTTTGCCGATGATCTTCGACAGCACGTCGATGTCGTAGTCGGTGCCGTGCTGTCCGTCGTCGCGGGTGCCTTCGTCTTTGAGGTTGGATTGGAAGATTCCTGCCGCGGAGCGCGGGAGGAAGTCTTCGTAGACGATGGGGGTGGCGACGACAAGCCCTTGAGCGATGGCGTCGTCCAGGCTGGTCCCTGCAGGCACTTCGCCGACTTTTTCGTAGGTGAAGTACGCCAGTTGTTGCTGCCTGAGTCCTTCTTCGGTGGTGGGCATGACTTCTGCCCAGCGGTCGGGTTCGCGGTAGGCCTCGTGGATGAGCTGGTCGTAGAGGTCTCGCCCCTTTGGGGTGAGCGCGATGCCGCGTTGTTCGACTTCGCCGAAGCGCACGCGCAGGGTGCCGGGGCCGATGGTGCCGTCTTCGAAGGAGAAGATGCGTTCTTCGTCGAGTGCCCTAAAGGAGGTTTGGCGGAGCAGGACGTCGGGGCCTTTCCATTTGGGTGGGCCTTGGACTTCGTCGATCATGGTGATGCCGCGGGCTTCCATGCGGTTGTAGAGGTCGTCGATGTCGAGTACTCGCGGGGTGAGGTGGTTGATGTGTGTGGTGGTGACCCCTCCGATGTCGGCGGCGACGGCGGAGATGTTTTCCAGTGTGCGGTACCACTCGTGGTCGACTGGATCGTCGGAGAGTTGGAAGGCCTTGGTGGCTTTCTCGACGAGCTGGTCGGCTTCGTTTTCTTCCAGTCCTCCGGCGGCGGCCGCCCGGTCGGCCAGTTCCAGTAGGTCTTCGGGAAACAGGGTTCTCGCGCCGATGAATTCGTCGAGTCGCTGCTGGATTTCTGGGCTGAAAAAGCGCGGGTCGTCGGTGGCGAGCATCGAGGTGAACACTCGGAAGGGGTTTTTCGCGAGCTCGTCTTCGTCGATGGGGCGAAAGGCGGTGGAGACCACCGGCACGCTGGCCTTGGCGGCATCGCGCAGGTCGTAGAAGCCGACCGGGTACATTCCGAATGCGGCGAAGACGCGGGCTGCTTGGGAGAGTTCTTTTGGGGATCCGACGCGGATGGCGCCGTGGCGTTCGGCGGTGACGCGTTCGACGGAACCGAGTCGGGTGGCTTCCTCGCCGTGGGCCCGGATGTAGTCGCGGTTGACGGCTTCGGAGACTTCGACGAGCGTGGTGTATGCGGGGACTTCCCGGCCGTAGAGTTCAGAAAGGGCGGCGGCGAAGCGTGCGCGCAGTTCCCAGGTGGCCACTGTCATATCTGATCTCGCTCCTTAGAGTGTGGTTGGTTCGTGGGTGCGGTGTGGGTGGTGCGACTTCTGAGCGCTAGATGATGTTGACTTCGTTGAACATGCGGTCTTTTGCGCCAAAGCGTTTCGCGGAGAAGACTTCTTTGTCGATGAAGGATTCCCTGTCGAGCATGATGTCGGCGAGTAGTTCGCCGGCGGCTGGCGCTTGGAGGAATCCGTGTCCGGAAAAGCCGGTGATGTAGTAGAAGCCGTCTAGGTCCGCGGCACCGATCAGTGCGTTGTGATCTGGGGTGTTTTCGTAGTAGCCGGCCCACCCGCCGACCAGGTCGGGGTTTTCCAACCGGGGCGCATAGACGGAGGCCGCGTCGTTAAATTCTGCCAGCCAGTCGTAGCTGAATTCCCGACAGAAACCGGGCTCCTGCATGTGGGAGATGCCAAGCAGCAATCCGTTTCCGTAGTTGTGGAAGTAGAAGGTGGTCGATAGGTCCAGGGTGAAGGGAATTGTCGGGTGCGGGTTTTCCAGCTGTCGGGTCAGCCCAATCATGCGGCGGACGGGTTCGACGGGCATCCACACCCCGGCCATGTCGCCGATGGCGCCGGACCAGGCGCCGGCTGCACAGACGATGCGGTCGGTGGCGATGTGTCCGCGGTTGGTGACGACCCCGGTGATGCGGTCGCCTTGGCGATCAATGTCGAGCACCTGGGTGCGGTTGACGATGGTGACCCCTTTGGCGAGGCAGGCGCGGGTGAGACCGGCGACGACTGCGGCAGGTGATGCGTGTCCGTCCTGGGGCGAAAAAGATGCCGCGGTCAGCGATGCGGGATCCAGGTAGGGGTTGATGAGCGCGGCTTCGTCGGGGGTGACGAGAACGGAGTTCACGCCGAGGGCGTTTTGGGTCTGGGTGGATTGGGCTAAGCATTCGGCTTCGCAATCGCTGTGTGCCAGGAAGAGATATCCCACGCGGTTGAGCGAAATGTCGACACCGAAGTTTTCTTGGAACGTGCCGTAGAAGTCGAGGGAACGTTTGCCCAGGATGATGTTTGCTTCGTCGGAGAAATTGGCCCGAACGCCGCCGAGGGGTTTGGCGGATGAACCGCTGCCGAGCTCGGATTGTTCGACGACCACAATGCGTCGAACGCCGCGCTCTGCCAGGTGCCAAGCGGCGGACATGCCCATGACGCCTCCGCCGATGATAACGACGTCGGCGGCTTTGGGCTGGCGGTCGGTGTAACTGAGTTCTAGGGGTACTGCGAGGTCTTTCACCTTGCCTCCTCTCACTGTGCTTAGCGGTTATCGATAACCTAACACTAGATGTGAGGGAGCGCACTAAAAAGTGAAAACTTTTTCTAGATCACCTGCTCAGCGCAGATTTTTTAAGGGCGCGCATACTCCAGATGGCGCACCATAACGTCCGCCGCACGCTGCCCATCGCGGCCAATAATGGCATCAACCAGCTCCAGATGCTCTCGCGCACTTTGCATCAACAAGCCCTTTTCCCGCAGGTGAATATAGGCGCCGTTGATGCGCGACTGATCGCGCAACTGCCCCACCAGGCGCGTCCAGCGAGCGTTTCCCACCTGGGAGATGAGATACATATGGAAGTCATGGTCCGCTTCCAAATAGTCGAAGATATCCCCCTCACTCACCTGTTCAAGGATATCCACCGTGCGCTGGGCGAGCTGCTGCAGCCTATCCCCCACAGCCTCGGACACCCCCGCCATGGCCACTCGCTGCACAGCTTCAACTTCAATCAATCGCCGCAGGTCGTAGACCTCTTGCCGATCCTTAGGGCTCATCTCCACCACGCGAAAACCCCGGTTTCGCACCGGCTCCAGTAGACCCCGATCGGCCAGCGACATCATCGCCTCACGCACCGGCGAGTTCGAGATTTTCAGCGAGCTAGATAGCGCGTTGGCACTGTAGATTTCACCGGGCCTCATTGAGCCGTCTAGCAGCGCTTTTCTAATGAGGGCCTCGGCAGACCCCTTTAACGTCGGCCGCTCAAACGTGTCGAGAGCACTCATCCAGTCGGCCATATCACCACTCACTTCCTCGAAAATTTGCGGGGAAAAAGATTGCCTATCCTGCGAACCTTTCCTTAACAAACCCCTCGCATTCCTTTATTTTTCCAGCTAAAGACCCATATTCAAAAAATATTTTCGAAAAACACCCCCGTTCTCGGTTATATATAACATATTATGAGACCTACGTCTCACCTAAGGAGGTTGCTTATGTCCGCGACGCTTCTCGCCGCGGGATCAATCGACGAATCCATCGCCGGCGTTTTCGGCGGCATCGTTGACTGGCTCGAAAAAATCGTCTTCTACTCCGTCAGCATCGGCGGAGCAGACGTCCCCCTCGTTGTCGTCTGGCTCGCAGCCGCCGGCATCTTCTGCACATTTTTCCTCCGCGTCCGCCCCATCAAGGACGCCCAACAAACCTGGAAAGTCGTCAAAGGCCGACTCGCCCACAAAAACGACCCCGGTGACATCACCTCCGCTCAAGCAATGGCCATTGAGCTCTCCGGCACCACCGGGCTAGGAAACATCGCCGGCGTGGCCGTCGCCATCTCCATCGGTGGTCCCGGCGCCACCCTATGGATCATCATCGCCGGACTGTTCGGCATGGCCCTCAAACTCGCCGAGGCAACACTGTCCCAGATGTACCGTCGCGTCCACCCCGACGGCAGCATCAGCGGTGGCCCCATGTACTACCTCAAAGACGGCCTCACCGCGAACGGGAAACCCATCCTCGGCTCCATCATGGCCTTCATCTACGCATTCGGATTCATGTTCGCCGCCATGGGTGCCGGTAACATCTTCCAGTCCAACCAGCTGGCCGCACACGTTATCGACGCAACAGGCGGCGAGTCCTCCTTCTTCTACGGACGCGCATGGATCCTGGGACTCGCACTCGCGATCGCCGCAGCACTCGTGATCCTCGGCGGCATTACCGCCATCGCCCGCTGGACCTCCAAACTGGTCCCGCTGATGTCCCTGCTCTACGCAGTCTCCATCGTCATCGTGCTGGCACTACACATCGGCGATATTCCCCACGCAGTACAGCTCATCATTGAAGGTGCTTTCAACCCGACCGGAGTCGCCGGCGGAGCCATCGGTGTCGCCATCATCGGCATCCAACGAGCACTGTTCTCCAACGTCGCCGGCGTCGGCACCGCAGGCTTGGCACACTCGGTCACCAAGAACCGCAATGCCACCGAAGAAGGCCTTGTCGCAGCATGGGAGCCCTTCCTCGACTCCGTCATCCTGTGCACCATGACCGCTCTCGCCATCATCGTCACCGATCAGTACCAAAACGCAGACGGCGACGGAGTGGTCATGGCCACCAACGCCTTCGCCACCGTGCACTCCTTCTTCCCCGTCATTCTGTCTATCTGTATCGTCTTGTTCGCCTTCTCCACCATCCTGAGTTACTCCTTCTATGGCAAGAAAGCAGCAGGCTACCTGTTCAAGGGCAACAAGATCGCAGAAACCGTCTACGACATCGTCTACCTCATCATGATCGTCGTTGGTGCGGCCGTTTCCCTGGACATGGTGGTGCGTTTCTCCGACGCCATGTTCTTCCTGGTCGCCATCCCCAACCTGCTCGGCCTCTACCTCCTGGCCGGGCCGCTGCGTCGAGAAATCGAAGGCTACCGCAGGATGGCCGACGACAACTCGGTGCCCGAAATCCACGAGCACACCGAACCCATCGACCCGCTCGAAGCCCCCAACGCCGTCGCCAAGGTTGTCAACCGATAACCTATCCCCAAGCGTCCCTTAGACACACCTCCGCCCCACCAGCAACTCACACGCTGGTGGGGCGGACGTCTCTTCGTGATACGAGGTCAGTGGCCTACTTGCACTTCTCGGCAATCAGCTTGTTAACCAAAGCCGGGTCAGCCTTGCCACGGGTGGCCTTCATGACAGCGCCCACGATGGCGCCGCCAGCCTTGGCATTACCGCCACGGATCTTCTCAACGATGTCGGGGTTGGCAGCCAAAGCCTCATCCACGGCCTTCTCGATGGCCCCATCGTCACGGACAACTTCCAGACCACGGGCAGCCACGACCTCAGAGACAGAGCCTTCGCCCTCGAGCACGCCGTCAACAGCCTGACGGGCAAGCTTGTTGGTGAGCTTGCCTTCCTTAATCAGACCAACGACCTCAGCCACCTGGGCGGGGGTAATTGCCAACTCGCTCAGTTCAACGCCTGCAGCATTAGCCTTCTGGGTCAGGTAGGACACCCACCAGGAACGAGCCTCATCCGGGGTGGTACCAGCCTCCACGGTCTCGATAATGAGATCAAGTGCGCCAGCGTTGACCAAGTCACGCATTTCAGCGTCCTTCAGGCCCCACTCCTTCTGGATGCGGGCCTTGCGCACCCACGGAAGCTCCGGCAGGGTGGCGCGGATCTCCTCAACCCACTCACGCGGAGCAATCACCGGAGGAAGATCCGGGTCATTGAAGTAGCGGTAATCCTCAGCGGTTTCCTTGACACGACCAGAGGTCGTCGAGCCGTCGGACTCCTGGTAGTGGCGGGTCTCCTGAATAATTTCGCCACCATCGACGATGACCTGAGCCTGGCGCATCATCTCGAAGCGCACGGCCTGCTCAACAGACTTCAAGGAGTTAATGTTCTTGGTCTCGGTGCGGGTACCGAACTCGTCCTGGCCCTTGGGCTTCAGAGACACGTTGGAGTCCACACGCATGGAGCCCTGATCCATGCGGGCATCGGACACGCCAAGAGCCGCAACCAGCTCACGCAGCGCGGACACATAAGCGCGAGCGACCTCGGGTGCACGCTCGCCGGCGCCCTCGATGGGCTTGGTCACGATCTCAATCAGCGGAACGCCGGCACGGTTGCAGTCCACCAGGGAGCTGGTAGCACCGTGAATACGGCCGTCCGCGCCACCGAGGTGGGTCAGCTTGCCGGTGTCTTCCTCCATGTGGGCGCGCTCGATCTCAACGCGCCACTCGGTACCGTCGTCGAGCACCACATCGAGGTAGCCGTCATATGCGATCGGCTCGTCGTACTGGGAGATCTGGTAGTTCTTCGGCTGATCCGGGTAGAAGTAGTTCTTCCGCGCGAAACGGGAGGATTCTGCGATGGAGCAGTTCAGCGCCAAACCAATCTTGATTGCCCACTCCACGCCCTTGGCGTTGACCACGGGCAGTGCGCCGGGCAGGCCCAGGGACACCGGGTCAATGTGGGAGTTCGGGGCTGCGCCAAAGTGCGCGGAGCTGGCGGAGAACATCTTGGTCTCGGTTGCGAGCTCGACGTGCACCTCAAGACCCATCACCGGGTCGAACTGGGCGACGACGTCGTCAAAATCCATCAGATCAGTCATGGCGGACATTCTACCCGAGGGGCCCGTACCGTTTGTGCCTCAGCCCGCCCTTTTCTCCCCCACCGCCACCCGCTGCTGCCACAACGCAGCAAACCCCATCACTGTTGTGGGAAAACAGCGACGGGGTTTGTGGTTCACACCGGTAGATCCGGGAAAAGCTTTAGCCGAACAAAGCGCGGGCGGTTGCGATACGTCCAGCGGGAACACGCTTGAGGGTGCCAACCGCCTCTTCCAACGGAATCAGGTCGATGTGTTCACCGTGCAGGGCAACGCAGGTACCGAAATCTCCGGTGTGGCAGGCCCGGGCAGCGTGCACGCCGTAGCGGGTTGCCAGCACACGGTCGTAGGAGGTGGGGGTACCACCACGCTGAATGTGGCCGAGCACCGTGGTGCGCACGTCGTGGCCCAGGCGGCGTTTGATCTCATCACCGATGACCTGGCCGATGCCGTTGAAGGTCTGGTGGCCGAACTGGTCGACACCGCCCTCGTTGAAGTCCATGGTGCCGGGCTTGGGCAGGGCGCCCTCGGCGACGACGATGATGCCGTACTTCTCGCCCATCTGGAAGCGACGCTCCATGGCCTTGCAGATCTCTTCGATGTCGAAGGGCTCCTCGGGGACCACGATGTAGTGGGCACCGCCGGCCATACCGGCGTGCAGTGCAATCCAGCCCACGTGACGCCCCATGACCTCCACGATCATGACTCGGTTGTGGGATTCTGCGGTGGTGTGCAGGCGGTCAATCGCGTCAGTGGCTACGGAGACCGCGGTGTCGAAACCGAAGGTGTAGTCAGTGCCGTTGACGTCGTTGTCGATGGTCTTCGGGACGCCGACGACGGGAATACCGTTATCAGACAACCACTTCGCACCCTTGAGGGTGCCTTCACCGCCGATGGGGATCAAGGCGTCAACGCCCGCGTCCGCGAGGTTTTCCTTGATTTGGTTAAGGCCTTGCTTGAAGGCGTCGGGGTGGAGTCGGCCGGTGCCGAGGATGGTGCCGCCACGCAAGAGGATGCGGTCGATATTTTCATCGTCATAGAGCTGGACGCGGCGGTCTTCCATGAGGCCGACCCAGCCGTCCTGGTAGCCCACCACCGTCGAACCATAAGAAGTCGCGGTACGGACGATGCCGCGGATGACGGCGTTAAGTCCCGGGCAGTCGCCGCCCGAGGTGAGTGTGGCAATACGCATGCCTTCTATCCTAGCCACCTTGCTTCCGTTTATGCCCGTTCGGTAAAGCGACTCACTGCAATCAAGCCGAGGAGGAGAGCCAGAGCAGGCAAAATCATGGACAAACCCATGGCGGTGCCGTAGGAAGTGTGGCGAACACCAACTTGCATTGCTGCACCGATTGCTGCCGAGCCGACCACGGAACCGACCTGTCGGGAGGTGTTGTACACGCCGGAAGCCGCACCCACAATGTGCATGGGCACGTCTCGCATGCTGGTTGCAGAATTCGGCGACCACACAAAGGCGTTGCCGAAACCCATCATGATGATCGGGATCAGCATGAACAGGTAGGGCACCCCGTCACGCATGACGATGACCAACGCGACCATGGCGCCGGTCATCATGCCGAAACCAATCATCGACAAAGTACGCGGGTGTTTGACGTCCGAGAGCCTGCCCACCATGGGGGCCAGACCGCCAGAGATCAGTGCCATTGGCGCGAGCATCAGCCCGGCTTTTTCAGCACCCAGCCCGGCGGAGTCCTGCAAGAACAGCATGATGGGCAGCATGGTTCCGGCGACCGCGAAGCCCATCATCGCGATACTGAAAGCACCCATGGAGAAATTATGGTTGTGGAAGACCTCAAGAGGAAGCAGGGCTTCGGTTCCACGCGCGGTGGCACGCGCTTGCAAGCGCAGGAACACGGCGATGAGCACGATTCCCACTGCGAGCACCCCGAACAGCCACAACGGCCATCCCAAGTTCGGGCCTTCCTGCACGGAAAACACAATCGCAAACACGCCCAGGATGGACAACACCACGCTGAAGAAGTCCAGTTTTCGGGCCATGGTGTCGAGGTGCGGAACCCACTTGTAGACCAGGATCAGGGACAGTACTCCGATGGGGACGTTGATGAAAAAGATCCATTGCCAGCCGATATGGGCGACAATGACGCCACCCAAAAGCGGGCCGGCTAGAGTCGCAAGGCCGGCAACTGCGCCCCACACACCCATCGCCGCGCCGCGCTTGTTACGGGGAAAGATGCGGTTGATCACGGCCATGGTTTGGGGGGTGAGCAGCGAGGCACCAAACCCTTGTACCGCGCGGGCAATGATGAGGGTTTCAATGTTTGGGGCGATGCCGCACGCGAGCGAACTCAGCGTGAACAAAGCCATGCCGGCCATATAAACGCGGCGCTGCCCGAAGCGATCGCCCAGGCGCCCCGTCACCAACAGCGGCACTGCGAAGGTCAGCAGGTAGATACTGGTCACCCACACCACCTGAGATAAGTCCGCCCCCAGTTCCCGCTGGAAATCTGGGGTTGCCACGGCCACGATGGTTTGATCCAGCAGGATCATGAAAAAGCCGATGCACAGCGCGATCAGTGCGCGCCATGCATCTTTAAGGTCTGGAGTTTCCGGTGCAGGATTTTTCGTCACCGCGCCATACTAGACCCTTTGCTTTCTTAACGCCGAGCCGGATAGCGACGCCCTGGGCGTTTTCGCCATTGTCTGTTTGCAGCCTGAAAGGTCAGGTCGCGGGTGTGGTTATTCCGGTCGGGGCAGCTTGGTGGTGTCAATGACGGCGCGGAAGTGGACGTCACCGGCAACAACCCGGTCGTAGGTCTCGTCGACTTGGTCGGGGTTGATCAGTTCGGTGCGCGCGTAGATGCCGTGCTCGGCGCAGAAGTCGAGCATTTCTTGGGTTTGTTTGATGCCGCCGATGTTGGATCCGGTGAGCACCTTGGCCCCACCGATCAATGCGCCGAAGTGCAAAGGTTGTGCTTCTGGGGGCAGGCCCACAACGGCCATGACACCGTGACGGGTCAGCAGGGAAAGGTAGCGGTCGACGTCGATATCGGCGGAGATTGTGTTGAGGATGACGTCGAATTCGCCACGGTGGCGGTCAAAGAAGTCTTCTTCGCTGGTGGCTAGAAGTTGGCGCGCGCCGAGTTCTTGTGCCAGGTCTGCTTTGGCGGTGGTGCGGGACAACACGGTGACATCCGCGCCGAGGGCGGCTGCGATTTGCACGCCCATGTGGCCGAGTCCGCCCAAGCCCAGGACAGCTACCTTGTCCCCTGCTTTCACCCAGCGTTTCAGTGGCTGATAGGTGGTAATGCCGGCGCACAGCAGTGGTGCGGCGTGTTCGAAGCTCAAGGAGTCGGGGATGCGGCAGGCGAAGTGCTCAGGCACGACGATGCCGGTGGCGTAGCCACCTTGGGTGATGGTGTCGTCGATGTCGCGGGAGTTGTAGGTGCCAACTTTGTGGCGTTCACAGTTTTGTTCCTCGTCCTCGCGGCAGGGTTGACATTCACGGCAGGAATTCACCAGGCAGCCAACCCCTACTCGGTCGCCGACGCGGTATTTGGTGACCTTGTCTCCGACCTGGGTGACGATGCCGGCGATTTCGTGGCCGACGGTCAGCGGGAAGTGGGCCTCGCCCCATTCGTTGCGGATGGTGTGAATGTCGCTGTGGCAGATTCCGGCGGCTTGGATGTCGATAAAGATGTCGTCGTCGCGCAGTTCGCGGCGGTTGATGACCGCTTGGGTGAAGGGCGCGTCGACGGAGGTTTTCTGCAGGACTGTTACGGCTGTCATGTTGCCCCACCATACCCAGTTGGTTTCATTAGCGCGGCGATGGCGGGTTTGGCGCACCTGTCTGTGCAGTACACAGCCGATAAAGATGTGCGCTGGGCGTGATTGTTGTCATGGTTAGTGCCGATGTCGTGGGCGGATCCCCGGGGCGGTTAGGAGGGCTGTCTTTTTCCGGGGAGTAAAACTGCGTTCGGCGGTAGGCTGGTGGCTATGGATATGAAGTTGAAGAAAGCTGAAGATGTCAGCACTGCCTCCTTGGTTGTCACCGGGTTGATCGGTGGTTGGCTGACTGCCCGTGAGACCGGTATTCGCCCCTTGGGTGGTGTGGTGTTGGCGTTGGCTGGCGGCTATGCAACCCGTTCGTGGTGGAAGAAGTCTGGCCCGGTTCCCGCTATTGGTTTGTTGGGCACCTACATTGGTGCCTTTGGCTTGTCGCACCCGTTGGCTAAGAAGATTGGTGCGTGGCCGGCCGTGTTGGCTGTGACCACTGTTGCTTCTGGTGCGGCCTGCGTGCTCAACGACATCAACGACTAATTTTTGGCAAGCATTTTTGCTGCATGAAGACCCCTGTGGCGTCCCCGTTGTGGGTGCCACAGGGGTTTTGTGTCCGGTTAGGATGAGGTGAAGATTCCGCCGAGGGTGATCCCGATAGAGAGGGGATCCGGGGTGACGGCCCCGCAGGCGACGTTGCGTTGTGCCCAGCTGTTTTCGACCCAGACGAAGCCGAGCCTTTCGAGGGGGTTGGGGATGCGGGGGCCGAAGGGGTTGTGGAAGGCATTGCGGTAGTTGAATTCCCGCACCACGGTTCGCAGTTCTGCTTCTGTGTGGACGTTGGCTTGATCGGCGGCTTGCCGGAGTTGCTCACAGCTGCCGGTCGCGGCGACCTGGGCGATGGTGGATCCACGCATGAAATCTGGCGTGACAAGGTCGTGGGCTTGTTGTGCGGTGGCTGCTGCACTTCCGGTGATGCTCATGCCTAGGGCACAGGCAATGGCTAGTCCTGCACGTTTGTGGATGGTGGTGTTGCGCATGTGTCAACCCTTTCCTTGTTCGGTGGAGTTGTGCGCAGTGTAGCGTCGCTGCTGTGCTGCAGTGGTGCTTTTAGGGTTTGGTTTATACTTTGCGTACATGAGTGAAGCCTCCCCGGTGATCCGAGGAGGCTTCATGTGGGTTTGCGTTCGCGTTTAGCGGCGACCGGCTTCGAAGGCTGCGCCGACGCGGTAGAGGCGATCATCGGCGAAGGCGGGGGCCATGATTTGCAGGCCGACCGGGAGGCCGGTGTCGCTGGCTAGTCCTGCGGGCACGGACATGCCGCACAGGCCGGCGAGGTTCAGCGGCAGGGTGCACAAGTCGAAGTTGTACATTGCCAGCGGATCGGAGACCTTTTCGCCCAGCTTGAAGGCGGTGGTGGGCGTCGTCGGGGAGACGAGCACATCGCACTTTTCGTAGGCCTTGGCGAAGTCCTGGGCGATCAAGGTTCGGACGCGCTGTGCCTGAAGGTAGTAGGCGTCGTAGTAGCCGACGGACAGCGCGTAGGTGCCCAGGATGATGCGGCGCTTGACCTCAGGGCCGAAGCCTTCGGCACGGGTCAATGCCATGACTTCTTCGGCGGAGCGGGTGCCGTCGTCGCCGACGCGCATGCCGTAGCGCATGCCGTCGAAGCGAGCGAGGTTGGAGGACACTTCGCAGGGGAGAATCAGGTAATACGCGGCAAGTGCGTCGTCGAAGTGGGGGCAATCGACCTCAACGACCTCGGCACCTTGGGCGGTGAGCTGTTCGACGGCGGCGTGGAACTGCTCGAGCACGCCGGGCTGGTAGCCCTCACGGTCGAACTGCTTAACGACACCAACTTTGACGCCCTTCAGGTCGCCGTTTGCGCCTTCGCGGGCAGCTGCGACGACGGGAGCAACAGGACGATCAACGCTGGTGGCGTCGAAGCGGTCGTGACCGGCGATGACCTCGTGCAGCAGCGCGGTGTCCAGCACGGTGCGTGCGGTCGGGCCACCCTGGTCCAGGGAGGATGCACAGGCGACCAGGCCGTAGCGGGAGACGGTGCCGTAGGTGGGCTTGACGCCGACGGTGTTGGTTAGTGCGGCGGGCTGGCGGATGGATCCACCGGTGTCGGTGCCGATGGCCAGCGGGGCTTCGCCGGAGGCCAGGGCTGCGGAAGAACCGCCACCGGAACCGCCGGCGGTGCGCTCGATGTCCCAGGGGTTGTGGGTGGGGCCGTAGGCGGAGTTTTCGGTGGAGGAGCCCATGGCGAACTCGTCCATGTTGGTCTTGCCCAGAATCGGGATACCAGCGGCGCGAATCTTGGCGGTCACGGTGGCGTCGTAGGGCGACATGTAGCCCTCGAGCATCTTGGATGCACAGGTGGTCGGCGCGTCGGTGGTGGTGAACACGTCCTTGAGCGCCAACGGGACGCCAGCCAGCGCGGAGGCGGGCTTGTCGCCGGCGGCGATGGACTTGTCGACGGCGTCCGCTGTAGCCAGTGCCTCGTCGGCGCCGACGTGCAGGAAGGCGTGGATGGTGTCGTCAACCTCTGCGATGCGGTCCAGGTGGGCCTGGGTGACTTCGCGGGAGGAGACCTCGCCGGAGTGGATGGCTGCTGCGAGTTCCGCCGCGGTTTTGCGGGTGAGCTCGTTGCTGGAGTTGTCTACCAGGAAGTTGTTGTTCGACATGGTGGTTTAGCTCTCTCCCAGGATCTGCGGTACTTCGAAGCGGCCATCTTGGGCTGCGGGGGCCTGGTCGAGGGCTTGCTCGGCGGTCAGCGTTTCCTCTACTTCATCGGCGCGCATGGTGGTGCGGATGGAGTGGGGGTGGCTCATGGGCTCGACGCCGTCGGCATCCACGCTGCGAACCGCCGACACGTTGTCGATAATCCCGTCGATCTGGCTGGCGAAAGTCTCCAGCTCTTCCTCGCTCAGGGCGAGGCGGGCGAGAGTAGCGAGGTGTGCGACCTCGTCGCGCGAAATCTCAGACACTGTAAGTGGACTTCCTAACCTGTCGAATGTATTCAGGGGCTTTTGGGCACCGTGCTGTGCCACCGCTGGTGGAGTTTGGTGCCCGGGAGCCTTGTGGTTTTCCAAAGTTTATCGCACCTTCACCCGGCGAGGTCGCATTAGGTGATCTCCGCGCCGAAACCGGCCTGTCCCCTGCCGAGGCTCGCCTCCAGGGTTGGTCGTGCCGAAGGGTTGTGGTGGGGCTGGTGTGCTTTCCTGTGCTGCGCGGGTACGTGGCGCCTGATTTTGGCGAGTCTGTTGTTGGCGCCCCGTAGTGGGTGTGCAGCTTGAGGGTGCTGTGGGTTTTGTCCCGGGAGCGCGCTTTTCCACGTACAATGGCTCCGCTACCACTTCATACACAAGAATCGGCTTATTTATTGGGTGCGATTTTCGCAGGCCACATCGTTTTCTTGTGCATTATTTCGTCGAAGAGGTAGCGGAAAGGTTGTAGTTTTCCTATGTCATATTTGCTCCGCGTCGTGTTGCCTGACACTCCCGGAAGCCTCGGCAAGTTGGCCGACGCATTGGGTTCTGTTGAGGGCAATATCCAGTCTGTGGACGTGGTTCACGTGTTTGAGTCTGGGCCGGACGCTGGCACCGCTATGGATGACATCGTGGTCACCTTGCCGCCCCATTGTTTGCCGGATTCTTTGATTTCGGCGGCGGAGTCGATCGAGGGTGTGCAGGTTGATTCTATTCGCCCCTTTAGCGGGACGGTGGATCGCCGGGGGCAGATTAATGTGCTGGCGCTGGTGGCCGCGAATCGTCGCAACACTGCCCGGGCGATGGAAGAACTCGTCAACGCCTTGCCGCAGTCAATGACGGCCGGTTGGGCGATTGCTTTGGATGTCTCCAAGGCTGCGACCCGCGTCGCCGCTAGCGGTGCTGCCCCGGAGGACGATAGTTCCAATCCGCAGATTCGTGGCGTGGAGTCTGCTCGCGTGCTGGATCCGGAGACTGAGACGTGGATTCCGGAGTCGTGGGCGCTGTTGGATGCTGCGTTGGCCGCTACCCCGATCGGTTCCACGGGCATTGTCCTGGTGGTTGGCCGCCCGGGTGGCCCGGACTTTTTGGCCTCCGAGGTGGAGCACCTGGGCAATTTGGGTGATATTGTGGGCGCGATTTTGGGCTAGGCTCTCCCCGGTTTGAAAAAACCTCCTTGCCGCCACAGTGATTGTGGTCTGGCAAGGAGGTTTTTTATGCGTGTGGGTTAGGCGCAGGCGTCGCGGCACTCGTCCCAGTGGCCCTCGTGGGCGTGGTGGAGGTGGCCGTCGTGCAGGTAGTCGACGTGGTCGCCGTGGGGGATGGCGACGTGGCCGCAGCCTTCACCGTGGGTGTGCTCGTGTGCCTCGTGGATTGCGTGCTCGGTGGTGGCGCAATCGGTGTGGCCGCAGTCGTCCCAGTGGCCGTCGTGGGCGTGGTGGAGGTGGCCGTCGTGCAGGTAGTCGACGTGGTCACCGTGGGGGATGGCAACGTGGCCGCAGCCCTCGCCGTGGGTGTGGTCGTGGTTGTCGTGGATGTTGCACATGTCGGTACGTCTCCTGGTGGTGGTTTGTGTCCTGGTGGAAAACTGGTGGTTTTCCTGGTGCGAAAAACGTGCGCCGGTGGCGATGTTTCGCTGTCACCCCTCACCTTACTGAAAACTTATTGAAAACGCACCTTTTTGTTGAAATTTGTTGAAAAAGGGGTGTTTGTTCGCTCACCAGCATGACAAAAGCCGGGCATGTGTCCTCACACACGCCCGGCGCGCCCCTGGCAGCACTTGGCCGCGTTGTGTTGTTTATTCGGCCTCTGTGGTCAGTGCGCTGGGGCCGTGTTCGAGGAGGGTGATGAAGCCGTTTTCGTCGAGGATGGTCAGTCCGAGGTCGCGGGCTTTGGTTTCTTTGGAGCCGGCGTTTTCGCCGACGACGACGAAGTGGGTTTTTTTGGATACTGAGCCGCTGGCTTTGCCGCCGCGGCTGAGGATGGCTTCTTTGGCGCCGTCGCGGGTGAAGTTGTCGAGGGAGCCGGTGACGACGATGGTGAGCCCTTCGAGGGTTTGTGGTGGTAGGTCGCTGACTTCGTCTTCCATGGGTAGTCCGGCGGCGCGCCAGGTGTCGACGATTGTGCGGTGCCAGTCGACGGTGAACCAGTCGAGGAAGCTTTCTGCGATGATGTCGCCGACGCCGTCGGTGGCGGCGAGTTCAGCTTGGGGTGCTTGTGTGAGCGCGTCCAGGCTGTGGAAGCGGGCGGCGAGTGCGCGGGCGGCGGTGGGGCCGACGTGGCGGATGGATAGTGCGACGAGCACGCGCCACAGTTCAACCTCGCGCGAACCATCGGTGAGGGCCTGCAGGTTTTTCAGCAGTTTTGTGCCGTTGGCGCCGAGTTCGTATTCGCGGGGCTGGCCGGCGTAGTTTTTGCGGTTTCGTCGGGAGGAGGAGGTTTTGGTCTCTTTGACGAAGGGGCTGGTGGCTACTGCATCGAGTTCGCGGTAGGGCGGCAGCTGTCCTGCTTCAAAGCGGGTTTGTTCCGGGTAGGGGCCGGTGGGTGCGGTGGCTAGCAGGTCGTCTTCTGTGAGGGCGAAGATGTGTGCTTCGTTGGTGATGATGCCGCGGTCGACCAGCAGGCGGATGGAGTCTTCACCGAGGGCTTCGATGTCGAAGACGGCGCGGCTTGCCAGGTAGGTCAGTCGGGAGATGAGTTGTTCGGGGCAGGATTTATGGTTGGGGCAGCGCCAGTCTTTGTCGTCATCTTTTTGTTGCACCAGGGTGGTGCCGCAGGAGGGGCATTTTTCGGGGAACTCGAAGGCGCGTTCCTGCCCGGTGCGGCGTTCGACGACTGGGCCGAGGATTTCGGGGATCACGTCTCCGGCTTTGCGGACCACCACGTGGTCGCCGATGAGTACGCCTTTGCGTGTGACTTCGTATTGGTTGTGCAGGGTTGCCATGGATACGGTGGATCCTGCGACGAAGACGGGTTCCAATATGGCGAAGGGGGTGACGCGACCGGTGCGGCCGACTCCGCATTCGATGTCTTTGAGTTCGGTGGTGACTTCTTCCGGCGGGTATTTGTAGGCGATTGCCCACCGGGGGGCGCGGCTGGTCGCGCCCAGGGCGCGCTGTGCGCTGCGGTCGTCGACTTTGACGACCAGGCCGTCCATTTCGTGGGTGGGGTCGTGGCGGTGCTTGGCCCAGTGCTTCATTTGTTTGACCACCGCATCCGCGGTGGTGACGCGTTTGGTGTGGGGGCTGACGGGTAGTCCCCATTTCGCCAAAGCTTCGTAGGCTTCGTGGAGGGTTTTCGGGTCGAAGCCTTCCGCGTAGCCCACCCCGTGGGCGATGAATTGGAGTTTGCGGCGTTCGACCGCGTCGGCGTCTTTTTGGCGCAGGGAGCCGGCGGCCGCGTTGCGGGGATTGGCGAAGGGGCGCCCTTGAGGGTTGCGACTGGTGCGGGTTTGGGCGATGCGGTCTTCATTGACCGCGGCGAAATCCTCCAGGGCGATAAATACTTCGCCGCGGATTTCGAGGACCGCCGGCACTTCGACTTCGGAGTCGTCCAAGCTCTTGGGGATACCGCCGATGCGGAGCGCGTTGACGGTGACGTCTTCGCCGACGCGGCCGTCGCCGCGGGTGGCTGCGCGCTCAAGGCGACCGTTTCGATAGATGATGTCCAGTGACAGGCCATCGATTTTCAGCTCGGTGAGGTAGGCTTCCGCCGGCGTCCGTGCCAACCAGTCCCGCAGTTCTGCTTCGTCGAAGACGTTGTCCAGCGACAGCATGCGTTCCAAGTGTTCGACGTTTTCAAAGCTTGACTCCGTCGGGGCCGCACCGACCCGCATCGTCGGTGAATCAGGTACCGCCAGTTCCGGATATTCGGCCTCCAAGCGCAGCAATTGCTGGAACAGCGCGTCAAAGTCCGCATCTGGAATCGTCGGAGTGGAGTTGTAGTACCGCTCGCGGTGTTCTGAGACTTCGGCGGCCAGCTGCTCCCACCGGCGGCGCACTTCGTTGTCGGCCGGCTGGGGGTTTTCGGGGGTCACGCTTTGATTCGACACAGCCGCTAAGTGTAGCCGCACGGCCGCACATCCCCCCAGCAGCACGCGTTGTCAGCAGGCGCCGGGTGCCGGTTGCCTGCCGTGGATGCGACCGCGCCACAACCTCGCCGCGAGCTATAAGGTGCGTGGCTCGTTCTCCCCCATCGACACCAAAGGCTTCCCGCGCCCCAACCTACTCGCCTAGTGTTAAACACATGTTGCCTTTCGACCCCACCAATATGCTCTCCTTCGACCTGGAAACCACCTCCGCGAATCCCCTTGAGGCCCGCATCGTGACCTCCGCTTTGGTGCGCATTAAGGGACGCGAGGTGAAAAAAGAGGAACTGCTCGCGGATCCCGGCGTCGAGATCCCCCAGGAAGCATCCGAGGTTCACGGCATCACCACCGAATACGCGCGCGAACACGGCCGGCCCCACGAGGAAGTCCTGCAAAAAACGGTGGACGCAATCCGCCAAGCCTGGTCCGAAGGCGTCAGCCTGGTGGTGTACAACGCCGCCTACGACCTGACCGTGCTCGGGCAGCTTTTTGAGGACTTCACCGTCGACGGCACCGTCTTTGACCCCTACGTCGTCGACAAAGCCATGGACCCCTACCGCAAAGGCAAACGCACCCTGGGGGCCGTGTGCGAAAACTACAACATCACCCTCGACAACGCCCACGAAGCCACCGCCGACGCGCTTGCCGCAGCCCGGGTTGCATGGGTGCTGAACAAAAAATTCGCCGACAAACTCCAAGGACTCAGCGGCGAAGAATTGATGGAAAAACAAGCGGTGTGGCATCACGACTCCCAAACCAGCCTGAAAAAGTATTTGGAAAGCCGCGACCGCGACGCCTCCGACGTCTCCACCTCCTGGCCGATGCGCTCCGCCAACACCTAAACAACACCGCGGCTATTTCACCCCGCACTTAAAAGGCGCTGCATGAGCACAAACACCTGTGCCATGCAGCTCCTATGCATTCCGTGGGTGCCGGGGCATATAAGTTCTTCACCAATCACGCCTATAGCCCAGGTGCTACTGGCTAGAATCTCCGCTCGGAACCGACTTTTTCACACCACCTCCCCACTCACAGTCCCCCACGCCCCAAGGACACCTCCATGAAGCGCACAGGCCTTATTGCCGCCCTGCTCACCACCTCCCTGCTCCTGCCCACCCACATCGCCGCCGCAGATCCCTCCCCCACCACGGGCATCGAACTCAACGTCGGCACCCACAACATGGTCGGCGAAGCCGTCGAATACAACCCCGCCGAAGCCAACACCATCGGACTGGCTTCCCTGAAAGAACTGCGGCGCACCATGTGGCAAGCCAACCCCAAATTCCAGGGCAACGCCTACGATCATTACCCCGCCGGCACCCGCCTGCGAGATGCCGCCGCCGCAGCCGGCATCACCACCCTGGAGCAATACCTCGACGTGCACACCAGCGAAGCACTCAACCGCATCGCCATCCAACGCGCCTTCGAAGCCTCCGCACATTACGACCACGTCCGACCAGATGGCTCGAGCTACACCACCGCCCACTTCGGCACCCCCATCCACTACGGAGAATCCCTAGCCGCAGGGCACAACGACCTCCACAGCGCCATCACCATCGGGTGGGGCAAAGGTGAACTCAAAGCACTCAACGCCAACGGTGGACGATGGGCCCACAACACCGGGCACCTCATCCAAATGATCGACCCCAGAAACACCTACTACGGCTTCGGCGCCGTCGAAGTGTTCGGACGCGACGGCAAAACCTACAAAGGTAAACGCTTCGCCGGCCTCGCATCGCGGCAACAAGACATCGTCCTGCCGGAAACACCCGACACCGGCAAACAGGTGGTTTGGATGTACCGGGCGCCCAAAACCATCGGCGGCCAGGGTGAAAGCGTGACCGGACTGCGCGAAGGCACCCCGAAAATCGTGCGCCCCGCCCCCATCACCGGCGGCACGACCATCCCTGGTTCAAGCGGCAACCTCATCACCATCTTGGGGGCCATCGCCACCATCCTCAGCCTGCTCGGCGCGATCGCCTCCTTCGCCCAACAATTCGCCCCGCGCTAAAAAAACCAGCCCCAGCGAACACCACACCAGGTGGGCGCTGGGGCTTGAAATCAGGTCACAAATCGCCGGCGTCCCGCACCAGCATCTCCGCTGTTCGCCGGGCACATGCCAACTGCTTCGAAGCCGCAACCGCCTGGCCTGAAGACAAAGGTTTGTTAGGTAAGACGTCCACCGACGTCGATAACCACTCGCGGCCCAACTGCATGTCGTCGACCAGCTTCGCCACCTCAATGGCCCGCTGCCGAGGAATAGCTTGGTCTTCATCGATATAATCGCCGTCCTCGATGATTCCCACGCCGACCCGCAGCCCCGCATCGGCGACCGCAGCGATGGTGTCAAGGCTGCGTGAATCGTTGATCGCGTCCCGGGAAACCCACAGGCCACGCACCCCGCTGCGCAACGCCAACTCCCACCCCACAGGGTCTGCCACCCCAGTCACAATCGCCCCACTTAGCCCCTGTGCATCCGAGCAGCTCGCAGCGGCCGCAGCCTGGTGCATTCTCTGCCAAGCACTGGCCATCCCATCAGCCCCCAACGCAGCTATGGTGTCAAAATCAGTAACCCCCGGCAGCGTTCCCTGCACTGCGGCCACCGCAGCCGGATCAACAATGAGCACGCTAGTCGAGGCAGCGCAGCGTCGCTGAATCTCTCCGACGATACGCCCCGACAATTCCACCAACGCAGCACCGATATCCCTTCGCGCCCCAGCATCGGTGATGGCGGGATAACCGTTGGGCATTTCCAGTTGATAAGACAGGGTCGCTGGCCCGAGCAGCGGCACCAGGATGTGCTCGCTCGTGGCGCCCCAGCTAGCAAAAACCTCGTCGAGCTGGCGCGCAAGTGCCCGTTGGATGCGCTCGCTAAAACGGGTGGTGCCGGCGGTCAGGACGAGTCCGCGGGGACCTGGTTGCACCCCAAATCCCTCGAGCATGGCCGCGGTGCGCGCGACCAGGCTGTGCGCGCCAGCAGTGGCACTGTCGGCATGACGCGCGCCGCGACCGTTTTCTGCCTCCGGAAGATACGGCAGAGTGCGGTGAGTGAGTTCTCCGGCAATGATGTCCGTGGCGATCGCAAAATCGTGCCCGGGAAGCGGGCCGAAGTTTGCCGCGCGGGAGCGCCGAACCGCAGCGCTAGCGGTGGTGCTTGGGCCTTCAGCCATTGTGGGCCATGGGGGCAGTTGCGGTGATGGTGCCGGATCCCATGACGATGTCGCCGTCCTCATCGGGCAGATACACCACGACGGCCTGCCCGGGGGCTACTCCCTCGAGAGGGGTTTTCAACTCGCAGCGCAGGCTGTCGGCGTCCAGGTCAATGTGCACGGTGGCATCGACAATGCCCCCGTGGGCGCGGACTTGGATGATCGCCTCCACCGTGCCGTCGAAATCGGGGTGAAGTTTTTTCAACCGGTCAGCGTAGATCGTGCCGATTTTAAGATCTTCACGACTGCCGACTGTGACGGTGGCGGTCTGCGCGTCAATGCCGGTGACATAGCGGGGCTTGCCATCTTCGGCAGGCTGCTTGATGTCAAGGCCTTTGCGCTGGCCAATGGTATAGCCGTAAACACCGTCGTGGGGGCGAAGATCCTTGCCGTCTTGGTCGACGATCATGCCAGGACGCATGCCGATCCGCTTGCCGAGAAAAGCTTGGGTATTGCCGTCGGGAATGAAACAGATGTCGTAGGAGTCCGGCTTGCTGGCCACGGAAAAGCCGTGGGCTGCGGCCTCCTTGCGGATCTGCGGCTTGTGGGTATCCCCCACGGGGAAAAGACAATGATCAAGTTCGTCTTGGGTGAGCACCCCAAGCACATAAGACTGATCCTTATTGGGGTCAATGGCGCGCTTGAGGGTGGCCGTCCCATTGTCATCGTGGGAAATACGAGCGTAGTGACCCGTGGCGACAGCATCGAACCCGAGAGAACGAGCCCGCTGAAGCAAGGCGCGGAACTTGATTTTTTCGTTACAGCGCAGGCAGGGGTTGGGGGTTTCACCGCGCTCATAAGAGGTGACGAAGTCGTCGATAACTTCTTCGGCAAAGCGATCAGAAAAATCCCACACATAAAACGGGATCCCGAGGTGATCGCAGACGCGACGCGCGTCAGCAGAATCCTCCAGGGAACAGCAGCCCCGGGCGGATTCACGCACGGATTGCGGATCCCGGGACAACGCCAGGTGGACGCCAACCACATCGTGGCCTTGCTCGACCAGTCGAGCTGCGGCGACTGAGGAATCCACTCCCCCGCTCATTGCGGCGATGACGCGCACGAATTCACCATCTCTTTCCCTGATTGTGTGTTGCCTGGTGGTTACTGGGCAGCGGCCAGACTACCGCGCGCATGCCCACTGGTGCCACCTAGGTCTCGCTTGGAAGCCACGGTGGACTTTAAGCCATTCCGGCGCTGCGGGCTTGCGCAGCAATACCGGGCAACGCCCGGATGAGAGCCTCGACGTCGTCTGCACAGGTGGTACGCCCAAGGGTGAAACGGATGGCACCTCGGGCAATGTCGGTGGGCACCCCCATCGAGAGCAAAACCTCGGAGGCCCGATTAACACCACTTGCACAAGCAGATCCAGTAGAAGCCTCAAAGCCAGCCATATCAAGCAGCATGATCAGGCTATCGCCTTCCGCGCCGGGAATGCTGACATGAACGTGGCCGGCAAGCGCATTTTCTGGGGTGTGCACGACAACGTCCGGAATATCTGCTTGGATGGCGGCAATCAGCCGGCCACGCAGGGCACTCAGTCGCTGGTTTTCGGCATCAATATCCTGGCGAGCTTCGGTCAGCGCCGCCGCCAGCGCCGCAGCGCCTGCAACGTTGACGGTGCCGGGACGGATCCCGCGCTCCTGTCCCCCGCCCAACAGCACCGGTTGGGGTGCCGGGCTGCGGCGAGCCAGCAGCAACCCCATGGCGCGCGGACCGCCAAACTTGTGGCCACTGGCAGCCAGGGTGGTGCAGCCAAGCTGGTGGAAATTGACGTGCTCGTGGCCAACCGCCTGCACCGCGTCGACGTGGACGGGCACGGTGATCCCGGTAGCTTGCCCGCAGTCGGCGGCCAGCTGGATGAGCTCACCGACGGGTTGTTTCGCCCCGGTTTCGTTGTTTGCCCACTGCAAGGTGGCCACCGCGGTATGCCGCAGTGTCGCAAAATCCCGGTCGCGCTCACTGGAAGCAAAGCCGGCGACATCGGCGACAGCGCCGACTACATCAAGCGCATGGGAACGCATGCCCCGGCCGGTGAGATCCTCAACGGTTTTCGCAACCGCCGGATGCTCCAACCCGGAACTCACGATGGTGTCACGTCCGGCGGCCAGCCCTGCCCGGGCCAGACCGGTCATGGCCAAATTGTCAGCTTCCGTACCAGAGGCGCAAAAAATCACCTCGATGGGTTCGCACCCCAACAGCTGCGCCACGGTTTCGCGAGCAGTCTCCAACACCCGCCGGGCAGCCCGACCAGAGGCGTATTGCCCGCCCGGGTTCAACAGGTGCGCATGCTCAACAAAAGCGTCGATGGCGACCTGCCGCATCGGGGTGGTGGCGGCATGGTCGAGATAAATGCGATTGTCCGCAGATGGCATGAAAACCTTAAAGGTAAAAAATTCGAAAAACACCCAATGCTCATTGGGTGGGAGTACACACAAACGCGCACCATTCTCGCATCGCTAAACCACGACAGGAGAACAGTGCGCGCTAGAAGACCTGGCTTAGCCGCGTCGCGCCTTAATCAGCTCAATGACTTCAGGAACGACCTTTTCAACATCGCCAACGATACCGAAATCAGCGATCTCAAACAGGTGCGCGTCCTCATCGTTATTGATCGCCACAATGGTGCCGGAGGTCTGCATACCGGACTTGTGCTGGATAGCGCCGGAAATACCCAGGCCAATGTAAAGATCCGGGGACACAGTCACACCGGTCTGGCCGATCTGTGCAGCACCGTCATAGGCGCCGGCATCCACCGCATCGCGGGTAGCGCCCACAGCACCGCCCAGCGCATCCGCCAGGGGCTCCACATAGGTGGCGAAGCCCTCATCGCCGACACCGCGACCACCAGCAACAACCACCTTGGCCTGGGTCAGTTCGGGGCGATCGCCCTTGACTGCCGGGGTGAAACCGGTAACGGTGACGTCCTTGGTGGTCGCTTCCGGCAGGGGCTGCTCAACCAGGGTGCCGGGGGCGGCCTGCGGCTCAGCGTCGACCGCGCCGGGGCGCAGGGTGAAGATGGGGCTTGCCCCGCCGACGGCTGCGCCGATGGTGATGGTGTCGCCGAAGATGGATTGGGTGGCGGTGAGATCCGGGTTGATGGCGACGACGTCGCACAGCACGCCACTGGCCAGGCGGGCGGCGAGCCTGCCGGCAATTTCGTTACCGCTGGGGCCGTGCGCGATGAGGATCGGGGCGGGGTTGGCGGCCGCCAGGATGCTCAAGGCGTCCGTGGCGGGGATGATCAGGCGCTGGGCGACGTGGTCGGCTTCGGCGGCGACGATGGTGTCGGCGCCGAGGGTGCGCAGCTGTTCAGCCAGCTGGTTGGCGGTGCCGGGGGTTCCGACGACCACGGCGGTGACGGCGCCCAGGGGGCGGGCCGCGGTGATCAGTTCACCGGTGACTGCGTCGAGCGAGCCGCCGGCGTGTTCCACGAGAACGTAAACCATGGTGGTGGGTTTCCTTATGTCTGTGCAGCCCACTAGAGGGGTGGGCGTGGAGATCGTGTGTACTGCTGTGGTCGCTGCCGTGAAAAGGTAGCGATCCGGCGGGTTAGATCAGGCCGCGCTCGGCGAGGAAGTCGACGAGTTCGGTGGGGGCGCTGGCGCCACGGGTGATGGTGCCTTGGGTGCGCTCGGGTCGGGTGTCGGCGCTGCGCACGGCAGTTGCGGCGTGCGCGAGCCCGACCTGCTCGGCGGTGGCGCCGGTCTCGGCGAGGCTCAAGGTGCGGATCTCCTTCTTCTTGGCGGCCATGATGCCTTTGAAGTTGGGGAAGCGCGGCTTGCCGGACTTTTCAGTCACGGAGACCACGGCGGGCAGCTGGGCGGACAGCTCGTATTCGCCGTGGGTGTCTTCGCGGGTGCCGGTGATGGTGGTGCCCTCGATGGCGACCTTGGTGAGGTTGGTCAGCGCGGGCACAGCACGGTATTCGGCCAGGATGCCGGGCACAGCCCCCATGGATCCGTCGGAGGAGGCGTTGCCGGTGACCACCAGTGCGACGTCTTCGCCGAGGGCGTTAATCGCGCTGTTGAGCGCCCAGGAGGTGCCGAGCACGTCGGAGCCGGCGAGCGCGTCGTCGGTGAGGATGGCTGCGTCATCGCAGCCCATTGCCAGTGCCTTGCGGAGTGCTTCTTCAGCACGCGGGGTGCCCATGGTGAGGGCCACGACCCGGTAGTCGGGGTTGGCTTCCTTGAGCTGCAGTGCCTGCTCGACGGCGTACTCGTTGATCTCGTCGATGACCTCGTCTACGCCCTCGCGGTGGAGGGTGAAATCGGGGTTCAGGGTGCGTTCCGACCAGGTGTCGGGGACGTGCTTGACGCACACCACGATGGTGGGCATTCGTCTCTCACTTCCTACAAGTTTTGTCTTTTATTTGTCTGCCTGCGCGGATCAAGCTTTGACGGCTGTTGGCGCGCAGGCGAGGCTCAAGTCTTCCATGCTAGCAATCAGCGCTTGTAGAAGACCATGCGTTTTCCGGAGTTAGCCTAGCCTATTTTGCCCGATGGTGGCTGCCGAGGGCCTGTATACAAGCCGCAGATCCTCGGTCGGGATCTTGTCCGCGACTACGCCGAGGTGCGTTCACGATGCTGTCTGGGGCCACAAATCAACGCAACTCCCTGGGAGCCGATGCGGGTGAGCACCACCGCACCTGGGTTTTTACCCTTGGGCTTGTATTTTTTGCGCAGCTCATCGGGATCACCGTCGATGCCGCGCAGCAGAATTTCCACCGAGCCGATGTTGTGAGCTGCAAGTGCTGCTTTGACCTTTTTGGGATTGGCCACGTCGAGGATTTCAAAGCCCGAGTAGCCGGCGGGGATTTCTTGCCCGGTCAGGTAGGCGATGCGTTCGTCGAGTTGGCTCAGGCCGTAGCGGTGGGCGAAGGCGCGCACCAGTCCGGCGCGCACTACTGCCCCATCGGGGTCGATGAGGTAGCGTCCCGGCGCGCTCACGCCGCAGTCGTCTGGGTCACGGTCGGTGAAGGTGTCTTGTCCCCAGGGTTTGATGATGTTGGCTTCGCGGGTGAGGTTGTCGCTGAGGTGTGGGGTGTAGAGGCAGGCTTCTTTGACGCCACCGTCGACGCTGGTGATGCTGACGAGGCCTTCCCAGTCGTTGAAGTCGAGTCCGGGGGCGCATTTGATGGCGAGTGCCCGGTTGTGGTGGCGGTTGATGAGTTCGGGGAGGGGTGGGATGAGGTCGGTGGGGCTGGTGATGCGGCGTCCGCCGTTGCGGCGGGCGGGGTCGGCGATGATGATGTCGGCGGTGCTGGTGGTGGTGAGGGCGTCGGCGATGGCGAGTTGGTGGGGTGCCTGGTGGGGTGTTTGCTGGGGGGTGTGGTTGAGGTTGTAGTGCGCCATGGCGATGCGTGCCGGGTCGAGGTCGCTGCCGATGGTGGGGATTCCGGCGTGGGTGAGGGCGGCGATTTCGGTGCCGATGGAGCAGGTGACGTCGTGGGCTGTGGTGCCTGTGCCCATGGTGGTGTGGATGCGGTGGGCGCGGAGTGCAGCGACGGCCATGGGGGTGGCTTGTTGGGAGCTGTCGGTGCACATGAGCCAGTGTGAGGGCAGTTTGTTGTGGTGGTGGGCGCTGGCGCGGGCGGTGAGGAGTTCGTGGACGGCGCGGGCGTGGTCACCGAAGTGCTGTTTGAGGGTGCTGGCGGTGTGGATGGCGTCTTTTTTGGCCAGGGAGATGGTGGGGGCGATGGCGTCGATGGTGTTGGCGTTGTCGACGAGGAAGCTGACTTCGGCGGTGGTGTAGCTCATGCGGTGTGGGGGTGTGCCGGTGGGGTTCCGGTGGGCCTGTTGGTGCTTAGTTAGAAGCGGCGTGGGGGTCTGGTGGGCCTGTTGGTGCTTTGTTAGAAGCGGCGTGGGGGTCTGGTGGCGCGGATGGCAAAGTATTCGCGGTAGCGGGGGTCGTCGGGTTGGGCTTCGGTTTCGACGACGAGGGGGTATGCGGGTGGGTTGGCGAACAGGTCGGCGACGGTGCTGGCGGCGGCGAGGCGTTGGAGTTGGGACCAGGTGGGGAGGACGAGGTGGAGGAGTCCGGCTTTGAAGCCTTCGAGCAGGAGGTGGGGTTGGAACCAGCCGGCGGAGGTGGTTTCGCGGGTGTGGATGTCGTCGGGTTCTTGTCCTTCGGGGCAGTGTGCCAGGAAGCTGAAGGTGTCGAATTGTCTTTCGATGGGGAGGTTGGGTGGGCCGATCCAGTGGGCGAAGGGGGTGAGGAGGGAGGAGTCGATGCGGAGGTGTTCGTTGTCGAGGAACTGGTGCAGGGGCAGCATGTGGGCTTCCATGGCCAGTCGTTGGTGGTGGTAGCTGGTGGCGTCTTTGAGGACGGTGCCGGTGGTGTCGACGGCGAGGAGGAGGCCGGCTTCTTCGAAGACTTCGCGGACGGCGGCGAAGGTGAGTGCGCGGGCTTTGGCGCGGTCGACGCCGAGGAGTTGGGAGAAGTGGCGGGAGTCGGGTCCGGCCCACAGGTGGGGGCGGGAGATGTCGAAGTCGCGGGCGTCTACTCCCCCGCCGGGGAAGACGGTGGTGGAGGGGAAAGAGGGCATGGTGTGGGTGCGTTCTTGGGCGTAGACTTCGATGCCGTTGTCGCTGTCGCGGACGAGGAGGACGGTGGCGGAGAGTTTTCGTCCTTGGTGGCCTTCCATGTGCTTTCGTCACCTCCTTGTGGCTGGTGTGGTCGCACGTGCGGGGTGGGTGCGGTGCGGGGTGGTGTTTCTTCTTTTCTACTACGTGTGCTTGGGGGTCTGGGGTGGTTTTGGGGGTCTAGCTAGGGGCTAGGTGTGGTTTTAGGTGTGGTTTTAGGTGGGGTTTGTGTAGGGGCCGGCTGGGGTCTGGGTGGGGCTACTGGGTGGGGCTTCTGGGTGGGTTAGCGGCGGTGTTTGGTGCCGCCGGTGCCGCGGCGGGCGAAGTAGCGGCCGTCGATTTCTGTCAGTTCGATGGGCTGGTGGAAGGCGCGGGTGAGGTTGTCGCTGGTCAGGACGTCGTCGATGAGGCCTTGGGCGACGACGGTGCCTTCGTCGAGGAGCATGGCGTGGGTGAAGCCTGCGGGGATTTCTTCGACGTGGTGGGTGATCATGACGGTGGCGGGCGCGTCGGGGTCCATGGCGAGTTCTCCGAGGTGGCCGACGAGGTCTTCGCGTCCGCCAAGGTCGAGGCCGGCGGCGGGTTCGTCGAGCAGGAGTAGTTCGGGGTTGGTCATCAGTGCCCGGGCGACGAGGACGCGTTTGCGTTCGCCTTCGCTTAGGGTGCCCCAGGTGCGGTCGCGGAGGTGGAGTGCGCCGACTTTTTCGAGGGTGTCTAGCGCTTGGTCGAAGTCGATGCCGTCGTATTCTTCGCGCCAGCGACCGAGGATGGCGTAGCCGGCGGAGATGACCAGGTCGGCGACGACTTCGTGGTCGGGGATGCGGTGTGCCAGCGCGGCGGAGCTCATGCCGATCATGGTGCGCAGGTCGCGCATGTCGGTTTTGCCGACGGTTTCGTCCATGATTTTTGCGACGCCACCGGAGGGGAATTCTTCGGCGCCGGCGAGTCGGATGAGCGTGGTTTTGCCGGCCCCGTTGGGGCCCATGATGACCCATCGTTCGTCGAGTTCGACCTGCCAGGTGACGGGCCCAAGCAGGGTTTTTCCGTCGCGGACGAAGGTGACGTCGCGGAAGTTGACCACCAGGTCCGCCTCGTCAACGGGGGCGGTTGCGGGGGTGGATTGTAGTACGTTTCGCTGGCTCAAGTTTTCGCTCACGGTGACTATCTTGTCTTATTTTGTTTCGCCGTGTGGGCAGTGACACTTGCCGGGGTGGTGCTGGTGGGTGGCGGGGGTATGTGGGGTTGGGGTGTGGGTGTGCGGATTCGTGGTCGCGGGGGTGGGTTGCCAGCTAGGGTTGTAGGAGGACAACGTGCGGAAGTGTTGTGGCCGCGCACTTGGTGCCCGGCGGTGTTGTTTCCGCCCCCTACGACTCACAGAGAAGACGAAAAGATAACCATGGTTGGTCGCCTCGGAATTGATGATGTTCGCCCCCAGGTCTCCGGCGGGGCGGTTCCCGCTAAGGCAGTCGTTGGTGAGGTGATTCCCCTTTTTGCTGTTATTTGGCGTGAGGGCCATGACGCGATGAACGCCACCGCGGTGGTCAAGGGGCCCGATGGCTCTGAGGTGGCTGGCAAGGACGCGCTGCATATTCCGATGCAGCGCAGCCCGCACGACCCGGATCACGTCAACGCCATCATGGTGGCTGACGTTCCCGGCACCTGGGAAGTCACCATCGAAGCCTGGTCGGATCCGATGGCAACCTGGCGTCACGCGGTGACCGCGAAGATTGAGGCCGGTCAGGGCGAGGCGGAGCTGGCCAACGATTTGGAGCACGGTGCCCGCCTGTTTGAAAAGGCCGCGGCCCAGGTGGCGCGGGAAAACCGCAAGTTGTTGTTGGATGTTGCCGCATCGCTGCGCGGCAAGGGCGATTTGCGGGCCCGGGTGGCCCCGGGCTTGTCGCGGGAGGTGCTGGCGTTGTTGACGCTGCACCCGCTGCGCGAGCTGGTGACCGCCTCCGACACCTATGAGGTGCAGGTGGAGCGCCGGGAGGCGCTGGTGAACTCGTGGTACGAGTTCTTCCCGCGCTCCACCGGCGGATGGGATGCGGAGGGCAACCCGGTGCACGGCACCTTTGCTACCGCCGTGACGGAAATTGAGCGTGCTGCCCGGATGGGCTTTGACACGGTGTACTTCCCGCCGATTCACCCCATCGGTGAGATCAACCGCAAGGGCCGCAACAACACCCTGACCCCGGAGCCAACGGACGTGGGCTCCCCCTGGGCGATCGGTTCGGTCGCCGGCGGCCACGATGCGGTGCACCCCGAGCTGGGCACCCTGGAAGATTTTGACGCGATGCTCGCACGCGCCCAGGAGTTGGGGGTAGAAATCGCCCTCGACCTGGCACTGCAATGCGCCCCCGATCACCCCTGGGCAAAAGCCCACCCCGAATGGTTCACCGTGCTGCCCGACGGCACCATCGCCTACGCGGAAAACCCGCCAAAGAAGTACCAGGACATCTACCCGCTGAACTTCGACAACGATCCAAAAGGCATCTACAACGAGATCCTGCGCGTCGTACTGTTCTGGGTCACCCGCGGTGTAACCACCTTCCGAGTAGATAACCCGCACACCAAGCCGGCCGATTTCTGGCAGTGGCTAATCGCCAAGGTGCACCGCGACCACCCAGAAGTGATCTTCCTGGCGGAAGCATTCACGCGCCGCCCACGCCTCTACGGTTTGGCTAAGGCCGGGTTCTCCCAGAACTACACCTACTTCACCTGGCAGGTCTCCAAGTGGGAGCTGGAGCAATTCGCCCGCGAAATCTCTGCCATGGCGGACGTATCCCGCCCCAACCTCTTCGTCAACACCCCCGACATTTTGCACGCCACCCTGCAGCACGGCGGCCGCGGCATGTTCGCGCTGCGCGCAGCCCTGGCCGCCACCATGTCACCGCTATGGGGCGTGTACTCCGGCTACGAACTATTCGAACACGAAGCCGTCGCCCCCGGCAGCGAAGAATACCTGGATTCGGAGAAGTACGAACTCAAACCCCGCGACTTCGAACGCGCCCTGGCCGAAGGCAACTCACTAGAGCCGTTTATCACCACGCTCAACGAGATTCGCCGCAGCCAACCCGCCCTGCAGCAGCTCCGCCAGCTGCACTTCCACCACATCGACAACGACAACCTGATCGCCTACTCCAAGGTGGATGCCCTAACCGGCAACAGCGTTCTCGTCGTCGTCAACCTCGATCCCTACAACGCCCAGGAAGGCACCCTCCACCTTGACCTGCACGCCGTGGGATTGGGCGGATACGACCACTTCGAGGTCACCGATCTGATTACCGGCGCCGGCTACACCTTCACCGGGGCGAACTACATTCGCCTAGAGCCCTGGAACAACGTCGCCCACATCTTCAAGCTGCCCGATGTGGACGCCTCGCGCCGGGAGCAGTTGGCGTGGCGTGAAGTCAGCGAGTACCGCGCCTAAAGCCGCATCACTCCTGCTTGTCTCCTCCCCCGTTTTTTCGACCCGCGCCTTCCGCGACATGGATGGCGCGGGTTCTCGCGTTCTGCACCCACCCCAGGTTCGAGTGTTGCGCGGTGCACAACACCTCGGTTGGTGGTGGGGGTAGTAGCGGGGGAATGCATGGCATTGGTCACAGCGCATGTCCTACAAGCCTGTGAACTGGGGCGGGGAAATGACAGCGGTTTTCCGCTGAACTTCCCACACCTAAAGGGCCTCATGGGGGTAGCGTCGTAAGGGTACAACTGCATGCCCACCCTGGCGCTTGTACGTGGCGTCCCCGGAGAGAAAATGCCGCTTTGCGCGGTGTTGTTGTGACCAGGCATGTAGTCCGCGTTGTCGCAACGCGAATGACTTGAATGGCCCTGACAAAAGGACACGTTATGACCCAGCCCAACTACGCACAGCTCCCCGACCACGATCGGCAGCGACTGCGGGCCTGCACCCACCACGATCCGCACGCGGTTCTCGGCTGGCACGCCGTCGATGGTGGCAGTGTGCTGCGCACCCGCCAGATGGGGGCCGAGTCCGTGGCCGCGGTCTTGCAGGACGGCAGCCGCGTGGAGCTTAATGCGTTGGGTGATGACTTCTTCGGCGCGCACCTGGATCGCACCGAGGCCTGCGACTACCGGCTGGAGGTGACCTGGCCGGGCGGTTTCACCGCCACCCAGGCCGACCCCTACTACTTCCTGCCCACCGTCGGCGAGACTGACATTTATCTCATCTCCGAGGGCCGGCACGAACGCCTGTGGGAGGTGCTGGGCGCGAACGTGAAAACCTACACCACCGCCATCGGTGAGGTCTCCGGCACCGCGTTTGCGGTGTGGGCCCCCAACGCGGTCGGTGTCGCCGTGGTCGGCGACTTCAACGGGTGGAATGGCGCCCAGTTCCCCATGCGCTCGCTTGGCAGCTGTGGCGTGTGGGAGGTGTTCCTACCCGGCGTGCAGCCCGGCGCGGTCTACAAGTTCGCCATTTACACCCAGGAAGGCTACCGCCGCGACAAGGCTGACCCGTTGGCTAAGCTCGCCGAAACGGCGCCGGCCACCGGCAGCGTGGTGGCCGCCTCCGACTACAGCTGGGGCGATGAGCAGTGGCTGGAAAAGCGCCGCACCACAAACCATGATGTGGAACCGATGAGCGTCTACGAGGTGCACCTGGGTTCCTGGAACCAGGGCCAGGACTATCGCCAGTTGGCGTCCACCCTGGTCGACTATGTGGCCGATATGGGCTACACCCACGTGGAGTTCCTGCCCGTCGCCGAGCACCCCTTCGGTGGCTCCTGGGGCTACCAGGTCTCCGGCTATTACGCCCCGACCTCCCGGTGGGGTTCCCCGGATGATTTGCGCTTCCTCATCGATAGCTTCCACCAGCGCGGCATCGGCGTCATCGTCGACTGGGTGCCCGCCCACTTCCCCAAGGATGATTTCGCACTGGGCCGCTACGATGGCCGCCCCCTCTACGAGCACCCGGACCCGCGCCGCGGTGAGCAACAGGACTGGGGCACCTACGTGTTCGACTTTGGCCGCCCGGAGGTGCGTAACTTCCTCGTCGCCAACGCCCTGTACTGGGCGGAGGAGTTCCACATCGATGGTCTGCGCGTCGACGCGGTCGCATCCATGCTGTACCTGGATTACTCCCGCGAAGACGGCCAGTGGGCTCCCAACCAGTACGGTGGCCGCGAGCACTTGGAGGCCGTGCAGTTCCTGCAGGAAGTCAACGCCACCGTGCACCGCGCCCACCCGGGTGTGCTGACCATCGCGGAGGAATCCACCTCCTGGCCGGGCGTGACCGCCTCTACTGAGCACGGCGGGCTGGGTTTTTCCATGAAGTGGAACATGGGCTGGATGAACGACACCCTCGAATACTTCTCCGAGGACCCGGTCAACCGCCGCTACCACCACAACGAAATCACCTTCTCCCTGGTCTACGCCTTCAGCGAGAAGTTTGTGCTGCCGATTTCTCACGACGAGGTGGTGCACGGCAAAGGCACCCTGTTTACCCGCATGCCGGGTGATGTGTGGAACAAGGCCGCCGGTGTGCGCATGCTGCTGGCCTACATGTGGGCCCACCCCGGCAAACAACTGCTGTTCCAGGGCCAGGACTTCGCGCAGCGCGCCGAGTGGAGCGAAGCCCGCAGCCTGGACTGGCACGATCAGGACGGGTGGGAAGGCGAATACCACCGCGGCGTGATGGAGCTGGTGCGCAGCCTCAACGGCCAGTACAAGGCCCTGCCGGCGTTGTACACCCAGGACTTCAGCGGACACGGCTTCGGGTGGAATAAGGCCGACGATGCCAACAACAACATCTTGGCGTTCACCCGCTACGGCACCCAGGGCGAAAAAGTGCTGTGTGTCTTTAACTTCGGTGGCACCAGCCAGCCGGAATACACCCTGGGCGTGGCAGAACCGGGCCAGTGGCGTCTGGTGCTCAACTCCGATTCCGGCGAATTCGCGGGCGCCAACAATGCGCTACCGGAGACGGTGGAAGCTATTTCCTTCCCGCACGATGGTTACGACAACTCGTTGACCCTGCACATCCCCGCGATGAGCGCGCAGTGGTACGTGTTTGAGGGACGATAGTTCCTTTCACCACGTCGCGGCGGCTGTGTGGGAAGCCCAAAAATGGAGGTTTCCCACACAGCCGCCGCCCCATGTGCCCCACCAGCCACAGCAGTTCGCACTGACCCCACATAGTCGACCGATGTGTGTCCTGGCCTGCAGGGATCTTTGTTTATGCCCCCGGTTACTTTTTGGCTCAAACACCACACCACTGGGGTACTATCAAGCCGTAGCTTTGGGGAACTTTTCATTTTCCCTAACCGCGATTGCCCCATTTTCGCCCACCACATCTGACCTTGATGCTGCCTAAAGCGCACAACCGTTGCGCGGCGTGTGCAAAAAGGGTCGTGTCGGTGGCACGTCGATTATTTTCTAGGAGGTCGCCATGCGTCGCATGTCTGCGCTTCTCGTCGTCTGCCTGGCGACGATCCCCGTAACCATCAACCCCGCCACTAGGGCCGATGAGCCGCCGGCGACCCCGGTGGTGGTGCGCGCCTCGGTGAGCGCATCCCAGCTGGAGGAGTTAGTCAACTCCACCCAGGCGTCCACCTGCCAGGACGTAGCAAAAACCTATGCTGGCGCGCCGCGTAATCTGCGATCCTTTAGGGATTTTATGCACCGCGAGGGCTTTCCTTCCCAGGGGCTGAACCTGACGGTGAATCAGGAAGTGAAACTGATGCACGCCGTCGAGGACAAAATGATGGACTGCCGCCTCATCGACGATGATCGCACCGTCGCAGCCCGGATCAGCTCCTACCTCTCAGAGGTTTTCGGCCCGGTGTCTTACCTGCTTAATCGGGTCTCCGAAACGAACTTCGGCGTGACGCGTTTCGATTAGTTGGCCAACCACCTGCAGGTGGGCGCGCAGAGATCCTCGTGATCTGTGCGCGCCCCTTTTTTGTGTAGCTTTCACAAGGCCCAATCATTTCAAGGCTTTGCACTCGGGGGTGAATGCGAAGCTTGGGTGGGGGCAGAGCCCGCAGTTGGCAGGGATCACCAGTATGGTGGTCATGCCGGGATGGGCGCCGAATCGGCGTGCATTCTTGGACCTTTTGGCCAGCACCCGTGAAGGAGCCTTCCGTGATCAGTATGTTCATCACAACGCTCGCCGCGTTGTTTCCCATCACCAACCCGATTGGCGCCGTCGCAGTCTACGCCAGCATGAGCACCCCATTGAGCGAATCGCAGCGCAAAAAGCAGGCAGTGATGACGGCGATCTACGTGTGCGCCATCCTGGCGGTGTTTGCCGTGGCGGGACCGGTTTTGCTCAAGGGTCTAGGTCTGACGATCCCGGCGCTGCAGCTCGCGGGCGGATTGGTGGTCGCCCACGCCGGCTACAAGATGCTGAACACCGCCCCGAAGCTTTCCGATGCGGAGCACGACCACGCCAGCCAGCGGGCGACAGCTGGCCTTGATATCGCCTTCTCCCCCATGGCGTTGCCCATGATCGCCGGGCCCGGCGCCATCGGTGTGGTCATCGCGTTGGGTGCAAAACACACCGGTATGGAATCCACGCTGGGCATCGTGGCAGGAATTGTGGCCATGGCAGCGCTGATCGGTGTCTTGCTGCGTTTTGCTACCCCGTTGGTGGACAAGATGGGCCCCACCGGCCTGGGCGCGCTATCCCGGATCATGGGCTTTTTGATTCTGGCGATCGGCGTGCAGCTGATGATCGCTGGAGCAACGTCTACTTGGCCGGCCCACTAGGCGAGCACACCCAGAAAAACACGACAGGCCCCGACTTCCACTGCACGGTGGAATGCGGGGCCTGCTGCCTGTGAGGGGAAGCTCCTACTTGGAGTCGGTGTCCTCGGGGTTGTTTTCTGCTGGCTCGTCCTCAGCGGTCTCGGCGGCACGGAAAACATCCGCTGCCGCCTCAGCCCCAGTGGCCGGGGCCTGCTCGATTTCTGCTGAGGCTTGGGCCTGCACCTGATCCGACTCCGTGGTCGGGATCTCGGTGGTCGCCGGGAAAGCCTGTGCGCTCGGCTCGGTTGCGGTGTCCGCAACGGGCGCGGGGAAGCCGAAAGTGTCATTGGTTTCGGCGGGCATCGTCAGGGTTTCCACGTGCTCAGCGGCAGCGACGGTGCCGGGCACCTCAGCCTCAGAGTCGTTGGTGTGCTCTGCGATGTTTTCAAACGTTGCGGTGGCCTGATCCTCGCTGACCTCCGGGAGATCCTGGGAGGCATCGTGGGTGGAGGCAGGGGCATCCGCGGTGTCGTGGGGCGCGGTGTGCTGCTCAGCGGCAGCGGCTGCGCCCATAGCGGCACCGGCCGCACCGGCTGCTGCAGCACCCCAGGCGGGACCGCCGTGCTGGGAAGGATCCTGCGGCGCGAAACCAGTCGGGTACTGGGTCGGCGGCATTTGCTGCGGGTAGCCCTGCTGGTAACCACCTTGCGGATAACCCTGCGGGGCCTGCTGGTAGCCGCCCTGCTGGGGGTAACCCTGCTGCGGGAAGCCCTGCTGATAGCCACCCTGCGGATAACCCTGCGGGGCCTGCTGGAAGCCCTGCTGGGGGTAACCCTGCTGCGGGAAGCCCTGCTGGTAACCACCCTGCGGATAACCCTGCGGGGCCTGCTGGTAGCCCGGCTGCTGGCCGATGCTTTGTTGCTCCCGGGGCGGGACCTGCTGCTGCGCCTGCGGGAAGCCCGGCTGGCCCTGGGTCTGCTGCTGCCGGAAGTGATTTTCCTGCTGCATCTGCTGCATCTGCATCTGGTGCAGCTGCATCTGCTGCATCGTTAAGGCCTGCTGACGCAGATCCTGAGCCTCGCTGTGCTGGATTGCGCTCTGGTCGGTAAAGACTCGCGCCTGCAATTCCGCTTTGAAGCGCTCCAGGCGAGCCTTGTCAAACAGGGAAACCACCAGGTTGGTGGACATGCCAGCGTGGTTTTGCACCACCAGCGCCACCGGGTAGCAGGTCACCAGCCACAGCGCGCCCAAAAGGAACAGCACCAAGCCCGCCAGCACAGAATTGGAAATCACGCTGATCGCAATCATCAGGGCAAGGATGCCGGCAATCATGCGTCCCACCCGCAAACGAGAGGTCGTGGACACCCCGGAAATTGCGCTGATCGGGATCGTCATCTCGTCACCGCCGACAGGAATCAACGCCAGCACGGTCGCCGGAATCTTGTAGACGAAACGGGTCGACGAGCACATCATCTGGCCCTTGATATACGGCAAAACCGGGCTGATCATGAAGCGATCGCCATAGACACCGACCTCGCCGGGGGCGAGCTGGAAGTCCGTGGTGTTCTCAACGTGTGGACTCGTAGGTGGCTGCGTCATAAAAGGCCTTTCCCCTGGGATTTCATGCTCCTTTGAGACACAAAACCCGCTGCAAATAAAGACAGAAAAATCACCACCGCACCGATCACAGCGCGGTTAGTTGTCGACTAAAGACTTCCCCTCACCACAGCCTTAGTCAATTCTTTACCCCCAATGGGGTGAGCACTGGCTCACCTGAGCAATATCCGCAAAAATACGCGGGGCGGGCACAACAGCGACACAGCGCCACCATGCCCGCCCACAAGCAGACCCACCCCGCTAGAACAGCACACTGGCCAGACGCGCCCGCGCCGCCAGCACCACTGGATCATCCGGCTCCGCCAACGCAAGCAGCTCCAGCAAACGCTGCTTCACGGTGTCTTTATCCTTGCCACTGGTTCGCGCCATCACATCCAGCAGACGCTGGTAGCCGGCTTCGGTCTGGCCGTTGACGATCTCCTTATCAGCCGCCGCCAACTGAGCGTCGATATCCTCCGGGTGGGCTGCAGCTTCTGCGAGGACATCCCGACCCTTGTTCTGCGACAGGCGAGACAACAATTTCGCGGAATCTCGCGCCGCAGCGGCTTCCTTGTTTTGGGGCTCATGCGCCAAAATATCGTCGTAGACGGCGATGGCGGCATCGAAATCACCGTTGTTTAGCGCCTCAGTAGCGGGAGCAAAACGGGGGTCTTCCACCGGCTGCTGATCTTCCGGTGCGCCCAAGCCCGGTAGCTTGCCCGCGCAGGCCTGCACTACCGCCGCGGTCCACTGCTGCAAGGCCTCCATCGGTTGCGCGCCCTGGAAATCCGCCAGCGGGCGGGCATCAGCCAAAGCCACCACCGTCGGCAACGCCTGTACTCCCAGCATGCCTGCCAAATCCGGGGAAGCATCGGCATCAATGTAGGCGAAAATCCAGGCCAGATTGGCCTGCTGCGCCAGCGTGCTCAAATCCTCTTTGAGTTGCTCGCTTTGGGGGCTGCGGGCAGTACCGACCTGAACAATGACCGGTACCTGCTGGCTGCGACGCAACACTTCAGCTTCAATGTTGTCAGCCGTGGCCATCACCACCGGCGGGATCGCACCGGCCGGGGTTTTCGCAGCCTGGGCGCGGGCCTCCGCCCGGGCCTTTACTTCTCCCAAATCGATGGCGCCGCCAGTAAACGGGGTAGACATAAGGCTACACAGCCCCTTTCCTTGTCTTTAAGGTGTGGAAAAATTTTTTTGCCAGCACTTCAGCTAGCTGTTATCTGGGCTACCAAGCCGCTTGTTGATGGCGTCAACCTTGGCGGTGATTGCCCCAGTGACGCCCGGTCGGATATCGGCTTTGAGCACCAGAGACACTCGCGGGCTTACCGCAACAACTGCCTCGGTGGCCCTTTTGACGACGTCCATGACCTCATCCCACTCGCCCTCGATGTTGGTAAACATCGCATTGGTCTCGTAGGGCAGGCCGCTGGCGCGGACAACGCGTATCGCTTCGGCAACGGCATCGGCCATGTCGGCCTTGGCGCCAGGGGTTTCGGTGGGGGCTACAGAAAACGCTACAAGCATGCGTTCCAGGGTACCTTCCTGCCTTGGCGGTCCGGGTGGTGCACCCCGCCGATAGCGGGGAGCTGGTGTAAGTGAATCCTCGTGAATGTGAGTGCACCCCAACGTTAGGAAAACCACATTTTTTGCCCGACTGTGCCCGAACAGAAACGCTGCTTTGGGCGTATCGTGGACTACATGAGTAACGATTTCCTCGCCATCGAGATTCCCCACGAGTACGTCACCTGCCTCGACCACGTCGGCATCGCAGTTCCTGATTTGGACGCCGCCGTCGAGTGGTACCGCTCCAATATGGGTTGGGTTAACCACCACCAGGAGACCAATGAAGAGCAGGGCGTTGTCGAAGCCATGATCGGCCCGAAGGACCTCACCGAGCGCGGTGGCATGGTCCAGCTGCTGGCCCCGCTGAACGAGAACTCCACCATCGCGAAGTTCATCGATAAGAAGGGCCCCGGCCTGCAGCAGATGTGTGTCCGCACCAACAACATGGATGCCCTGTGCGAGCACCTGCGTGCCCAGGGCACTCGCCTGCTGTACGACACCCCGAAGATCGGCACCGGCGGCGCGCGCATCAACTTCGTGCACCCGAAGGATGCCGGTGGTGTTCTCCTCGAGATCACCGAGCCTGCTTCCTAAGCGCCAGCTTCAATCTCACCTAGCAAGGCCTCAGCAGTCCCCACCGGGGGCGGCTGAGGCCTTGTTCTTTTTCTCGGCGTTTGTTTAGCGGCGCTGCCAGCAGGCGTTGTGCCAGTGACGGCGATCTTCGGCGCCACGCAACCCATCGCGGGGCCAGGCAACGATGTGGGCAATGCCTGGCGGAATGTCTTGGTTGCATCCCGGGCACACATAAAACTTTTGGGCCCTATCGCTGCTAATGCGGCGCACCAGGTATTCCTGCCCGAAGTCCCAACTAGGACCTTCTTGGACTTGGGCGCCGAAGAAGGCGGCACCGTGGGTGGGCAAGGGCCTGGAGGCGCCTCGGGCCCACTTGTTGTTGCGTCGCGCCACTACTTCTCCCCCGCCCTTGTGCCGCGAGATGTCAGCTGCGCGTTAGAACAGGCGCAGTTCATTGGATTCGATTCCACGCAAGTCGTCGTAGTCGAGGACGACGCAGCGTATGCCGCGGTCTTCCGCGAGGGTGCGGGCCTGCGGCTTGATTTCCTGGGCGGCGAACACTCCATGCACCGGTGCGAGCAGTTCGTCGCGGTTGAGCAAATCTAAGTAGCGGGTGAGCTGTTCGACGCCATCAATGCCGCCGCGACGCTTAATTTCGACGGCAACATGCTCCCCGTCGGCGTTGCGGCACAAGATATCCACCGGTCCGATAGCGGTGGGGTATTCGCGGCGTACCAGGCTGTAGCCTTCCCCGAGAGTGTCGATGTGTTCGGCGAGCAGCTGCTGTAGGTGTGCCTCCACGCCGTCTTTGACCAATCCCGGATCCACCCCGAGGTCATAAGACATTTCCGAGTGGATTGCTTCGATGGTGATGCGGAGTTGTTCCTTTTTGGAGTTCTCCACAATCCACAGCTGCACTCCGATGCCTTCGCCGTCTTCGTCGGTGATTTCCTGCTCGGTGAGGGTTACTGGTGGAGTCATCCAGTTCAAGGGCTTATACGCCCTATCGTCGGCGTGGATGGACACCGACCCATCGGCTTTGACCATGAGTAGACGATCGGCCATGGGCAGGTGGGCTTCCAGGCGACCGATGTAGTCGACAGAGCAGCGGGCAATCACGAGACGCATAGTGATACACAATAGCGAACCGGCATCCACGAAGCCGCGTTGCCCTTTAAGGCATGAAAAAACCACCACGTTCTTTGCTGAGGCAAGATCGCCAATAAGCAAGAAGGTGGTGGGGTGCAGCCAGCCCGTCGGGCAAAAGAGGGCTGGTTAGGCTTTGTGCTTTTTGTGGTAGCGCTCGACCTGACGCAGCGCTTTGGCGGCGTTGGAGCGTTCTAGTCGTTGGGTCGGGGCCGATTCAAGCCACGCGGTGAAGGCGGTTTCCCCGCGCAAATCCAGGGCGAGTTCGTATTCTTTGCCACCGGATTCGACGACAAGCACCTTGAGGAAGGATTCCAGGGTGTGGGTTTCGTCCTCGCGGGGTTTTCTGCGGGACATAAGGTGGGTGTCCATGCGCTGCAGGGTGATGTCGGGGCGGCGGCTCAGCGAGCGCAGCTGAAAAAACTCAAGCACCCCATCGTTGTAGCGGATCACTCCGTGCCGCCAGCCATGTCCGCCGTCGGCGGGCAGTGCGCGCATAACGATTGAGGTGCCGTGGGGGCGAAGATAAAAGTATCGATAGGCCGCCTGGGCGCACAGGATGAGCGCCACAAAGCCCCAAATAAGCCAGAAATAAACCACGAGAGCCTTCCTGTTCGTTGCAGATCTCTAAGGTTCTCCGAGTACGAAACGCTTCTTCCCTTTTGTGCCCCTTCACATCGAACCACGCCTCATCCGGTATTGCTGTGGTGCCATCCGGGGGCTGCCGGCTGCACCTGTAGTGAGGTTGTGTGGTGGGTGTGAGGGCCCGGGCCGCGCTGTGGCGGTCCGGTGAAAAAGGGAGCTTTTCGTCCACGACCAGGGATTCTGGCTGCCTACGCCCGAAGCCTGGAAGTTGTCTGACGTTTAGCCGTCATGCACCTTATGGGACATAATACCCGGCAACGACGGGGAAAGGAATATGGTGCATGGCCTGCAACTAATGGGTGACCTCGCTGGAGGGAGATCACAGCTTTTTTAGGGCCCCGATGCAACAGCAACGCGCCTACCGCTGGCTCCCGGGGGAACCTGCGGTAGGCGCGTTGTGTGATGTTGTGGCGCGGGGCCACGGTGCGGTTTGTGCACCCTGCCCGCCCCTACCGCGAAAGGCGGTGGGGGCGGTCTTGCTCGAAGCTTCGAGGACTAGTCCTCTTTGCTGCGGCGCACGGCACGCAGTTCAGCTTCGGCGCGAGCCTTGTGATCTTCGTCGTCAGAGTTCAGATCAGCTTGGGCAGCAGACTCGTCGACTTCGTCGGCCCACACTGCATAATCAGCGAGGACGGTGACTTTGTCGGAGGAGATGGACAGGAATCCACCCTGGACGGCGGCGGTGAGTTTGCCACCTTCCACGGGTCGGATGGTGACCACACCGTTTTCCACGAGCTGACCAAGCATCGGCTCGTGGCCGGGCAACACGCCGATCTCACCTTCGGTGGTCTGGGCCGTAACGATGCTGGCCTTTCCCGACCAGAGCATGCGCTCGACGGAGACCAGTTCAGCGGCAATCTCAGCCATGTGTTTTGCCCCTTTACTTTCCGGTCATCTTCTTGTACGCAGCTTCGACGTCGTCCAGGCCACCCAGGCCGTTGAAGGCCTGCTCCGGGTAGTGGTCGAAGTCGCCGTTGCAGATGCGCTCGAAGGCGTCGATGGTGTGCTCGAGCGGGACGTAGGAACCGGGGATACCGGTGAACTTCTCTGCGACGAAGAAGTTCTGACCCAGGAAGCGCTCGAGGCGACGGGCGCGCTGAACGGTGATCTTGTCCTCTTCAGACAGCTCGTCCATACCGAGGATGGCGATGATGTCCTGGAGTTCCTTGTTCTTCTGAAGGATGTTGATCACGCGCTGAGCAACGTTGTAGTGGCGCTCGCCGACGATACCCGGCTCGAGGATTCGAGAGGTAGAGGTCAGCGGGTTCACTGCGGGGTAAATACCCTTGGAGGCAATACCACGGTCGAGCTCGGTGGTGGCGTCCAGGTGGGCGAAGGTGGTGGCCGGAGCCGGGTCGGTGTAGTCGTCGGCGGGCACGTAGACGGCCTGCAGAGACGTAATCGACTTGCCCTTGGTGGAGGTAATGCGCTCCTGGAGGACACCCATCTCGTCGGCCAGGGTCGGCTGGTAACCCACGGCGGAGGGCATACGGCCCAGCAGCGTGGACACCTCAGAACCGGCCTGGGTGAAACGGAAGATGTTGTCGATGAACAGAAGCACGTCCTGGTGCTGCACATCGCGGAAGTACTCCGCCATGGTCAGGCCGGACAGGGCCACGCGCATACGGACTCCCGGCGGCTCGTCCATCTGGCCGAACACGAGGGCGGTGTCCTGGAGCACGCCCATCTCTTCCATTTCGAGGAAGAGGTCGGTGCCCTCACGGGTACGCTCGCCGACGCCGGCGAACACGGAGGTACCGGAGAACTCGCGGGCGATACGGGTGATCATCTCCTGGATGAGCACGGTCTTGCCCACACCGGCGCCACCGAACAGGCCGATCTTGCCGCCCTTAACGTAGGGGGTCAGCAGGTCGATGACCTTGATGCCGGTTTCGAGGATTTCGGTCTTGCCTTCGAGCTGGTCGAACGGCGGCGGGTCGCGGTGGATGCCCCACTGCTCGCCGTCGCGGCCGAGGCCGGGCTCATCGAGGCAGTCGCCGAGTGCGTTGAAGACGTGACCCTTAACGACGTCGCCGACGGGAACGGAAATCGGCTTGCCGGTATCGGTCACCTCTGCGCCACGGACGAGGCCGTCGGTCGGTGCCATGGAGACGGCACGAACCAGGTTGTCGCCGAGGTGCTGTGCAACCTCGAGGGTGATGGTTTTCGCAACGGCTTCGAGGGTGACCTCGACAGTCAGTGCGTTGAACAGGGTCGGCAGTTCGCCGCGCGGGAATTCCACGTCGACGACTGGGCCGATGACGCGCACGACACGGCCGGCAGTTGCTGCCTGCTGTGCGTTGTGCTCGCTGAGAGCTGTAGTCATTTGCTAGTCACTTTCTCCGCTTTCGGCGAGCGCTCCCGCGCCACCGACGATCTCTGTGATTTCCTGGGTAATTTGTGCCTGGCGGGCCTGGTTGGCAACGCGGCTCAAGTCCTTGACAAGCGCGGTTGCGTTGTCGGTTGCGGACTTCATGGCGTTTCGGCGCGAGGCGGACTCGGATGCTGCTGCTTCGAGCAGCATGGCGAACAGGCCACGAGAGACGTACTTCGGCAGCAGGGCTGCGAAGAGGGTGTCTGCGTCCGGTTCGAATTCGTAGTCGGGTGCGACTTCGCCTTCGGAGCGGTGCAGGATGTCTTCGTCCAAGTCGATTTCGTCGACCTCGACCACCGGTTCGATCGGGAGCAGCTGGTGTGCACGGGCGGTTTGGGTCAGCATGGACTCAAACTCGGTGTACACCACGTGCAGCTGATCGAAGCCCTGGACGGGCTCGCCTTCGGGGCCGAACAGGCCGTCGCGCCATTTGGCGGTTCCGGCGGATCCTGCTTCGAAGGCGTCGATGAGGTGGCGACGCATGTCGTGGGTTTCCTTGTAGCCGGGGTCTTGGGAGAACCCGGTCCACGCACCGGCAATCGCTTCGCCACGGAACTTGTAGTAGCCGAGGCCTTTGTTGCCGGAGACGTAGAGGACAACCTCGTAGCCTTTGGCTTCAAGCATGGACCGCAGTTCTGCGGTCTTCTTGAAGACGTTGTAGTTGTAGCCACCTGCCATACCGCGGTCACTCGAAACCACCAGGATGGCGGCACGGTTGCCGCCCTCACGCTCGCGGAGCATGGGGTGGTCCAGGGAGCTGGCGCTGGCGAGGCGATCGATCACGTGTCGGATCTCCTGCGCGTAAGGCAGCGATGCCTCAACCCGTGCCTGGGCCTTGGTGATTCGCGAGGTTGCGATGAGTTCCTGGGCCTTGGTGATTTTCTTCGTGGAGTTCACCGACTTGATGCGGTTACGTAGTTCGCGAAGATTAGCCATGGCTCATCGCCTCCCTTCTTTTCCTTGGTTGGTCATGTGTGCAACGCTGCCTTTACTTCTTGGCAGCTTTGCGGGACACCGTGATCTGGTTCTTCTTCAGCTCTTCTTCGCTGAGAGCCTCGACCTCGGGGTCGTTGATGACCGGGGTGCCATCGGTGGTGACGAAGGTGCGCTTGAAAGCGTTCGTCGCTGCGATGAGCTCCGCCTTGGAGTCGTCGGAGAATGCGGCGCCACCGTTGATCTGCTCGTAGATGCCTGCAGCGTTGGCGTGCAGGTACTCGTGCAGTTCAGCTTCGAAGCGGCGAACATCCTCGACCGGGACGGTGTCCATTTCGCCTTCGCCGGCGAGGTAGATGGAGACCATCTGGTCTTCGACGGACATCGGGGAGTTTTCGGGCTGCTTGAGCAGCTCGACCAGGCGCTGACCGCGCTGCAGCTGGGCCTTGGAAGCGGGATCCAGGTCAGATGCGAAGGCGGCGAAGGCTTCCAGGTCGCGGTATGCGGCCAGGTCCAGACGCAAGGAACCGGAGACCTTCTTCATGCCCTTGGTCTGTGCGGCGCCACCGACACGGGAGACGGACACACCGACGTTGATAGCCGGGCGCACACCCTGGTTGAACAGGTCGGACTCCAGGAACACCTGACCGTCGGTGATAGAGATCACGTTGGTCGGGATGAAGGCGGAGACGTCATTGGCCTTGGTTTCGATGATCGGCAGTGCGGTCATGGAACCTGCGCCCATGTCGTCGGACAGCTTCGCGGCACGCTCCAGGAGGCGGGAGTGCAGGTAGAAGACGTCGCCCGGGTATGCTTCGCGGCCCGGCGGGCGGCGCAGCAGAAGGGAGATCGCACGGTAGGCCTCGGCCTGCTTGGTCAGATCATCGTAGATCACCAGGACGTGGTTGCCGTTGTACATCCAGTGCTGGCCCAGTGCGGCACCTGCGAAGGGTGCCAGCCACTTGAAGCCGGCGGAGTCGGATGCCGGGGCGGCAACGATGGTGGTGTATTCGAGGGCGCCGTGCTCTTCGAGGGTCTTGCGGACCGCTGCGATGGTGGAGCCCTTCTGACCGATTGCGACGTAGATGCAGCGAACCTGCTTGTTCTTGTCGCCGGATTCCCAGTTAGCCTTCTGGTTAAGGATGGTGTCCAGGCAGACTGCGGTCTTACCGGTCTTGCGGTCGCCGATGATCAGCTGACGCTGGCCGCGACCGATCGGGGTCATGGCGTCAATAGCCTTGATACCGGTCTGAAGCGGCTCTTCGACGGGCTGGCGCTGCAGCACGGAGGGTGCCTGCAGCTCCAGGACGCGGTCTTCTTCAGCCTGGATTTCGCCCAGGCCGTCGATGGGCTGGCCCAGGGGGTTGATAACGCGGCCAAGGAACGCGTCCCCGACCGGGATGGAGAGGACCTCACCGGTCCGCTTTACTTCGTCGCCCTCTTTAAGAGTCTCGTAGTTACCCAGGACCACCACACCGATCTTGTCGGTGTCGAGGTTCTGTGCGACGCCAATGACGCCGCCCGGGAACTCGAGCAGCTCATTCGCCATAACTGACGGGAGGCCCGAAACCTGGGCGATACCGTCAGCTGCCGAAATGACCACGCCGACCTCCTCACGGGAGGCCTCCGGGGAGTAGCTCGAGGTGTAGTTCGCAATCGCGCTACGGATCTCGTCGGAGGAGATCGTCAGCTCCGCCATGTTCTTCCTGCTCTCGGTTGTTTCTTCCAGCATGTGAAATGTGTTTGTGTCGTGTGTCGGTTGGATGAGTTACGCCATAACGGTGCGCATACGCTCGAGCTTGCCCGAGGTAGAGCCGTCGATAACTTCATCGCCAACGCGGATGACCATTCCACCGAGGAGGCTGGGATCAACCTCAGTGTGGATGGACATCGCACGACCGTAAATTCGGCCCAGTTTTTCTTCCAGTGCCTGTACCTGCCCGGCGTTAAGAGCGGATGCCGCAACAACGGAGGCGACCTGTCGACCCTGCAGCGCTGCCACAGTGTCGGCCAGGGAGGCCATGTCGTCGATGGGGTTTCGCTCGGGGCGCCCAATTGCCTGCAGTGCCAGAGCCTCGGTGACGGCGGTTACTTTGCCGTAGAGGACCTTGGCGAGCAGGTCGCGCTTGGCGGCCGGGGTTGCGGTGCGGTCGCTCAGCAGCTGAGTCAGCTGCGGTTGCTTGTCCAGGATTCGGCTCAGCTGGAAGAGTTCGCTCTCCACCTGTCCGAGTTGTCCCTGGTGCTCAGCAGAGCGGAGCATCGCACGTCGCCCACAGGCCACGAGACCGGCGCGCATTTCGCGCGGGGTGGACCAGGTCTGGGCCGCAGCAAAGGTGAGGATGCCGGCAGTAAAGTCCGACACCTTGCCACCAAAGACTGCCGACATCAGGCCGGAACGCTGGGAAGCTTCCGCGGAGGAATCAGCGACGGCGACGCGCAGTGCGCGATCAGCGTCGAGGACTTCCACCACGTCGAAGATTTCCGCGCCGGCTTGTGCGGCCACGGCAACACCGTTGTCGATACCGAACAGTGCGGTGTCGAGGTGCTTGTCGAGTGCTGCCAGTGCTTCGCGGCTTGCTGCGTGCATAGTCGCCTACTTTCCTGCCGGTGCCACGGTGTCGAGGGTGGACAGGAAGCTATCGATGGTGCCGGAGCGCTTCACGGAATCGGAAAGCTGCTCCCCGAGCAGACGCTCGGCCAGGTCGATAGAGGTCTGACCCATCTCGCGACGCAGTTCGCTGACGACCTGCTCACGCTGGGCCAGGAGCTGCTTTTCACCGGACTCGATGATGCGGTTGCTCTCTTCCGTTGCCTGTGCCTTCATGTCCGCAACGATCTGCTTGCCCTTATCGCGGGCTTCTTCGCGGATCTGTGCGGCCTCGGCGCGGGCTTCGGCGAGCTGTGCGTTGTACTTCTCAAGGGCTGCCTTGGCTTCGGCCTGTGCGGCCTCGGCGCGCTGGATGCCGCCCTGGATCTTGTCCTCACGCTCAGCGAGCACTTCCTGGAACTTCGGAAGCACAAACTTCGCGAACAACAGGAGGACGACGATAAGCGGGATTACGGACCAGACCATGTCGTACGGCATCGGAAGCAGAGGGTTGTTGCCGTGCTCCAGCGGGAGTACGACTCCACCCTCGGCTTCTTCAGCCAAGTATGTAATGACGTCGGTCATAGTGCAGTGTCTTTCTTGGTCTAGGACTTTTTAGAAAAAAGCGTCTTAGAACAGGAAGCCGGCAACGAGGCCGATCAGGGCGAGGGCCTCAACGAAGGCGATACCCAGGAACATGGTGGTACGAAGCTGGCCAGCCATCTCGGGCTGACGTGCCATACCCTCGAGGGCCTTGCCCACGAGGATGCCGATGCCGAGGCCCGGGCCGATGGTGGCCAGGCCGTAGCCGATGGTGCCGAGACCGTTGAACTTGGTGGCTTCGTCAGCAGCGAGGAGGAGGATGTCGTTCATGTGGGTTTCCGTTCCCTTTCTAGGTGCCCAGGCCATAGTTTCGGCGCTGGGCTGAACAAGTGTGTGAGGTTTTCAGATGACCTTGATGTCCCGTCCCCGCCACACCGGTTTTCGCGGCGTGTGATGGCGAGGAAGTGATTGTCATGTCGGGGCAGTTTTTAGGGTCAGTGTTCGTCGGCGTGCAACGACAGCTCGATGTACACAGCGGACAACAGAGCAAAGATGTAAGCCTGCAGGAAGATAACCAGCAGCTCGAACATCGTGAATGCAATAGACGCGAGGATGGTGACGCCGGAAACAACGGACCATGCGTTTGCCTGCCAGAGGAAGAAGTTCGTAGCAGAAAACAGCAGGACCAGGATGATGTGGCCGGCGAGCATGTTGGCCATAAGACGCAGAGTCAAAGTGGCCGGTCGCATGATGAAGGTGGAGAAGGCCTCAATCGGCACCACAAGGAAGTGCAGAAGGAACGGCAGGTTAGGAATAACCACCGAGCTCTTGACGTACTTGAAGAAGCCGTAACGCTTCGCACCGGCCCACACGAAGGCGATGTAACCAAAGATGGCCAACACCAGGGGCATACCGATACGGGCGTTCGGAGAGACGTTCAAACCAGGGATCACGGAGGGCAGGTTCGTGGCGAAGACGACGAAGAACATCGTTGCCAGCAGAGGAAGGAAGCGACGTCCCTCCTTCTTGCCCAGAATCTCCTCAGCGATGTGGATCCGGACGAAGTCCAGGAACACCTCAGCGACGTTCTGAAGGCCAGACGGAACCAGCTTGGGGTTTCGCATAGCGATCAGGAAGAAAATCGCGACAATTGCCGTCATCAGCAGACGGACGAGCATCAGACGGTCAAGGGCAAAGGCGCCACCAGCGAAATCGGTCAGCCACATATTGACGACGTGACCGGTCTCACCTTTGTTGCTCGTGCCCTCGACGTGCCCCGGGAAAAATTCATGGTCCAAAGTGGGGGCGTGGAACGACCCCTTCATGGACAAGACTGAAACGCTCAGGGTTCTCTCCCGTGTTCGGGCCGCATTCCACCGAAAGCGTGGCGGTGAAAGCGGTGCGATGGACGTCTGAAAGTGAGTCTGGATCGCCACGGATTCCGTCGCACATCAGCGCGGCGATCACTGGGTGTCTCGCCTATAACCAGTTCCCATCCCAACCGTGGTGGTTGGTGACGTGTGCGCCCGCACCCCTCATCCCCCAGTGCGATGCACCGGGAAACAAACAAGTTTTTTACGCAGGCGTAGAAGTGGCCAGTTCAAGACCCGCACAAAACACTAGCAGCACCCTTGGGGTTTTAGGTAAGTATGGTCGGGGGTAGCTGAACACAGAAAAGTTCCGCAGGAATGCGTGCAGGTAGTACACCATTTCTACCCCTCTGTAAGGTCTGTCACATACCCCCGTAACAGTCTTAATCTACCCCCGCGAATTTTGCGTTTTTCCTCACGTTTCCACCGCCCCAACAAGCAGCCCTTCTCCCCTGCTCAAAAACACCACACAATGCCCCCTGCCTGCACATATCAAGACCCCGCAAGACCACCAATAAAACACACCCACCTCTAGAGTCACACCCGCCCCAGCCGGCCCATTTTCTCAGCCATCACACCACGTCCCAACACAACAACCCCACAACCGACTACCACGACACCTCCAGCGCCAACCCCACCCCTAAGCACTACACACCCCAGACGCCAGCCACCCCCAAAGGAACGGACATCAACGCACCCTATAAACGCTCATTTTCAATACCAAAAATGTTGTTTCCGTGGGTAACCACACACCAACCACACCGCCCCAACTCACCCCCACAAACACCCCCACCCAACGTTATCCCCCACCCCCAACCACAACCCACACACACAAAAAGCTCGTGGCCAGGCCAGCCACGAGCCACACAGGCTAAAAACTAACCACCGATATACGTCGTCCGAGACTTCATCACACCAAAAACCTCACTACCCAGCATCGCCAACAACGCCGCCACAGCAGTCACAAACAACGCCACGTGGTTATAAAAATACAAATCCCGAATCGCGAACAACACAATCAACAAAATCACGATCTTCAACAACCACCCACCCAACACCACAGCACCCGTCGTCGACGGCGACGTCCGCGCCGTAACCAACACACTCACCGCCGTCAACGCCACAAACCCACCCCCGATAGCAGCACCAATCAACGCACCCCACACCCCCGGCAAACCAAACAACACCCCAAACAACACCAAAGCAACCACAGTAATCACCGCAACGGACAAGGCGCCAACCTTGATACCCGCACGAATCGGCGCAGTTTGGTCGTCAGAATACTCAACAGTGCTCGTAGCCGAAGAAGTCATGAGCGCTTATCCTACCGGATGCACAGCCTCCCCAGGCACATCCGCAGTCTTTCGCTCCTGCAACACCGGCACCGCAGTAAACACCGCTGCAAACACAATCCCCGCCAACATCACCACCGCAGCAACCACCGCTGGAAACGCCGCAAAAGACACCGTCCCCAACGCCAACGCAAACATCCACGCATACAACACCAACACCACCCGACGATGCGTATGACCCAAATCCAACAACCGGTGATGCAAATGCATCTTGTCCGCAGCAAACGGACTACGACCATCACGGGTCCTACGCACCACAGCCATCACCAAATCGATCACCGGAATACTAAAAGCACCAAAAACCACCATCAACGGCACCATCAAACCCACAGTATCCGCGCCCCCATACAACGACATATTGATCTTGCCACTAGCACTCGTCGACGCAGCCGCTAACAACAACCCCAACAACATCGCACCCGAATCCCCCATAAAAATACGAGAAGGCTCAAAATTGTGCGGCAAAAATCCCGCACAAATCCCCAACAACGCAGCCCCAATAATCGCCGGCGGATACGCAGCAACCGTCCCACCCTGGTCATACAAAATGATCAACGAGAACGCCAACAACGCCATCCCCGAAATGCCCCCAAGCCCAGCAGCCAAACCATCCAAACCGTCAACAAAATTGATCGCATTCATCACCACCACAGCAAAAAACGTCGTCAAAAATACCGACTGGTACTGATCCAACACCACCGTGGTATCCCCAAACGGCAAATAAATAAACGACCACGACAAGCCCATCAAACTCATCGTCAAGCCCCCAGCGATCTGCCCCACCAACTTCGTCCACGCATCCAGATCAAAAAGATCGTCAAACACCCCCACCGCCACAATGATGAACGCCCCCCAAATCACCGCATCCATCTCAGGCGTCACCGGCTTAAAGCCACGAGTCAAGGCCGGCAACTGGTCAGCAAGCAACACCGCCGCAACAAAACCGCTAAACATGGCCACACCACCCAAACGGGGCTTCGGCATATCATGCACATCGCGATCCCGGATCTCCATCATCCGACCCGAACGAACCATCACATAGCGAATCAACCCCGTCGCCAAATACGTGACAACGCAAGCGACCAAAAAAACCAGGCCAAGTTCACGCAGCGGGACACCCGCTCCACCAGCACCCATCAGCTACACCAAAACAGACGGATCCAGGTCCAACGCCGCCGCAATCGCCTCAACGCTAATCGCGCCCTGACGCAAAATACGAGGCGTCCGCGCCGTAAGATCCACAATCGTCGACGGCACCGCCTGCGGACACGAACCACCATCCAAATAGCAGCTCACCGCAGCACCCAACTGGGCCTTCGCATCCTGCGCCGTCGTCGCCGGCGGCTGGCCAGAAATATTGGCAGAAGACACCGCCATCGGCCCCGTCTTGCGCAACAACTCAATAGCCACCGGATGCAAAGGCATACGCAACATCACCGTGCCCCGCGTATCACCCAAGTTCCAGGGCAAACTCGGAGCCTGCGGAACCACCAACGACAAACCACCCGGCCAAAAAGCCTTAATCAGCACATCAGCATGGTGCGTGAACTCACGCACCAACCCCTTAGCCGTATCCCAAGAACCCACCAATACCGGAACCGGCATATCCGGACCACGATGCTTGGTCTCCAAGAGCTTTGCCACCGCGTCATTATCAAAAGCATTACACCCAATGCCATACAAGGTATCCGTCGGCAAAACCACCAAACGGCCCGCCTCCACAGCATTGTGTGCAGCACGCAAACCCAGCTCGCGAGACTCCGCGTCGGAGCAATCATAGATACGGCTCATGGATGAAGACCTCTTCTAGGTATAAAAAATCAGCAATAAAAATAAAGCACCGATGAGCCAACAGCCCACCAGTAAAACGTCACTAGACGATTAAGTTGTGTGGTCTAAACCTTGACCGGCGCAACCAACAACTCAATGTGCAACGGTGTTAAACGATTTTACTCGCAGCCACAAAACGGGGCCTGCCCGCCAAATCGCTACACCCACGCACATCAACAAAACAACCACCGGAGCGCACGGCTTCAACAACACGCGACTGCGTGGAATCATCATGCTCCACCGCAAAAAACCCACCAGGCTTCAACCACGTAGCGGCAACCTGCACCAACGGATCAATGATCGCCATGCCACCATCACTGGCAAACACCGCCGTGGCAGGATCCGTAGCAGTCTCCACGTCCGTAGCCTGGCCTACTGGCACATAGGGAGGATTAGACACAAAAACATCCACGCACTCCCGTTGCGGCAGCACAGCATCAAGCACCCCAACATCGGTGGCATCAGCCTGCACAATCTCTACCGGCGCTAGGCGACTGGCATTGCGTTCTAAGAAAACCAACGCCTCATCGTGGAGTTCAATGCACACCACCCGAGCCTCCGGCACCTGGTGAGCAAGAGTGACCCCTACTGCCCCACTCCCGGCACACGCATCAACAATGACGGGATGCGCAACCCCAGCAGCAATCGCCCGTCGTGCTGCCTGCACCGCCATCTCAACTAAAGACTCGGTTTCCGGACGAGGAATAAAAACCCCAGGACCGACGGAAAACTCCAGGCCATAAAACGGGGCATAACCCAAAATATGCTGCAAAGGCTCGCGCTGCGCGCGACGAGCGACCATCTGCTCAAAACGCCGAAGCTGGGCAGGCTCTTGGGGAGCATCAGCAAAAGACAGCGCTAAACGGTCGATCCCAAAAGCCTGCTCAGCAAGAATTCCAGCATCAACCGATGGCGATGCCACCCCCGCCTCAGCGAGGGTGGCTGCAGCTTTCGCCACGATATTTCTCACAGCGCCATCACCACGAGTGTGCTTATTGTTCCGCTTCTAGGCGGGCAGCACGGTCGGCGGCCTGCAAAGCTTCAAACAGATCCTCCATACCGCCATTGAGGACGGTGTCGAGGTTGTTGGCTTTGTAGCCGATGCGGTGATCGCTGATGCGGTTTTCCGGCCAGTTATAGGTGCGGATACGTTCCGAACGGTCCATCGTACGAATCTGCGCGGCGCGGCCTTCCGCAGCTTCAGCATCGGCGGCTTCTTCCGCCAGCTGCTGCAATCGTGCTGCCAAAACCTGCATGGCTCGCGCCTTGTTCTGGATCTGGGAACGTTCCTTCTGGCAGGTCACCACGATGCCGGTCGGCAAGTGCGTGATTCGCACAGCGGAGTCGGTGGTGTTCACGCCCTGGCCACCCTTACCGGATGAGCGGTAGACGTCGATGCGCAAATCCTTGTCGTCGATTTCGACTTCGCCAACCTCGTCGGGTTCGGGGTAGACCAACACACCAGCAGCCGAAGTCTGGATGCGACCCTGGGATTCGGTCACCGGAACGCGCTGCACACGGTGCACGCCGCCCTCAAATTTGAACACAGACCATGCGCCGTCAGCGCTGGGTTGCTTGGAGCGAATCGTCATGGTCATGTCTTTGACACCACCAAGATCGGATTCGTTCACGCCCAGAACTTCAGTGGTAAAGCCGTGCTTTTCAGCGTAACGCTGGTACATACGGGCAAGCTCGCCAGCAAACAAGGCAGCTTCTTCTCCGCCGGCACCCGACTTGATTTCCATGACGATATCGTCCGGATCGTGCGGGTCACGGGGCGCAAGAAGGTCGGCCAGTTTTTCTTCCAGCTCGACTTCCTCGCCGGCCAAACGCTCAGCTTCAGCCGCAAACTCGGAGTCCTCGTAGGCCATCTCTTTTGCAGCTTCGAGATCTTCTCGAACCTGGCTGAGCTCGTTGTGCACTTTGATGATGGGCTGCAGCTGGGAGTAGCGCTTACCGACCTTGCGGGCGGCTGCGGGATCGTTGTGCAGCTCCGGATCCGCAAGCTGCGCCTCCAGACCCTGGTATTCGGCCAGGATGTCGTCAACAGCGGAAACTTGGTTCGCCATTAGGAGTAATCCTCCTCGCCGTCGTCGATCGCCATGTGCTCGGAGCTCATGACCTGCATCAAGAACTCGCCGTTGTTCTTCGTCTTCTTCAGCTGCTTGATCAGCAGGTCGATAGCCTGCTGGTTATCGAGCGCGGACAGGATTCGGCGGAGCTTGTGCATGACGCGAGCTTCCTCCGGGCCGAGCAGCAGCTCGTCCTTACGGGTGCCGGAAGGATTGACGTCGACCGCGGGGAAAACGCGGCGTTCGGAAATCTTGCGATCCAGCTTGAGCTCAGCGTTACCGGTGCCCTTGAATTCCTCGAAGATCACGGTGTCGCCGGCGGAACCGGTCTCCACCATTGCCGTAGCGATGATGGTGAGGGAGCCACCATTTTCGATGTTGCGGGCAGCACCCAGGAAGCGCTTAGGCGGGTACAGGGCGTTGGAGTCGACACCACCGGACAGGATTCGGCCGGAGGCGGGCGAGCTGTTGTTGTAGGCACGGCCCAGTCGCGTGATGGAGTCCAACAGGACAACGACGTCCTGGCCTTGCTCCACCAAACGCTTTGCGCGCTCGATGGCCAGCTCAGCGACGGTGGTGTGCTCGCTCGGCGGGCGGTCGAAGGTCGAAGCAATCACTTCGCCCTTCACGCTGCGCTGCATGTCGGTGACCTCTTCGGGGCGCTCGTCGACCAGAACGACCATCAAGTAGCACTCGGGGTTGTTGGTCGCGATCGCGTTTGCAATGTTTTGCAAAATGGTGGTCTTACCGGCCTTCGGAGGCGACACGATCAGCGCGCGCTGTCCCTTACCGATCGGCATGATGAGGTCGATGACACGGGTGGTCAAGACCTTCGGGTCGGTTTCCAGACGCAAACGCTTGTTGGGGTACAGCGGGGTCAGCTTGGCAAAGTCGGGACGCTGACGGGCTTCCTCGACGCTCATTCCGTTGACCGTGTCGACGCGTGCCAACGGGTTGTACTTGGCGCGGTTGCGACCGGAACCATGGGTGGTTTCGCGGCCCGGCTTGATAGCTCCGGTGATGGCGTCGCCGCGGCGCAAACCGAAGCGGCGAATCATCTGGGGATTAACGAAGACATCGGCCGGCGATGAGTTGTAGCCGGTGGTGCGCAGGAATGCGACGTTGTTGTCGACGATGTCCAAAATGCCGCCAACATACTGCAGGTTGGAGTCATCGTGGTCATCCTGGCGGTTGTCCCGATCCCGGTTATCACGATCGCGGTTATCGCGGTCACGTCCACGACCACGGTCGCGGCGGTTGCGGCCCCGGCGACGATCGTCGTCGCGATCGTTGCGGTCTCCACGACGATCGCGGTCACGGTTATCCCGGTTATCACGATCACGGTCGCGGTTGTCGCGATCGGAGTGATCGTCGCGTTCTTGATCGCGGTCGTCGCGGTCACGTCCACGACGGCGGTCTTTTTGGTTTTGGCGTGCGCGGTTGCGTCGTGCGCGGCGAGCAGCGGAGCGCGATTCGTAACGGACGGGCTGACCGTTTTCATCGGTCTCTTCGGAATCTTCTTTTCCGGAGGAGTCCTCGGTTTGGTGGCGTTGCTCGTTGTCGCGGTCGTCGTTGCGACGACGGTTGTTGCGTCGGCCACGATCGCGGTCGCGATCACGATCGTCGTCGGAATCTTCGGACGACTTGGGCGACTCTTGTGCGGGAGCGTCGTCGTTCGCCTCATTCTGGGCGCGGCGACGGGTGCGGGTGCGCGGCTTGGGCTGCTGGGCTTGTTCCTCAGCAGGCTGGTCCTGGGTGTTCTCAGCCACCGTGGCCTGGGTGTCTTCGGTATTTTCCGCGCGGCGGCGACGGCGGGCCGGCGCTGCGGCCTCCGTTGCAGCAGCAGCGCCGCCAGACTGGATCATGGCAATCAGATCCGACTTGCGCTTTCCGGAGATCCCCCGAATCCCCATCTCCTGAGCCATTTTCTTCAGCTCCGGGAGACGCAGTGATGCAAGGTCTTTGCCTGCACCGCTCTGAGTGTCGTGCTCGGTCACAGAGTTCCTTTCATTGCAGTAAGCCTGGTGTGGCACGCTGCCCTAGCTCGCGTTGAGCTGGTGGCGCCCGGTGTACTGCATTCTGTGTTGTGTGACGTTTAGCGCCCCTGTGGCGCCCTGGTTCGTCATAAAAACGTGAGTTTTTTGCTACAAGCTCGCGACACGATGATTTGTGTTGAGGCTCGTAAAAATTTTTTCCGCTGCGTTGGCGCCATGGGGCTCCAAGGAAAACACTGGGTGCACTGCCTGTGGCATCATCCTGTGACGACATGAAGCGCGCAGGGGCTGGCTAGGTGTTTTCTTAAGCGTGAACCCGACTCTGAAGACATAAGAGGCGAGTGGTGTGCAATAACCGCAGAAATCCCTCTCACGGCTCGATGCTGAGTGACACCACTAAGTGGGTGCTTCTTCTGAGAGAAACGGCGCTGTTCATCTCTGTCGGATCGTGCCGGTGCTAACGGCCGGAGTCTCGGCGATGCGGCTTCGAGCTTTCACCTTTGGGTGTGCCGGAGCCGTGATGAACATGCCATGAGAGTTACGCATTGTTGGCTGTGGGCCAACACCGCGACGGGAATGATTGGTGTGGGGTGTTATCGATGTCGTGTCGATTGACGTTTACCCCTCAGTAATCCTGCGCCACGGGCCACTGCTCGGCGGTTGCTTCCGTCGGGCGCGCGACATGCTCCTGGATTATCGCGTCTTAGTGTACCGCACCGCCGCTAGGTTTTTCCCAATTAGTGCCCGGCGCGCCGCCTGGGGGTGCTGCTGTTTCGGTGGTGTGGCCTTTGTGTGTGGGGGTGTCCCGCTAGAGTGGTGGGCATGCTGAGCACCATGATGGATGTTCCTTTGAACATTTCTCGTATTTTGGATTATGGGTCGAAGATTCACGGTTCGACGACGATTTCGACGTTGGATGGTGATGGCCATGATGTGGCGACGTTTGCGTCGGTGGGGGCGCGTGCTGCGGCGTTGGCGCATGCTTTGCAGGATGAGTTGGGGGTTTGTGGGGATCAGCGGGTGGGGACGTTTATGTATAACTGTGCCGAGCATGTGGAGACGTTTTTTGCGGTGGCATGCATGGGGGCGGTGTTTAATCCGTTGAATAAGCAGCTGATGAATGATCAGATTGCGCACATTATTAATCACGCTGGTGATGAGGTAATTGTGTGTGATCCTCGTTTGGCTGGTCAGTTGGCTGCGATTATGGAGGAGTTTGAGTGTCCGCGGGTGCGGGCGGTGGTGTTTATTGGGGTGGAGCCGTTGGGTGAGTTGGCGGCGCTGTTTGGGGATTCGGTGGCGTGTTATTCCTATGAGGCGTTGTTGGATGGTCGTTCGGCGTCTTTTGATTGGCCAGTGTTGGATGAGCGTACTGCGGCGGCGATTTGTTATTCGACGGGTACGACGGGTGCTCCGAAGGGGGTTGTGTATTCTCATCGGTCGATTTATTTGCATTCGATGAGTTTGCGAACGACGGATTCTTTTGCGGTGTCGCATGGTAATCCGTTTTTGTGTTGTGTGCCGATTTATCACGTGTTGTCGTGGGGTGTGCCGGTGGCGGCGTTTGCGTGTGGGGCTCCTTTGGTGTTTCCGGGTAAGGATGTGTCGGCGCCGGCGTTGGCGCGGATTATTGCGGCGACGCATCCGCGTATGGCTCATGGTGTTCCGACGTTGTGGATTTCTTTGATGGTGCATTACATGAAGAATCCTCCGGAGCGGATGAGTTTGACGGAGATTTTTGTGGGTGGTTCTCCTGCTCCGCCGATTTTGATCAAGATGTGGGAGGAGCAGTATGGCGTGGATGTGGTGCACGTGTGGGGTATGACGGAGACGTCGCCGATTGGTACTGTTGCGCGTCCTCCGAGTGGTGCTAATGGTGAGGCTCGGTGGGGTTATCGGATTTCGCAGGGGCGTTTTCCGGCGTCGTTGGAGTATCGGGTGGTTAGTGATGGCGAGAATGTGACGGGTACGGATCGTAACCAGGGTGAGATTCAGGTGCGGGGTAATTGGGTGACTGGTTCGTACTATCACTCTTCGGCGACTGATGAGGGCGGTTCGGCGAGTGTTTTCCGTGGTGAGGCGGTGTCTGATGCGCGGGAGAAGTTTACTGCTGATGGGTGGTTGCGTACGGGGGATGTGGGCAGTGTGTCCAAGGATGGGTATTTGACGATTGAGGATCGTGCCCGCGATGTGATTCGTTCTGGTGGTGAGTGGATTTATTCGGTGCAGTTGGAGAATTTGGTGATGGAGGCTGAGGAGGTGGTTGAGGCTGCTGTGATTGGTAATCCGGATGAGAAGTGGGGTGAGCGTCCGTTGGCGGTGACGGTGTTGCAGAGTTTTGTTCCTCGTGGTGAGCGGGAGGATCGTCAGACTGCTGAGCGGTTGCGTGATCATTTGCGGGCGTCGTTGCCGTCGTGGATGTTGCCGGAGTATTGGACGTTTGTGGATCACATCGATAAGACGAGTGTGGATAAGTTCGATAAGAAGGATTTGCGTCAGCATTTGCGTGATGGTGAGTACACGGTGATTAAGCTGAAGGGTCCTGGCGAGAAGTAGTGGTGGGACGGCGAAGGCGCCCCGTTTTTGTTGGTGAAAACGGGGCGCCTGTTGCTGTGGTGGGGTGTTTAGAGTTTGGGGCGGGTCTCGACGCTGGCGATGGCGTCGGTGACGAGTTGCCAGAAGCGCGCGTGGTCGAGGGTGACTGCGGCTTGGGTGTGGCAGTTTTCGGGTGCGGGTCCGCGGAAGTCTGCGACGGTCATTCCGCAGGTGATGTCGCCGCGTAGTTCGACGTCGATGGGGACTTTTTTGGTGGTGACGACGGTGGGGTCGATGAGGTAGGCGATGGTGCAGGGGTCGTGGACGGGCGGGTCGATGAAGTCTTGGTTGGCTTGGTAGGCCTTGCGGAAAAAGCCCATGAGTCCGACGACGAAGTCGGAGCATTCGGTGCCGAGTTCGTGGATGGTTTTTTCTACGTCGGGGGTGCACAGGGCTTGGTGGGTGAGGTCGAGGCCGACCATGGTGACGGGCCATGGTTCGTTGAAGACGATGTGGGCGGCTTCGGGGTCGACTTTGATGTTGAATTCTGCGACGGCGGACCAGTTTCCTTCGTGGTAGCCGCCGCCCATGAGGACGACTTCTTTGACGCGTTCGACGATGCGGGGTTCTTTGCGGGCGGCCAGCGCGATGTTGGTCAGTGGCCCGGTGGGTACGAGGGTGATGGTGCCGGGTTCGCTGTTCATGACGGTGTCGATGATGAAGTCGACGGCGTGGGTGGTGTGTGCGGGTTTGAGGGGTTCGGGCAGTTCGACGCCGTCGAGTCCGCTGTCGCCGTGGATGTCTTCGGCGACTTCGACGGCGCGGACTAGTGGGCGGCCGCAGCCGGGGTAGACCTCGGTGTCGATGCGGGCGACGCGGCAGACGCTGAGGGCGTTGTGGGTGACTTTGGGCAGGGTTTGGTTGCCGCCGACGGTGGTGATGCCTAGCAGGTTGATGGCGGGGTTGCCGGCGGCGAGGATGATGGCGACGGCGTCGTCGTGGCCGGGGTCGCAGTCGAGGATGATGTTGTGGGTCATGGGGTGTCCTTTCCCGGTTTTTGGGTTAGTCGGTGAGTCGTTCGGGGCGGGGGATCATGAGGCTGGTGGCGAAGGCGGCAATGAGGATGCCGACGCCGGTGAAGGTGGCGATGCGGTAGTCGCTGGCGGTGAGTACCGCGAAGAGGATGGCGAAGCTTAGGCCTGCGCCCATGTTGAAGGCTCCTGCGTTCATGCCGGGTAGGTAGCCCTGGTTGTCGGCTGGGGAGAGCACGATGCCGAGGCCGTTGAGCATGATGTTGGTGATGCCGGCGTAGGTGATGCCGATGAAGATGGACAGGGCGAGCAGGAGGGGGCCGTTGATGTGGTCGACGACGAAGGCGAGGGCGATGAGTCCGGCGATGGTTCCGGCCAGGCCGATTTGGAGGACGCGGAGGTAGCCGATGCCGCCGGCCATTTTGCCGGCGATGGGGCCCATGACGAGTCCGGCGAGGGCGTAGGGGGTGAGGGTGTACCAGGAGACGATGTCGGCGCTCATGGCGGCGCCGTTATCTGCTTGGGCGAGGTTGGGTACGAGGCCGTTCATGACTGCGAAGACGCCGGTCATGGTGAGGGTGGTGGTCAGCAGCAGTGCCCAGGTGCGGCGTTGTTTGAGGTAGTGGGTGCTGACGAGGGGGTGGGTGGAGGTGGTTTCGATCTTCCAGAAGGCGACGAGGGCTGCCAGGCCGATGAGGATCATGATGGTGACGGCGATCCAGTTGGCGTCGGCGAGTTTGCCGGCTTCGTTGAAGGCGAGCAGGATGCCGCCGAGGCCGATGACCAGTGGTACGGTGCCGGCCCAGTCCATGGGTTGGCGGACTTCGGCGTAGGTTTCGTGGACTTGGGTGCCGATGGCGATGACGGCGAGTCCGCAGATGATGGCCATGGTCCAGAAGATGGAGCGGAAGCCGAGGTGGTCGGCTAGCCAGCCGCCGGCCAGGGCGTCGACGCCGGCGATGCCGCCGTTGATGGAGGTCAGGATGCCCATGAGGAAGGCGTATTGCTTGTCGTTGGGGACGTGGGCGCGCAGCATGATCAGGCATAGGGGCACGACGGGGCCGGCGACGCCTTGGATGATGCGGCCGGCGAAGAGCATGCCGACGCCTTGGGCTAGTGCGCTGATGATGCAGCCGAGTGCGGTGATGGCGAGCATGCCCATGAGGATTTTTTTGCGTCCTGCCAGGTCTCCCCAGCGGGGCAGGAAGAGGGAGAACAGGGCTGCGGCGGTGAAGAACGCGGTTTGGCTCATGCCGATCTGGGCGTCGGTGGTGTTCAGTTCGCGCTGCATGGTGGCGAGCGCGGGGCTGAGCATGGAGGCGTTGAGCTGGAATGCGAAGACGGCGACGAGGAGTGCCAGCAGCAAGGGGGCGGCTTTGCTGGTGGGCAGCACGTGGGCCTCGGATGTGTTTGTGCTTGTCATACACCACATCTCACCATCATTGTGACTGTGTGCGCTAGCTGTGCTGGATATCGGGGCTTAGGCCGTGGTTTTTTGGGGTTGTGGCTTTTGCTCTGGGGCGTGCGTGTTTGTTTCTGTGGGTTTTCTTCGGTGCGAAAAGTCTTTGGCGTGCAAAAACAGGTTTGCGGTGTTGCTGATGTGTGGCAAGTACACAGAATCCCACACCCCCGGTGGTGCTGTGGGTGGGGTGTGGGATGTGGGTGTGGGGCGGTCTTAGCTGGTGTGGTGTACCTCGGGGAGGTTGTAGACCGGGGTGTTCATGCCTTCGTAGCGGGCTTTGAGTTGCAGGGAGAGGTAGCGGGAGTAGTGGCGGGATTGGTGGAGGTTTCCGCCGTGGAACCAGAAGTTTTTCAGGCGGGTGGGTTTCCACATGTTGCGCAACTCCCCTTCCCATGGGCCGGGGTCTTTGGTCGTGTCGGATCCGAGTCCCCAGCATTTGCCGACGGTGTCGGCGGCTTCGGGGGAGATGAGTTGGGCGACCCAGCCGTTCATGGATCCGAATCCGGTGGCGAGCACGATGACGTCTGCGGGCAGTTGTGTGCCGTCGGTCAGTACTGCGGTGTTTTCGGTGAGGTGGTCGATTTCGACGCCTGAGTGCAGTTCGATGCTGCCGTCGATGATGAGTTCGCAGGCGCCGACGTCGATGTAGTATCCGGAGCCGCGGCGCAGGTATTTCAGGAATAGACCCGATCCGTCGTCGCCGAAGTCGTGCATGAAGCCGGCGCGTTCGAGGGCGTCATAGAATTCGGCGTCGTCTTGGGCGATGGTGTCGTAGACAGGTTTGTGGACGTCGGCCAGAAGTGCGTAGGGCCAGGAGGCGAACAGGAGGTCTGCGGTGTCGGTGTCGATGCCCTGCTCGAGGGCGTCTTCTGAGTACAGCGGGCCGAAGACTTCGCGCATGAGGGTGTCGCTGCGGACGATGTGGGTGGATGAGCGTTGCAGCATGACGGGGTGGGCACCGTTGTCGACGAGGTCGGCGCAGATGTCGTGGGCGGAGTTGTTGGAGCCGACGACGATGACGTGTTTGCCGCGGTCGGCGGCCCCGCCGGGGTGCTGGCTGGAGTGGCGGATTTCGCCGGCGAAGTGTTCTTGCCCGGCCAGGGTGGGCATGTTGGGCACCCCGGACATGCCGGTGGCGAAGACCAGCTGGGTGGGGTGTAGGGTGTGTTCGGCACCGTTTCTGGATACGACGACATCCCACAGTCCGCGCTCATCGTCGAAGGTGGCGGACAGTGCTTCGGTTTGCGACCAGTAGTCGAGGTCCATGATGCCGACGTAGTGTTCGAGCCAATCACCCATTTTGTCTTTGGGGGTAAATACTGGCCAGTCGTCGGGGAATGGTAGGTAGGGCAGGTGGTCGTACCAGACGGGGTCGTGGAGGCACAGGGAGTGGTAGCGGCCGCGCCATTGGTCGCCGGAGCGGTCGTGTTTGTCGACGATGATGGCGGGCACGCCGAGGCGCTTTAGTCGGGCGCCTAGGGCGATGCCGCCTTGGCCACCGCCGATGATGAGCACGTAGGGCTGGGTGCTCACACCGAGTTCGGCTTGGCGCTGGGCTTTCCTATCGGCCCAGTTGCGTTTGTCTTCGCGGCGGCCGTGTTCTGCCCCCATGGGCCGGCGTCGCCCGGCCGGTTCGGGGTGTGCAATCAATTCGCGGGCGCTGGTCAGCAGTGTCCAGGCTTTGCCGTTGCGGAGCCGGACCACGGCGCGGCAGTGGAAGTGTTGGGTGTCCAGGGTGACGAAGGCGCGAATGACCCCGGGGGATTCTTCCACGGGGGCGCCGGCACCGTCGGCTAGTTCGACGTGAGAGATGCGGCAGGCAGGAAGGGTGTTTTCCAGCATGTCTTTGATGGCGTCTTGTCCTTCTGCCGTGGTGAGGTTCCAAGTAAAGGAGGTCAGGTCACGCCAGTAGCCGTCTTGTTCGAACAGTTCCGCCGCGGCTGCGGCATCGTCGGCATCGAGTGCTTGTTGAAGCGCGCTGAAGAAGTCGAGGACTTGGCCGTTGAGGTCCTGTGCGGAAGTCATGGGCACCACCTTTGCGGAGGGATATGTTGCGGATTGCGGCCACCCCACGGGTCAATGTGGCGACCGTCACTGATTGCCATCACGCTATATGACTTGCCTCACGAAAACTGCGGTGTGAACGGCTGCGAACGCCCGCTTTGCAGGGGCAGTAAACCGCAACGGCGTGCACCGACCACGCATCCGCGTGTGGCGAAAATTTCCTTGCGAAGCACTTACCCCCTATCGGGGGTATGCTGGCGTCAAGAACTGATGAACGCTGCGGTGAGCTGTAGGAATAGCCGCGGCGCCCTACCGATCATTAGCGCCTGAAAGGCTGGTTTTCTCCGTTGAGCACCCCCTCGAACTCCATTGCCGTCGTCGGCTCCATCAACGCTGACCTGTCCGTCACCGTCGATCGCCACCCCAAGCCCGGCGAAACCCTGCTCGGCTCCGGCGGCCGCGTCCTCCCCGGCGGCAAGGGAGCAAACCAGGCGGTCGCTGCCCGCCTGCAGGGCGCCGAGGTGTTCTTCGTCGGCGCGGTCGGAAACGATGCGAACGCCAGCGAAGCGCTGTCCATCATGACCGCCAGCGGGGTGGATCTCGCCGGGGTCGCCGAGGTGGACTCCCCCACCGGCCTTGCGGTCATCACCGTTGACCAATCCGGAGAAAATTCGATTGTCGTCGTACCCGGCGCCAATGCCCTGGTGGATGCCGACATGGTCACCAAGCACGCGCAACGGCTGCGCCAATGCGGCATCATCCTGGTCCAAGGCGAGCTGCCCGCAGAAGCCGTCACGGCCGCCCAGAAGAACTGCACCGGCCGTTTCGTCATCAACATGGGCCCGGTGATCGCCCTCGAAAAGGACGTGCTGCTCAAAGCCAATCCGTTGATCGTCAACGAGCACGAAGGCGCGGCCACCCTGGCCCAGCTCGGTGGCCAGGACAATACGGTGTCCCAGGAAGACCTGGCCCAAGCCCTTGTCGAGGCGGGCTTTGAGTCCGTGGTCATCACCATCGGCAAAAAGGGCGCCATTGTCGCCGATAGGCACGGCATGACCCACGTCTCCTCCCCGGGTGTCAGCGCCGTGGATACCACCGGCGCGGGCGACGCATTCGCCGGCGCCTTGGCCGCGCGCCTGGCCGCCGGGGATCATCTCGTTGCGGCAGCCAAACACGCCGTCAAAGTCGCAGCCCTCAGCGTCACCCGCCATGGCGCCCAGTCGTCTTACCCGGGCCCGGACGTCGACATCGACGCGGCACTGAGCCAATAGCGAAGCCAACCACTCCCCCGGCCCCACAACCTCACCGCCGCGACAAGCAAGCCCCTCAGTGGCCAGCGTTTTGTTCGCGGCGGTTTTTCTCATCCCACCCTCCGCACACTCCAGCCCCGATAGCGGGGGTAGGCCCAGGGTGCGCCCACTATACTTTTGGGCGTGACTGCGCATCAAAACACTTACCGCCCACTGTCCACCGCCACCTCAGTGGTGCGCGAAGGCGGCAGCCTGTTTGTGCGCTTTTTCCCCGCCCTGCTCACCTGCATCGCCCTCGGCCTAGCAGCCCGTGGCGCAGTGCTCTGGACTGCCTCGGCGGTCTCCGACTATTCGCCGCTATTCGGCGGGCTGCTGGTCCCCCTTGCCCCCATGTCCCTATTGACCGCCTTGGTCATCGCAATGTGGGTTCTCAAGCCGGGAACCCGCTTCCTGAAGTCCAAGCCCGTTGCGGAGCTTGACCCCCACTCCCCGAAATCCCCCCGCGCCACGATCGCCCGCACCCACCTGTTAACAATTGGTGGCTTGCTGATCCCGTTTCTTGCCGTCTACGCCTCCAACGGCTTCCTCAAAGAAGACGTCCACACCTTCATCGGCCAGGCGGTACTCCACGAACAGGTCACCACCTTCGCCTCCACCGATTTTTCCCGCGTGGCCCTGGGCAGCACCTTCCAGGTCGCGGCCCTGGTTGTGATCACCATCATCGCCCGCAAAATCATTGGCTTTTTCGCACTTGGAACCTCCAAGCTGGGCATCAGTGGGGTGGCAGCCTACGTCGAGGTGCTGTGGATTTCCGCCATCAGCGTCATCGTCGCTGCCAACACCTCGGCCATTAAAGAATGGACGTCTACCCGCGCGGTGATTGCGCCGGTGCTCAACAGCATCGCGGAAACCTTTTCCGGGTTAAGTAACGCAGAAAGCAAAGCCACCGGTGGCATCAATGCGGCTGGAGCGCTCTTGGGCAAACTGGACGATGTCATCGTCGTTCCCGTCGCCTGGCTCGCCCTCGGCGCCGTAGTCTTCGGTTCCACCCTGGCTGCCAAGAAGACCAGCCAGGCCACCGCACAACCCGCGGACAGCACCACTGAAGCAGCATCACAAACCGATGCCCGCACGCAGTGGGCCCGCAGCGTGCGCGCGCGTGCCACCGGCGAAGCACAGCGATACCTCGCCAACGCCACCAAACCGATTACCGGGCCAATCACATCAACCTGGACGGGACTGAAAAAGATCGCCGCCGCCGGCATCATCCCCATGACCACGCTCTGCCTGGCCATCATGTGCGCACGCGTCGCGGAATCCGCCATCGCGTGGGGTGTCCACGAAATGCTCGGCCCCCAGTTTGGTCTCATGGTGGACGCCCAAGCATCCTGGACGGTTCTCGCGGGCCGGATGGCCTACTTCCTGGTGGTCATTCCGCTCGTCGTCGCAGGCGTCGATCAGCTGCTGCTAGAAAGCACATCCGAGGACTCCGGCAACTGAAATTCCAAAATCTTCGGCGGCTGAAACCCCATCCGGAACACCTGCGGAGTCACCCCCTCCGGAAGCACGAAAATCAACATCGCGCTGTAATGCGCCGGCCGCGGCGGTAGGCCCGCCACATTCCCCGGCGTTTTGCCGGGCACACAGGCATAAACCTGACTGATGGGAAGGTCCGTGCCAGCATCCATGTTGAGCAGCTGCTCCGAATACCCATAGACATTCCCCTTATCGTCTACGAGCTGCGCCGTGCAGTTCAACAGATCATCGTCGGGGTCGGCATCCACGGTGAATCGCACCCCCCACAACCTGCTCGCTTCCGGCGGATGGAAAAACGGCACAGCTTCCCTGTCAATGGGGCCCGAGGCATCAACCCGGGCAACAACATCGCGCGTGCTGCTGCCCCGCATCGACGGGTCATCGATAGTTGTCGTCTCGTGTAAGTGACCCGACTGGCCGACGGCCACAGAAATTGGTGAAGAAAAAGTCTGCGGGCGGGCGATCTCAAAATAGGTGTAACTCGATGCCACAACAGCAAGTGCCACCGCAGGCAAACTAGCAAGCCACCAGCGGGCGCTAGCGCGGGGACGTCGTGAAGGCTGCTCAACAACCACCGGAGTCTCGACGGGCACAGCCGCCTCGTCGGCGCTATGTTTACCCACGGTCATCTCCTTCCACGCTCACCTGGTGCTGTTCGTTTGGCTGCTCCCCGTCAATTGGGGGTGCGGGATCTGGTGGTGCCAGAAGATCATCCTGGGTGGGTTCCAGATCATCGCCAAGCTCAAGCGGCGGTGCAGGGGGCTGCAGTGCCGGTACAGGTGGCTGCGGTGTCGGTGACTGGGTTACGGGGGTGGTTTTTTCCACCGATTCAAGCGTCACTTCAATGACCGATGAACCCTGGCGGGTACCCCGATAGATCTCCAGCGTTGCGGGCAACTCCACATCGGCAGGCACCAGGAACCGTGATTCGCACGGGGTGGGGATACCCGGCTGCGCCAGCGGGCAACCGTATTGTTCGGGCGCAAAGGTGGAATCGCCACTATGCAAAAGCAGCTGGGGCCCAAACGGTTCCCGCGCGCTGGTCATGGTGGCCTGAACCAGCAGCACTGCGACGCGTTCGTCGCTGGTCGGAGTCAAGCTGGCTTTGTCGATGGAAAAGCTTCCAAGCTGCGCTGAGCTGTCCTGGGACACGAATGGGCGGGTGGCGATCTCGGCAGGGCTCGGCAACGCCCCCAGAGCAATGGAACCTACGGCCATGGCCGCGAGCACGTACACCAAAGCCAGCACCCCACCGCGGCCGGTGGTCTCCGGCTGGGCATCCACGACCTCGCGCACTTCGTTGCCCAAATTGTGGGCGCGTTGGCGGGCCTGGTGGGTAGCTGCGGAGACAACGCGACGCGCCGAATCCTTGCGACCCGCGCGGCCCCGGAAGCGACCAGCGGGGCGATCATCACCCATCTGTGGGCTGTTGTGTGGATTCTCGCTCATGACTGCTCTCCTGCTGGCCCTGGCTGCTCAGTGGCGGCAAGCGGGGCCGGATCCGCCGGCGATTTTTCGGCATCCACCGGGATAAAACCCTTGAGCTGCGGATCAAAATATCCGGTGGATGAGTCTAGGGAGCTTTTCCGCTGGGTCAGCGAATACACGCCAACGCCGGGGAGACTGCCGTCGTGGTCTTTCCCAGCAGGCTTGACCACAGACCAGGGCAGGGTGATGGTCAGCCGGCTGGGAACACCGGGATTGAGGTAGCCTCCGAAAAAGCCCCCGTCGCGGGTCACCAGGGCCATCGGATGGGCATCATCGGGATCCAAGGCCATGGTGTCTAAGGTGCTGACTTGACCGTCTGCGCTGTCAGCGCTGCTGTCGCCGTCAGTTGGTGGGGTGAACATCCGGGAGATGGTCAAGGAATCGATTGGCGATTTCGTCGAATTTGTCGCCACAACGTTGATCTCTACTCCCTGCTTGGTGGGTGAGACCTTTTCGACTTCGAACTCAAAGGGCGCGACCTGGTAGGTCTGCTGGGAGTCGACCACCATCTCGGTAATTTCGGGGGGCGCGGCATCGAAGCCACCAGCAAGCCCCAAGGCGGCAACAGCAGCCGCACCCGATGCGAGTGTCAGGTTTGCCCGCGAGAAGAGATCCTGCTTGATGGAGGCAAGCAGCGAAGATAGCGTGCGGGGAGATTCTGCGGTGGCGTTCATGGCGGCTGGTTGGTGGCTGAGAAACCCTAGAGACTAGGAGGTGGTGATTTCGACGGCGCCGGCGACCTCAAGTTCCAGCACTCGCAGGCCTGCCTCGCTGGCTTCCTTGGCGATGGTGTCGGGCAGTTTTTCGGTGGATAGCACCATGGCGGTGGGGCCGGCACCAGACAGGTAGGCGGCAAAGCCGCGGTTGCGCAGGCGGTTGACCCATTCCGCGGTGACCGGCAAAACGTCGGCGCGGTAGGGCTGGTGCAGGCGGTCGCGGGTGCCTTCCCACAACAGTTCGGGGTGGTGCTGGAGCGCAACGGTCATCACCGCGCAGCGGGACACGTTGAAGCGGGCGTCCAGGTGGGTAACGTCGCTGGGCAGGACGCGGCGGACAGCTTCGGTGGAGGCCTTGAAGTCCGGGATCAGGGCGGTGGCCTTGATGGTGGGGTGCACCGGAACGGTGACCGCCTTGTACTGGGGTCGGGTTTCCCCATCGACGGGAATATCCGTCCAGGACACTACTGCGTTGCCAAGCACACTGGCGGCGGCGTTGTCGGGGTGGCCTTCGAAGGCGCTGGACAGCTGCACCATCTGCTCGTCGTTCAGGGGCAGGCCGGCCAGTCCGTTGGCGGCGGCGACACCGGCGACGGCAGCAGCCGCGGAAGATCCCAGCCCGCGGGATTGCGGGATGTTGTTGTGGCACACCACTTTTAGTCCCGGTGCGGTGACCCCGATTTCCTGCAGGGTGGCGTTGAGTGCGCGCACCACCAGGTGGCGGGCGTCGAGGGGCAGGCTGCCTTCACCTTCGCCGTGTACTTCGACGTCGAGGCCGGAATCGATGACGGTGACCTCGACGGTGTCGTACAGGCTCAGCGCCAGTCCCAGCGTGTCGAAGCCGGGGCCGAGGTTGGCTGAGGAGGCGGGAACCTTGACGGTGGCGGTGGTTCCTACGGGCAGCTCAAGCGCCATGGATGATGTCCTCTCGAGTGGTGTGACACGTCCCCCACCACGGGTGGGGTGTGCGGGTTTCTGTGTGTAGCTTATTCCACCCGGCGGGCGTGGGAGTGTTTTGGCTCCCCCGACTGCCCCCACCGCCGGAGGTGGGGTTGGTGACGGGTAGCAAACGGCACCCGTCGGGAGCTGTCCCGCGGGTGCCGTTGGGTGTACCAGCCGCGGGTGCGGCTGGTGCTTAAGGTGTGGCTATTTCAGGCCGAGAGCATCGACCACGGCCGCCGGGTCGACGTCGATCGGGGTCGGTTCCGGCATGGACAGCAGCGCGGTGGTCGGGTCCTTGAGACCGTGGCCGGTGACCGTGCACACGATGGTTTTGCCCGGCTCGAGGGAGCCTTCGCGGTGGGCGGCCAGCACGCCGGCGTAGGAGGAGGCGGATGCAGGTTCGACGAACACGCCTTCCTTGGAGGCGATCATCCGGTAGGCCTCGAGGATTTTCTCGTCCGTGGCGGCAACGAACTTGCCGCCGGATTCCTCCTGGGCAGCAACGGCGCCGTGCCAGGAGGCGGGGTTACCGATGCGAATTGCGGTGGCGATGGTTTCCGGGTCGGTGACGGGGGCACCGTTGACCAGGGGGGCCGCGCCGGCGGCCTGCACGCCGAGCATCATGGGGCGCTTGGTGGTGACACCATCGGCGAAGTACTCGCTGTAGCCCTTCCAGTAGGCGGTGATATTGCCAGCGTTACCGACGGGCAGGGCGTGAATGTCGGGGGCGTCGCCGAGGCCGTCGGCGATTTCGAAGGCAGCGGTTTTTTGGCCTTCGATGCGCATCGGGTTGACGGAGTTCACCAGGGCGATCTCGGGGTACTCGGTGGTGGTTTTCTGCACCAGTTCGAGGCAGTCGTCAAAGTTGCCGCGCACCTGGATGATTTCTGCGCCGTGCATGACGGCCTGGGCGAGCTTGCCCTGGGCGATTTTGCCTTCGGGGATCAGAACGCAGGACTTGATGCCGGCGCGTGCTGCATAGGCTGCGGCGGAGGCGGAGGTGTTACCGGTCGAGGCGCACATCAGCACCTTTTTGCCGTTGTGCACGGCGTCGGTGACGGCGACGGTCATGCCGCGGTCTTTGAAGGAGCCGGTGGGGTTTGCGCCTTCCACCTTCAGGTACACGTCGCAGCCGGTGAGCTCAGACAGGTAATTGGCGCGCACCAGCGGGGTGTTGCCTTCGTGCAGGGTGACGGGTTCCCAGTCCTGGGCGAAGGGCATGCGGTCGCGGTAGGCGGCAATAAGGCCCGGCCAGCGGCGGTAGATGGGGGTGGTCATGTTGGTTTATTCACCTTCCAGTCGGATGACACTGTTTACGGACTTTACTGCGGGCAGTTGTTTGACTGCATCTACGGTGGCAGCGAGGTCGTTTTCGCTGGCTTCGTGGGTGACGACGACCAGGCGGGCACCTTCGTTGAATTCTTCCTGCCGCACGGCGGACAGGGAGATTTGGTTCAGGGCGAACTTGGAGGCAATTTCGGAAAGCACTCCGACGCGGTCTTCCACGTGCAGATCGACGTGGTAGCGGGTGCGCACATCGCCGAATTCGGCGATCGGCAGGTTTGCGTAGGTGGACTCGCCGGGGGCGCGGCCGCCGTGGACCTTATTGCGGGCGGCGCCCACCAGGTCGCCGAGGACAGCGGAGGCGGTGGGGTTACCACCGGCGCCGTTGCCGTAGAACATGAGCCGGCCGGCGGCTTCTGCTTCGACGAAGACCGCGTTGAAGGACTTCGACACGCTGGCCAGGGGGTGATCGCGCGGAACGAGGGTGGGGTGCACGCGGGCGGAGACCTTCTCGACTCCGGCGTCGTCGGTGAAGCGTTCGCACACGGCCAGCAGCTTGATGACGTAGCCGGCGGTGCGGGCGGCCTCGATGTCTTCGGCGGTGATCGAGGAAATGCCCTCGCAGTAGACGTCGTCGTAGGACACGCGGGTGTGGAAGGCCAGGGATGCCAGGATGGCGGCCTTGCTGGCGGCGTCATGCCCCTCAACGTCGGCGGTGGGATCAGCCTCGGCGTATCCCAGGCGGGTTGCCTCAGCCAGCATGTCGTCGTAGGAGGCGCCGGTGGAGTCCATGGCGTCCAGGATGAAGTTGGTGGTGCCGTTGACGATGCCCATCACGGACTTCACCTTGTCGCCAGCCAGGGAGCGGCGCAGCGGGCCGACCACGGGGATAGCGGCGGCGACCGCCGCTTCGAAGTACAGGTCGACGCCGGCGGCGTCGGCGGCCTCAGCCAGCTCGGCGGAGTGCGCGGCCACCAAAGCCTTGTTGGCGGTCACCACGGACTTGCCATTATTCAGCGCGGCGAGCACCAATTCGCGCGGGTAGTCAATCCCACCGATGACCTCGACGACGACGTCGACATCGTCGCGGGCGATCAGCGCGTGCGCGTCCTCGGTCAGCAGAGAGGGATCAACGCCTTCACGCGGCTTGGAGGCGTCGCTGACGGCTACGCCGCGCACTGCAACGGGGCCCCCAATGCGGTGGGTGAAGTCCTCGGTGTTTTCGGTCAGCAGGCGGTAGACCGCCTGGCCAACGGTGCCGTAGCCGAGCAGCGCGATGCCGACTTCGGCACCTGCTCCTTTGCCGGCCTTGGGACTGGTCGGGACTGCAGTGGACATGTTGCTCCAAACAAGAAGGTTTTCGGGGCTGTGAAAGTTTCTCCATGCATCATAGACCGAGCAGTTCAGTTCGGCAGACTACACCCCCTCACATCCACCCCCAGCACGCCAATCCAACAAAAACTATGGAAGTGAAACAAAACCTCTCATTCGTCCGACGGTGATACCTCACCCCCACCTTGCCCCCATCCGGGGGTGCTTGAAAATCTTTGCGCAGGCCGCCATTTGCCCAGGCCATACGGCAGGAAACCCATGCGAGCGCAACATTAGCCCCAGCCCCTAGGGCTGTACGCTGCCAGGCAGCTCACAGCTAAACGCTAAACTCCGGAGCAACGCCTAGGTCACACCGAGAAACCAACATGAGCTATCACACAGTTTTAGTTTGGTTGGGATCCGGACCGTAACCCGCAGCAGCCACCGGCGCATGGAATTTTTCCCACAGCGTCGACGGGCACCGCTGTCAGGCGCAGCAACCTACACCCAACACATGTGAGGAGCTTCAATAGTGAGCACCCGTCGTATCGCCACCAGCATCGTTGCAGCCGCCACCGCCCTGTCCCTGGGCATGGGCACCGCCACTGCAGCCGACACCGGCCTGAATGAAGCTGCCGTGTCTGCACAGCTCGGCAGCACCGCCGTCAAGTCCACCGCGGATGCCGGCTCCTCCGCCCTGAGCCGCGTTATCGGCCTGGGCATCTCCGCCGCCATCCTGGTTGGCCTATACAACTTCCTGGTTCAGCAGGGCCTGATTCAGCCGCTGCGCACCGCCTAAATTTTTCCCATCCCCCTCCCCCACTTCACTTCAAGGAGTTTTCACATGACCCGTTTCACCAAGGGCCTGATCGCTACCGCCGCTGCCGTTTCCCTGGCTACCGGCTCCGCCACCGTCGCTAACGCCGACGAGCTCGGCCAGGGCGCCCTGGCTTCCGCCACCGTCGGCTCCGCTACCGTCGGCTCCGCCGCATACTCCGTCGTCTACTACGGCGTTCTGGTTGCCGTCATCGTCGGCGCCTACAACTGGGCTGTTGACCAGCACCTGATCCAGCCGCTGCCGCTGCCGCGCTAAAGCGCCCAGATTGCTACGTCTTCCTCGAGTGCGATAGCTAAAAAACGTCGCACCATGTAAGCAAGATAAGCACTATAAGCAAGGCGCCGCCCCACTGTTCTAGTGGGGCGGCGCCTTGTTTGTGCTGTCGATACTTCGTCAGTCGTTACCGACTTCGAGGGCAAGCACGTCCGCGATAGTTTCGCGGCGCACCATCAGCCGGGATTGGCCTCCGCGCACGGAAACGATGGCGGGGCGCATCATGTGGTTGTAGCGGCTGGACATGCCGTAGCAGTAGGCGCCGGTGGCGGGCAGGGCCACCAGGTCGCCGGCCCCGATATCGCCGGGCATGAGCCGGTCGTGGATGAGGATGTCGCCGGATTCGCAGTGGCTGCCGACCACGCGGGATTGCAGCAGGGGCTGCTCGCTGGTGCGGTTGACCAGTCGTACATCGTATTCCGCCTGGTACAAGCTGGGGCGAATATTGTCGCTGATACCGCCGTCGACGGAAATGTAGCGGCGCGCAGCTTTGTCGCTGATGGTCACGTCCTTGGTGTTGCCGACCTCGTAGACGGTGACGGTGGAGGGACCGGCGATGGCGCGCCCTGGTTCCACCATGACCTTCGGCGGGTGCAACCCCAGCGAGGAGGCGTAGGCCTGGACGCGACTGATCATGTCGGTGGCGACCGATGCGACGTCGAGGGGTTTTTCGTCTTCGGTGTAGGCGATTCCAAACCCGCCACCGAGGTCGAGAATCTGCAGATCCTCGACGGCCGCGGGGTTGATGTCCAGGATCTCTTCGCGCAGCTTTCCCCACAGCCCCAGCACGCGTTCGGCGGCGAGGGAGAAGCCGTCGGCGTCGAAGACCTGGGAGCCGACGTGGCAGTGCAGTCCCACCAGTTTGAGGTTTTCGGCGCGCACGGCGGCGAGGGCCGCCTGGTGGGCGCTGCCGGTGGCCAGGGAGAACCCGAATTTTTGGTCCTCGTGGCTGGTGGCGATGAATTCGTGGGTGTGGGCCTCAATACCGGGGGTGACTCGCACCATGACTTCTTGCACGACGTTTTCGCGTGCTGCCATCAGGTCGAGCAGTTCGAGTTCTTGGTGGCAGTCGATGACAACATGGCCCACCCCTTCGGTGAGGATGGTTCGCAAAAACTCTGGGCTTTTGTTGTTGCCGTGGCAGGTGATGCGTTCGGCCGGGAAGCCGGCAGCCAGGGCGACCTGTAATTCGCCGAGGCTGGCGACATCAAGGTTCAGCCCTTCTTCGTCGACCCAGCGGGCGATGGTGGTCGTGAGGAAGGCTTTGGAGGCGTAGTGCACGAACTCCCCGCCGCCAAAGGCTTGGGCCATGTCGCGGCAGCGGGAGCGGAAGTCCTCCTCGTCGACGACGAACAGCGGCGTGCCGTATTCGGTGGCCAGGCTCGACAGTGAGACGCACCCGATGGTGACCATGCCATCTTCTTCGCGACGAGCGGTTCGCGGCCACACGTGGGCGGGCAGCTCGTTGAAGTCGGCGGGCTGGTGTACAACTGCAGTCATTTACATCTTCTCCGGTGCGGTCACGCCCAACAGGCCCAGTGCGTTTGCGAGAACCTGTCGGGTGGCCTGCGCCAGGGCGAGGCGTGCGGTGTGAATCGGGGCGGCGGCCTCGTCCTGCTTCGGCAAAATCTGGCAGGAGTCGTAGAAGCGGTGGAAGGTGCCGGCGAGTTCTTCCGCGTAGCGGGCGATGCGGTGCGGCTCACGCAGCTCCGCGGCGGCCTTGATAACGGCGGGGTATTCGCCGAGGGTGCGGATCAAGTCACCTTCGCGCTCATGGGTCAACAGGGATACGTCCGGGTTGGCCGCGGACACGCCCAACTCGTCGGCCTTGCGCTGAATAGAGCACAGGCGGGCGTGACCGTACTGGACATAGAACACCGGGTTATCGGAGGACTGGGAGGTCCACAGGTCCATGTCGATATCCAGGCTGGAGTCCACCGAGGAGCGCACCAGCGCGTAGCGGGCGGCATCGACGCCAATGGCCTCCACGAGGTCATCAAGGGTGATGACGGTGCCGGCGCGCTTGGACATTTTCTTGACCTCGCCACCGGCGACCAGGTTCACCATCTGGCCAATCATGACCTCCACTTGGTTGGCGTCGTAGCCGAGGGCGGCCGCAGCAGCCTTCAGGCGGGCGATGTAGCCGTGGTGGTCGGCGCCCAGCATGTAGATGCACAGGTTGTGCCCGCGATCCATCTTGTCGGCCACATATGCGATATCGCCGGCGATGTAGGCGGCATTGCCGTCAGACTTAATGACCACGCGGTCCTTGTCATCGCCGAAGTCGGTGGATTTCAGCCACCAGGCCCCATCGGCCTGGTACAGGTTGCCATTGTCTTTGAGGGTTTGGATGGCCTTGTCAACGGCGCCGGATTCAAACAGGGAGTTCTCGTGGAAGAACACATCGAAGTCGGTGCCGAACTCGTGCAGGGTTCGCTTGATGTGGGCAAACATCAGCTCCACGCCCTCGGCGCGGAAGGTTTCCTGCATCTGCTCCGGGGACTGCTCCATGACCTCGGGGTGGGCGGCCTTGACCTGTTCTGCGATCTCGCGGATGTAGTCGCCGCCGTAGCCATCTTCCGGGGTGGGCTCAGACTTGGCTGCGGCGACCAGGGAGCGGGCAAAACGGTCGATCTGGGTGCCGTGGTCGTTGAAGTAGTATTCGCGGGTCACCTCGGCGCCGGATGCCTGCAGCACGCGGCCCAGCACGTCGCCAACAGCAGCCCAGCGGGTACCGCCAAGGTGGATGGGGCCGGTGGGGTTGGCGGAGACGAACTCCAGGTTCACACGTTGGTCGGCATAGAAGTCAGAGGTGCCGTAAGACGAGCCCGCAGCCAAAATGGTGTTGACGAGTTCGCCCTGCGCGGCAGCAGCCAGCCGGATGTTAATAAAGCCCGGGCCAGCAATCTCACAGACCTCGATACCGGGATCCTCGGCCAATGCGTCGGCGAGCAGCTCTGCCAACTCACGGGGATTCATGCCAACCTTCTTGGCGGTCTGCAAAGCGAGGTTGGTGGCGTAATCACCATGTTCGGGGTTGCGGGGACGTTCAACGACGACCTTGTCCGGGGCCGGGAGAGCGGCCACGTCAAGGCCTTTGTCATTCAAAACACGGGTGGCCGTGTCGTACACCTTTGCTGCGAGATCTGCGGGAGTCATGGTGGGGTAGTTTATCAGGCACTTTAGTGTGCTCCTACCCCACCCCATGCGCGCTGCGCTGGAAGTGGCGCGGTGAGTTTTCTTCCCCGCACCGGCCCAGCTGCACCATGCGGAGCCTGGCGTAAACGCTTCGCTGCCGGCTTCCTAAAATTTTTGGCGCCTCAGCAGGGGTGGGATGCGCGAGGAAAACGCTCATTAAGGGCGGGAGAAAAGGCTATTTAAAAGCCCCAGAATCACTGCTGATTTTTTATGCGTATGCACTACGTTTTTGTGGCTACTCTCACATGGATTAGCATAGTGACTGACTGCTCACATAATTGCGCAAAGTGACCCACATGACTTTATGCACCTAATTAATTTGCGAATGAAATAAATACCCTTCGCAGATGCAATTAGGGACCCTAAAAGCATTACCCCCCTTCTCTTCTTCTCCACACCGCAACAGGTGGCCAGTGGACACCCCCACCAATCCCCGCCGGTCAGTACAGGTATACCCCCCAGGGTTTCATCACCCTCCTACCGCGTGGCCAAGGTGTTTTTGCGCATAAACGTTAGTGTTCACCCCTTTCATAATCTCATACAGGCTTTTTCGGAACCCTTTCTCGCTCCCCGCTAGCAAGTCCATTACCTAGAGGCGTGGGCCCCTTTTCCGGATATATCCCAGGTATTTTTCATGGCGATACTTTTTGGAATTTAAGGCCCATTTTCGAAACATCTCGATTGCGTAATTGCGTGTGATGATTTAGGTCACACAATTGCCGTTAGGTGTTTGGAAAGTCCCCCCTTCTTCACGCGTTGAGAGCACCCCAGAATCGATTCCTGAAAAAACGTCTTTATGTTCACCGCACAGCACTGTGTGACCCAAGTCCAACCCCTCTTCACCCAAAGGAGTTGATTGTGCAGACCTATACCGCCGTCACTACGGCAGTTGGCGGCAGCCTCGGGCTTTCCGCCCTCGTCGCGACGATCCCACTTCTGACCTTCTTCGTCATGCTCGTGGGTTTCAAAGCCCGCGCCCACATTTCCGCCCTGGTGGCCCTGGCGGTCTCCATCGTGGTGGCCATCATCGGCTTTAAGATGCCCTGGCTGCTCGCCATCGCCGCCGCCGGACGCGGCGGCCTGTTTGGCCTGCTGCCCATCGTCTGGGTGATCGTGATGGCCATCTGGTTCTACCAGGTCACCGTGGTCTCCGGACGCTTCGAGGACTTGCGCCGCACCTTCGACCGCCTCGGCGGCGGCGACGTGCGCATCCAGGCCATCCTGATCGCCTTCTGCTTCGGTGGCCTCCTCGAAGCCCTCGCCGGCTTCGGCGCCCCGGTCGCCATCACCGCCACCATGATCCTGGCGCTGGGCATCAAGCCGCTGCGCGCCGCCGTGGTGGTGCTGCTGGCCAACACCGCACCCGTCGCCTTCGGCGCGGTCGCCATCCCGATCACCACCGCCGGTAGCGTTGCTGGCCGCACCACCGAGCAGACCGAAAACATCGCCGCCATCGTCGGCCACCAGGCCCCCTTCCTGGCGTTCTTCGTTCCCTTGATCCTGCTGTGGATCCTCGACGGTATGCGTGGCGTGCGCGACGGCTGGGTTCCCGCCGTCATCATCGGCTTCTCCTTCGGCGTTGCCCAGTGGGCCACCTCGAACTACTTCGCCTACGAACTGACCGACGTCGTGGCCTGCATCGTCTCCCTGGGCACCGCCGTGGTCTTCCTGCGCTTCTGGACGCCACGTGGCGTGCCGGAAATGCGTGAGCGCATGGGCATTGGAGAAGCCTCCATCCAGGAAGAACTGCCCGCACATCGCGTGTGGATGGCACTCATGCCCTACGCCGTAGTCACCGTGGTCTTCGGCCTGGCCAACCTCATCGAGCCCTGGAAGAAGGCCCTCGACGGGCTGAAGATCAAGTTCGACTGGCCGCTGCTGAGCGAATACCTCGTCAAGGGTGACGGCTCCCCCGTCAACTCCGCCTACTCCCTGTCCTGGCTGTCCAACCCCGGCACCCTGCTGCTGATCTCTGGCCTCATCGTCACCGTGGTGTACTCCATCTTCAACGACGGCGGCCGCTACAAGATCACCATGGGCCAGTCGATCGCCGAGATCGGGCACTGCATGGTCCGCATGCGCCTAGCCGCCCTGACCATCGCTTCCGTGCTGGCACTGGCCTACGTGATGAACTACTCCGGCCAGACCGTGGCCATCGGCGAATACGTCGCCTCCCTCGGCGCCCTCTACGCCTTCCTCGCCCCCACCCTGGGCTGGATCGGCACCGCCGTGACCGGTTCCGACACCTCCGCCAACGCCCTGTTCGGCAACATGCAGGTCACCGCCGCCAAGCACGCCGGCATCAACCCCGACCTCATGCTGGCCGCCAACACCACCGGTGGCGTGGTCGGCAAGATGGTCTCCCCGCAGTCCCTGGCAATTGCGGCAACTGCCGTCAACCTCGAAGGCAAGGAATCCTCCATCTTCAAGGCTGTGCTGCCCTGGTCGCTGGGTATGCTCTTCGTCGTGTGCACCCTGGTCTTCCTCCAGACCAACGTCTTGAGCTTCCTGGTTCACACCGTCTAATCCCCCATCGCTTCGGCGCTTACACAGCGCCCGGCATGTCAACGCCCCGCATCACCGTGCGGGGCGTTTTTTAACGCCCAAAACCCACCAAGAAAACACAGGCAAATCTTGATGCAAAAAGGTTCACAAAATGATTTCTTTTCCCCACCTCAAAAGGGCCCTCGACTTATCACCCCTTAACCCGCATCGGCTTTCCCCCTCCCCCACCAAGCCCCTGCCAACACCAACTTCTCAACCACCACAACACTGCCGCCAGGAATGCGCCACCCATTTTTTAACACATCCATGTTGCGGAATAACCGCAGGTAGGTAGCCCTAATCGTTTCGCCCTCGCCCCCAAAAGAGGGTAATATTAACGGCACGCCACACTGCCCGTTCGACAGTTAGCACCAACACATCCCGACCTCCAGTCGCCGCTTTGCGAAAAGGGCCGGATACCCCCGGGAGAAATAAATGTTGAACAGGAAAAATGAGAATAAACTCCCTTTCCTTTGTGGGAAGAAAATTCTTTCTTTCGGACGGCTTTTGTGAACCAATACCCTCATAAAATTTCCTAAGGAGCACCCCATGCGCGTAGCTCTCTTCTCCACCTGCATCGGCGATGCAATGTTTCCCGACGTGGTCAAAGCCACCGCGGTCATTCTCAGCCGACTGGGTCATGAAGTAGTCTTCCCGCCCGAGCAGTCCTGCTGCGGGCAGATGCACGTCAACACCGGATACCAGCGCGAAGCCATCCCGCAGATCAAAAACTACGTGGACGCCTTCTCCGATCCCTCCATCGACTGCGTCGTCGCCCCCTCCGGCTCCTGCACCGGCGCCGTCCGCGAACAACACGAGCACGTCGCATCCCGCTACGGCAACAAAGCCCTGGTCGACGCGGCACGTACCACCGCCGCAAAAACCTACGACCTGTCCGAATTCCTCATCGATGTCGCAGGCGTCGACAACGTCGGGGCCTTCTTCCCCCACCGCGTCACCTACCACTCCACCTGCCACAGCCTGCGCTTTTTGAAAGTCGGCGACCGCCCGCTGCGCCTGCTACGCAACGTCGAAGGCATCGACCTGGTCGAGCTGCCCCACGCTGACGAATGCTGCGGCTTCGGCGGCACCTTCTCCGTGAAAAACGCCGAAACCTCCGCCTCCATGGTCGGAGACAAGGTGCGCAACATCAAGACCACCGAAGCGGAATACGTCACCGCCGGCGACGCCTCCTGCCTGATGAACATCGGTGGCGCCCTCTCCCGCCAGCACGCAGGCACTCGCGCCCTGCACATGGCGGAAATCCTCGCCTCGACCAAGGAACACCCCTGGTCGCCCACCTCTGCTGTGTACTCCAAGGAGGTCATGCTGTGACCACGTTCCTCGGCAACCCGACCATGCCGCCCCGCGCCCCCGAAGGCGTGGGTCACCTCCGCGGCACCGAAACCTTCCAAAAGGCCGCCCACCACGAGCTCTACAACGCCACCCAGCGTCGCAACCTCCACAAGGCCACCCACACGATCCGCGACAAGCGCGCCGCCGTGATCAACGAAATCGACGACTGGCAAGCACTGCGCGAAGCCGGCTCCAACATCAAACGCGACGTCATGGCCCGCATGCCCGAACTGCTCGAACAGTTCGAAGCCTCCGTCACCGCCCGTGGCGGACACGTGCACTGGGCCCGCGACGCCAAAGAGGCCGGCGAAATCGTCACCCGCCTGGTCAAAGAAACCGGCGAAGACCACGTCGTAAAGATCAAGTCCATGGCCACCATGGAAATCGGCCTAAACGACCAGCTCAAAGAAGCCGGCATCTCCGCCCGTGAGACCGACCTCGCAGAGCTCATCGTCCAGCTCGGCCACGACACCCCCTCCCACATCCTGGTGCCGGCCATCCACCGCAACCGCGCCGAAATTCGCGACATCTTCGTCCGCGAAATGCCGCACACCGACGACTCCCTATCCACCGAACCCGCAGAACTCGCCGAAGCCAGCCGCACGTTCCTGCGCCAACAGTTCATGGAAGCCAAAGTGGCGATCTCCGGCGCCAACTTCGGCGTCGCCGAAACCGGCACCGTCGCCATCGTGGAATCCGAAGGCAACGGCCGCATGTGCCTCACCCTCCCGGAAACCCTCATCTCCGTGATGGGCATCGAGAAACTCCTGCCGACCTTCAAAGACTTCGAAGTGTTCCTGCAGCTTCTCCCCCGCTCCTCCACCGGTGAGCGCATGAACCCCTACACCTCCCTGTGGTCTGGTGTCACCGAAGGCGACGGCCCGAAGAACTTCCACATCGTGCTGGTCGACAACGGCCGCACCGCAGCCCTCGCCGACGAAATCGGCCGCGAAGCACTCAAGTGCATCCGCTGCTCCGCCTGCCTGAACGTGTGCCCCGTCTACGAACGCGCCGGTGGCCACGCCTACGGCTCCACCTACCCCGGCCCCATCGGAGCGATCCTCACCCCGCAGCTCACCGGCATGGACTCCTCCCATGACCCCAACGCCTCCCTGCCCTACGCTTCCTCCCTGTGTGGCGCCTGCTTCGAGGCCTGCCCGGTGATGATCGACATCCCCAGCGCACTGCTGGAGCTGCGCCACCAAAAGATCGAACACCACAAGCCCAAGATCGAAGGCACCATCATGGGCGCCATGGGCCTGGTCTTCGGCAACCAAAAGCTGTGGAACACCGCCACCCACATGGTCGCCGCCGGCCGCATCCTGGGCGGCTTCAACGGCAAAATCACCCACCTGCCGAGCTTCCTGGCCGGCTGGACCGACGTGCGCGACACCGCCGTGCCGCCAAAGAAGTCCTTCCGCCAGTGGTTCGCCTCCGACGAAGGCCAGCAACTTCTGTCGAAGATGCGCGAAGAAGGCCTCCCCAGCCGCGCCAACGGCGAAGACTCCATTAAGAAGGAGAGCTAACGTGAACGACTTCGACAGCGTGCGCAACGAAGCAGCTAAAAAGGAAATCCTCAGCCGCATTCGCAACGCCCACAAGCTCGCCAACACCCCCGCCGGCCGCCACGAAGTCCCGCGCGACTACAACGTCACCTATTCCTTCTCCCGAGAAGAACTCAAAGACGTTCTCGTCGACCGCCTCGTGGACTACAAAGCCATCGTCAAGCAGACCGACGCAGCCTCCCTGCCGGACGTCATCGCGGGCATCCTGGCCGACCGCAACGCCAAAGATGTGGTCTACGCACCGGGCCTAGACAAGGCACTGTTCGCCTCCTTCAGCGGAAACGCCCTACCCGACTCCGCCGACAACGACCCGCGCGACCTCAACTCCGTCGACGCCGTCGTCACCGACAGTCACGTCACCAGCGCCCAAACCGGCACCATCTGCCTGGAATCCGGGCCGCTGTGTGGCCGTCGCGCACTGACCCTGGTCCCCGACTGCCACGTCTGCATCGTCCGCATGGACTCCGTGGTCTACGGCGTGCCGGAAATGGTTGAACGCCTCGACCGAGTTCGCCCCATCACCATGGTGTCCGGCCCGTCGGCCACCTCCGACATCGAACTCAACCGCGTCGAAGGCGTCCACGGCCCCCGCACCCTCATCGTGGTCATCGTCGACTAACCCGACAACCACACCCCGCGGATAAGACGCGAACACCCCGCCTCCCCTGGGTATTTCTGCCAGGATTGGGCGGGGTGCTAACATATGCAGAGTTGCCATCACAGCAACCACGCCTCCGTAGCTCAGGGGATAGAGCACTGGTTTCCGGTACCAAAGGTCGCACGTTCGAATCGTGTCGGGGGCACCACCAAGTCCTGCACAAGCACCCGCTTGTGCAGGACTTTTCTTCTGCCTAATAGCAGCCCGGCTAAGCGGCAGCCCCCAAAAGCTGCGACATCGACCGCACATCCGCGCCCGCCACATAATCGAAACGCTCCGGCGCGCACGTCAAAATGATCACCTGATGCTTCTTCGCGGCCTGCGCAATCAACGCAGACATCGCCCGCAACCGCAAAGAATCAGTATTGCCCAAAGGGTCATCAATGATCAGCGGCACTCCCTCGTCCTCCCCCACCAACTGGACAATCGCCAAACGCTGCAAGATCGACAATTGTTCTTGCGCACCACCCGACAACTGCGTCAGCTCCACAATCTCCCCATCCTGCCGGCGGCCAGATACCTCCAACTTGTCGTTGAGGTCGGTAGCCGAAGGATGACCAAACACGCTCGTCATCAACTGATCCAGCAAATCCGTATAGGGCTGCGCGTAGGCGGCACGGGCTGCATCACGACAACGCACCAGTGTCTCGAACAACACCTTCGCCGCATGCGCCCGGCGCGACACTGCCTCGAAGCGCCGGCGGGCGTCTGTGAGGTGTGCTTCTGCGTGGGCTAGTTGTTCTTCTATGCCTTGGGCTGCGTCGATGTAGCTGAGGTGTTTGTTGATGTCCATGTCGGCTTGGCGGACGGTTTCCAGGGTGCGTTCGAGGGCTGCGACTGCGCCTTCGGCGATGCTGGCTGCCATTTCGGGTTGTGCTTGTTCGAGCTGGGCTCGGGCTTGTTCGACTGCGCGTCCGGCTTCGGCGACTGCGGCTTGCTGGGTGTGGGCCAGGGCTGCGAGTTCTTCTGGGTCGTGTTCTTCGTCGAAGGTGCGCAGTTTGTCTTCTGCGCGGTTTTGGGCTTCTTTGGTGGCTTGGTGGAGGGTTTCGGCTTGGGCGAATTGTTGCAGCAGGGGTGAGTTGAGCAGGAGGTCGCGGTTGGTGCGGGCGTCGGCGAGGTGTTGGTCGGCGGTGTCTTCTGCTGTGGTGGATTGGTGGACTTGTGCGGACAGTTCTGCCAGGGTGTGTTCGGTTGTGTCTGGGGTGAGGGTGCTCAGGAAGGTTTGTCCGTCTTCGATGTCTTGGCTGAGTCGAAGCATTCGGGTGTCGAGTTCTTCGGCGCGTCGTTTGAGTTCGTCGAGGGTTTCTTCGCCGAGGAGGGCGTCGAGGGCTTGGTGGGCGCGTTCGTAGTTGTGTTGGGCGACTGCTGCGGCTTCGGCTTTGTCGCGGGCTTCGTCAAGGTTCTCTACCCCGAGGTCAACGAGTGCGGTGTGTAGTTTTTCCTGGAGTTTTTCGACGTCGTCTCGGGCTTGGTTTTCGCTGCGCCCGGGGGTGATGGTGGCGCGCACTTCGCCGATGGTGATGGCGATGGGTTCGGTGAGGGCGCGGGTTAGTGGGGTGTGTGCTGTGAGTTGGATGGTGTCGTCGCCGTAGGTGATTTCTTGGGTATTTTCGGCGACGAGTTCTACTTGGGTGCTGGTTGCTTGTAGGACGCTGCGGGCGGTGCGCAGGTCGACGTCGATGGTGGCGATGCGTTCAACGTCTGCGGCGCTAATGGGGCGGGTGTCGCGTTGTTTGTGTGCGTGATCGAGTTCGTTGCTGGCGCGTTGGGCTTTGTCGTAGAGGTTTTTGGCTGCGGTGGCGTCGGAGAATACTTGGACGAGGTCGCGTTGTGCGGTGACGCGTCGGCGTTGGGTGCGCGCTTGTTGGGCGTGTTGTTCGTGGTCTTTGATGTCTTTTTCGGCGGCGTCGAGTTTGTCGCGGTGTTGTGCGACTTTGTCGGCGAGTTCTTGGTGGGTTTGTGCGGCGTCTGTTGCGGCTTGTTGTGCTCGGGTGAGGTCTTTGGCGAGTTCTTCGCGGCGTTGGTGGAGTTGTTCGGTGTGGGTGTAGTCGGCGATGGCTTGTGCGCGGGTGGCGATGGTGGCGTCGTAGTGTTGTTGCACTTGTTGGGCTTGTTCGGCGGCGAGTTGTGCTTCGGCGACGTGTTGTTTGCGGGTGTCGATGTCTGCGGTGGCGGTGTCGCGTTGTTCGGTGAGTCGGGCGACGTTTTCTACGTGTTCGCGGAGTGCTTGGGCTTTTTCGCGTAGTTGTTTGCAGGTGTCTTCTGCGGCGGTGAGGGTGGTGGTGGCGTCTTTGAGTTCGCCGGCGGTTTTGGCGGTTTTTTCGGTGTAGTAGCGCTTGTATTCTGCGGCGGCGGCTTCGATGAGGTGGTCGTCGGTGTGGTGGGTGTGGTGGTGGTCGTTGGTGAAGGTGTCGAGGCTGCGTTGGAGGGAGGGCAGGCCGAGGGCTTGGAGGGCGTTGTCGAGGTTTCCTTGTTCGACGAAGAGGATGTCTTTGAGGTCGTTGTCAACGCTGTTGTTGAGTAGTTGTGCCAGGGCGTCTTCTGCTTGGTTTCCGGTGAGGGTGCCGCGGGAGGTTTTCAGCAGGCATTTTTTCTTGTAGTTGTAGGTTTTTTCGAGGTGGATTTTTTCGGTGCCGATGGTGGCGTCGAGGATGATGGTGGATCCTTCGGAGGTGCCTTTGGGGGTCATGTTTTTGGCGGGGGCTGCGGTGGATCCGTGTTTGAGGGTGAGGGCCTGTTGGAGGGCGTAAAGGATGGTGGATTTTCCTTTTTCGTTGGGCCCGTGGATGACGGTGACGCCGGTGGGGTTGAGGTTGTCGAGGTGGAGGTGTTCGATGCCTTTGACGTGGTGGAGTTCGATGCTGTGGATGATCATTGCTGGTCCTGGGTGAGTCGGAACATCAGGCTGAGGGCGTCTGTTTCGTCGTTGTCGATGAGTTCTTTGAGGGCTTGGTTGGCGTAGCCGTTGAGGTTGAGGTTGTCGAGGTCGTCGTCGCTGGGGTTGAGGGTGAGGTGGTGGAGTCTGGTGCGGGGGTAGAGGGCGGCGAAGGTGGGTTCGAGTTCGTTGAGTTGGTGTTCGAGGAATTGTTTGGTGGCGACGTCGACGGTGCCGATGAGGGCGTATTTGATGACGGTGCGTGGTTTGTCGGTGAAGCTTTTTAGGAAGGTGATGAATTCTTCGGCGTCGTGTTGGCTGTTGCAGTCGCGGGTGTGGGCTTGGAAGGTCCAGGTGCCGGTGGTGTGGGGGGTGACGGTGATGGCCGCGGGGCCGGTGGTGTCTTTGGTGATGTCGACGACGAGGCAGTTGCCGGAGTTGGTTTCGTTGCTGCCGGTGGTGGCTCCGATGGGGTGGCCGTCGAAGTCGTGGAAGTCGGTGACTTCTGGGGCGCCGGAGTAGTAGATGCGGTTGTGTTCGTCGAGTTGGCGGGTGGAGTGGGTGTCGCCGAGTGCGAGGTAGTCGATGAGGTGGTTGTCGAGTGCTTCGGTGACGGTGGCCAGGTCGATGGTGTTGGGTTGTGCGATGCTGGTGTGGCTGTCGACTGCGCCGTGGCCGCAGGCGATGCGGATGGTGCCGGGGGCGGGGGTGTCGAGGGTGCTGAGCATGCGTGCGACGGGGTCTTCGTAGGTGTGGCGGGTGAGCAGTGGTGCGGCGACGAGTTCGACGTGGTCGGTGACGGTGAAGGGCCCGGTGTGGTCGAGGACGGTGACGTTGTCGAGTTGGGTGGCTTGGTAGAAGACGCTGTCGGCGGTGAGGGGGTCGTGGTTGCCGGGGAGGAGGTAGACGGGCACGGGGATGGATTTGATGGTTTCTAGGGCCCGGTTGAGGGTGGTTTTCTTCAGGCTGTTTTTGTCGAAGATGTCGCCTGCGACGAGCATGAAGGCGCAGTTGGTGTCGTGGGCGATGGTTCCCATGGTGCGGATGGCGTCGAGTCGGGCTTGGTCGAGTCGGGCTTGGCCGTCGGCGTCGAGCATCCAGTAGGTGGCTCCGATTTGCCAGTCGGAGGTGTGAAGAAAACGCACGTTCATGTGTTCTTCTCTACCATGTGGCCCGCAATTGCGGTGGTGGTGTTGTGCCGGTGGTTGGGTTTAGGGGGTTGGTGGGGTGTCGTCGTCGAAGTGTGGGGTGTGGTCTTTGAGTCGGGGCAGGGGTTGGTTGTGGTCGCCGAGGGTGCGGTAGTTGTCCCAGCCGTCTCCGGTGGGGGCTTGGGTGAGGTCGATGTCGTGGTCGTCGAAGCTTCCGGTGTCGATGATGTCGTCGAAGATGTCGCGGAGTTCGTCGATGATGCGCATTTCTTCGAAGCGGCTGTAGGTGATGACGCGCAGGGCGGCGCGAAGGTGTCTGATGTCGCCGTGTTCGAGTGAGTCTCGCACGCCAAGTTCTGGGATGTCTGGGAGTGGGTGGCCTTGCCAGAAGTGTTCGGCGGTGGGGGTGTCGGGCTGGGAGTCTGTGGTGGTTTCGCCGGTGGTGTGGCCGGTGGTTTTGGGGGTGTTGTGGTGGGCGAGTTGGGCGTTGATGAGGGTGTCGGCGGTGAGGTGGAATAGGTCGAAGATGGTTTCGGGGTTGGTGTTGAGTCTGTCGTTGGTGGCTAGTGCCAGGGCGACGAGGTGTTTGCAGGTGTTGCCGCGGGCGTAGTCGGGGCAGCTGCAATTGAGGGTGACGGGGACGCGACTATACGGTGGGGTGGAGTCTTGTTGGGTGGGGCGTTGCCCGAGCAGCAGCATGTTGAGGCCGGTGGGGCTGTGTACTGCCCGCATGAGGCCGATTTTTCCGCCGGGGGTGGTGGCGAGGGCGTCGACGATTTCTTGCATGTGGGCGGCGGTGGGGTGGGATAGTTCGATGCTGGCGTGGAAGGGTTCGGGTTGGCTGCCGGCGATGACACCGCGGATGAGTCCGGGGGTTAGGGACAGCCGGACGACTGCGCCGTTGGCGGCGTAGGCTTTGCCGCGGCTGATTCTTCCGGCATCAGCGTTGGCGACGACGGCGTCGTAGATCATGGCCCCGGCGAGGCTGGTGGCGTTGTCGCTGGTGTAGTGGGGGCTGGCGGGGGTTGGTTCGGGGGTTCCTGGGGTGGGGGCGCCGAAGTTGACGTAGATGACGTTGTCTTTTTTAGCCATGGGTGGGTCCTTGCCGAAGGTGGTGGGTGCCGGGGGTCATCTAGTGGTTTTTTCTGGTGTTGATGTCGATGATGTGGCCGCGTTCGGCGTCGTCGACGGCGCTGTCGGGCCTTAAGGCGGCGTCGCCTAGTGGGTCGAGTCGGTTGGTTGGTTCATCGGTGTCGGGGAGTTGCACGCGGCTGGGTTTCCATTTGCCTGCCGCGTCGGTGTCGAGGGCTTCTGGGCTGTCCCACTGGGGGTTTTCGCCGGGGCGTGGGGCGTGGGCGAGGGCGATGTAGTGGTCGTCGGCTTCTTCGCGGAAGGCGACGAGTTTGGCGAGTTGTTCGGGGGCGAGTTGGGTGATCCAGCCTTCGCCGTGGCCGATGATGGAGTTGGCGAGGTGGATTTTGCCGGTGATGATGTCGTTGATGCGTTCTTCGAGGGTGCCGCGGGTGATCATTTTGTGGACGTGGACGTTTTTGTTTTGGCCGATGCGGAAGGCGCGGTCGGTGGCTTGGTTTTCGACGGCGGGGTTCCACCAGCGGTCCATGTGGATGACGTGGTTGGCGGCTGTGAGGTTGAGTCCGGTGCCGCCGGCTTTGAGGGAGAGCACCATGATTTTGGGGCCGTCGGGTTGTTGGAAGGCGTTGACCATGGTGTCGCGTTGGGTGCGGCTGACGGCGCCGTGGAGGAAGGGGATGTCGCCGCCGGTGGTGTCGTTGAGGTGGCGGGCGAGCATGGCGCCGAATTTTGCGTATTGGGTGAAGACGATGATTTTTTCGTCTTTGGCTAGTGCTTTTTCGACGATGTGGTCGAGGGCTTTGAGTTTGCCGGAGCGGTGGCGGCCGTTGTCCATGATGGGGCTGTTGTCGCCGGCGTAGTGGGCGGGGTGGTTGCAGATTTGTTTGATGGCGGTGATGAGGTAGAACACTGCGCCGCGGACGGGCCCGGTGTGGTGTTTTTTGGCGTCGGCGATTTTGGCCAGGAGGTCTTCGGTGACGGTTTTGTAGAGGGAGGCTTGTTCCGGGGTGAGGTCGACGAGGATGTTTTCTTCGTTTTTTTCGGGGAGGTCGTCGATGATGGCAGGGTCGGTTTTGACGCGGCGGAGGATGAAGGGCCGGGTGAGGGAGGCGAGTTTTTGGGTTTGGGTGGGGTCTTGGTATTTCTCGATGGCGGTGGCGAAGTGGTTGCGGAAGAAGTTGGGGCTGCCGAGCATGCCGGGGTTGGCCCAGTCGAGTAGGGCGCGCAGTTCGGAGAGTTTGTTTTCGACCGGGGTGCCGGTCAGGGCGATGCGTTGGCGGGCGGGGATGGCGCGCACGGCTTTGGCGGTGCGGGTGGTGGGGTTTTTAATGGCTTGGGCTTCGTCGAGGATGACGTGGTCGAAGGTGTGGGCGGCCAGTTGGGTGATGTCGCGGGTGGCGAGCCCGTAGGTGGTGAGGACGATGTGGTGGTTGGTTAGTGCTTCGTCTAGCTCGTGTTGTTGGGCGCACTGGGGGCCGTAGTGGGTGTAGGTGCGCAGGCTGGGGGTGAAGCGGGCGATTTCTTTTTCCCAGTTTCCGACCACGCTGGTGGGCACGATGATCAGGGTGGCGGGGGCGGTGGGGTTGTGGTGGCGTTCGTAGGCGAGCAGGCTCAGTATTTGTAGTGTTTTTCCTAGCCCCATGTCGTCGGCGAGGATGGCGCCGATGTTGTGGCTGGACATCCAGGACAGCCAGGCGACGCCGCGCTGTTGGTAGTGGCGGAGTTCGGCGTGGATGGTCTCAGGTAGGTCGATGCCGTCGGGGGGTGTGCCGTGGATGCTGGCGATCAGGGAGTCGTGGTAGCCGTCGCCGGCGAAGGCGACAGGGATGTCTTTGTCGGCTTCGAGCAGCATGCGGTGTAGGTCGGCGGCGGCGATGGTGTCGGCCGTGGGGGCGTTTTGAGCCTTGGTCAGTTCGGCGAGTTCGCGGGTGAGGTTGGCGTGTTCTTGGGTGTTTTCTGGGCTGGGTTCGAGGGTGTCGAGCAGTGCGAGGCGGGCGTTGATTTCCTCGATGCGGGTGGTGATGGTGCGTTGGGAGGTGTCTTTGAGTTGTGCGACGAAGTCGCGGACGCGTCGCATGGCGGCGGAGTCTGCGATGACCCAGTTGTTGCGGACTTTGACGAGGTTGCTGTGGCTGGTGAGCAGTTGTTCGACTTCTTGGGGGCTGAGTCCCATGCCGTCGAGGTCGATGTTGAGGGCGTATTCGACCATGTGGTCGAGTCCAAGCTGGGGGGCGGTGGCGGTGGCTGCGGCGTCGTGGCTGCGGGTGTCGATGCTTAGTGAGGCCATGGCGGCGGACCAGTTTTTGGGCAGCATGACGTGGATGCCGGCTTTGTGGAGTGCGGGGACATCGTGGGCGAGGAATTGTTCGAGTTCTTCGACGGTGAGGACTACGTCCCAGCTGTCGTCGATGGGTTCGCCGAAGTCGTCTGTGAGGGGCTCGAAGACGGTGTGGGCGGGGCGTCCGGCGTTCAAGGTGGGCGCGGTGGCCAGCACGCTGGTGTGGAGTTTGTTCAGTTCCGCGTCGGTGATGCCGGGGATGGTGATGTCGGTGCGGGTGGTGGGCGCCCCGGCGCCGACGCGGAGCCGGAGTTTGATGTCGAAAAGGGGCTCGTCGGCATGGGCGCCGGCGGTGGCCAGGTAGCTTTCCAGGCGGGTGCGCCCGGGTTTGCCGAACTCGTCGCCTTCGTCATCGTCGACGAGGATGACGATGGATAGTGGCACGGTGGATACGGAGCTGCGCCAGGCGTTGAGTTTGCTGACCATTTGGGGCCCGCCTTTGGCTAGCGGGGTGGTGGTAAGTAGTGCTTTGGTGAAGGGGTGCAGGCTGTGGGCGGCGTAGATGGCCTGGTTGGGGGCAATCAGGTTCAGCACCACGTGGTGGAACAGGGTGGCGGCGAAGGAGTCTGCGAGTTGAGCACCGAAGTTGCGGGTGAGTACTTCGGGGGCGGCGGCTTCCATGGCGGCGAAAAACTGGGTGGTTTCCGGGCCGGCGGCGAGTTGGAAGATGGGGTACCACTCGTTGCCGACGGCGTGCATGCCGATGGTGATGCGCCCGGTGCGGGCGAAGGTTTCAAGCGCGGTGGACAGGTGGGCGAGGTAGCGCAGTTCGGGGCCGATGGTGTCCCATTGGGTGCTGGTTCCCAGCGCGGTGATGGTGGGGGTGTCCTCGGGTTGGGCGTGGGGTGCGCCTTCGGCGATAGCGGCGAGGAGTTTGATGGCCATATCCGGCAGCAGTGGTGTGGTGGGCACGGTGAGCACCGGTAGGCGGCCTTTGGGGCTGCGGAGGACCACTTTTTCGCGCCCTTTGGCAGTGATCGGCGAAAGCAGGGTGTCGATGGCTGGGGGCAGGGCGCCGGGGGGAAGGTCGTGGAGTTTGAGCACGCGGTGGCCGTCGATTTGTTCGACCCATAGCGCTAGTTGTTGTTCGCGGGTCCATAGGCCGTGTAGGACGTACTCACTCATAAGGGGCAAGTCTAGTAGGCGGTGGGTGCTGGTGGTGGGTTGCTGATGGGTGGGGTTTGCCCACCTGGGGCTCACAGGGTTTTTCCAGGTTTTTCTTCCCTGGTGTGAAATCCCGGGTCGGCTGCGGGCGCCAGGTGGTGTGACCTGCACAAAGCGGGGGTTTTGTGGGGGTGACAAGGCGGGGGTTTTGGGGTGGGTGCGTGGCGTTTTCTTCCACGGACTTACCCCCGTTTTGCATGGTTTATGTTTGGTTTAGCCCCCGTGGGCGCGTAGGGTGTGGGCCGGGCGCTGCCCGGGATCCCTGAGGCAGTCGGCCACAGTGTTGCTGTTATTTTCCTGTCAACGACTGCTTGGATTTCAGGGGCACGCTGTGCCCGTGGCGCGCTGGTGCCGACTTGTGCGCGCGGGGGTGACCCCGCTGCGGTAGCTTGCGGCGAAAAGCGCAGGTGCGCGCGTGCTGGTGCGTGGGGTGTGACGCACCGCAGCAGTAAATGAGTAAATAATTTTCGATATTCCGTGCATCACATCGCTTCAGCGACCATAATGTGACTGGTACAACACCGGCCGATTGTTTTTTGCCACGACAACCACCCCTTATGTTTCGTGGAGGCTTCCCGGCCGGTGACGGAAAAACTTTTTGTGTAAATAGGAGGCCTGTCTTTCATGACCTCAGAAGGAATAAGCCAAAATACTTGGTTTATCATCGCGATCGTCATCTACATGCTGGTGATGCTCGCCATTGGTTATTGGAGTTATCGTCAAACAGACGAGTACGACGACTACATGCTGGCCGGCCGCGGTCTCAACCCTTTCGTGGCGGCACTTTCTGCGGGCGCATCCGATATGTCCGGATGGCTGCTGATGGGTCTTCCCGGCGCGCTGTTCGTGTCCGGTATGGGCGAGTTGTGGATCGCTATCGGTCTGCTCATTGGTTGTTGGGCGAACTGGATGTGGGTGGCCCCGCGTCTGCGGTCCTACACCGAAATCGCCGGCAACTCGCTGACGTTGCCGTCGTTTATTGAGAATCGTCTGCACGATTCTTCCCGCGCGTTGCGCGTGCTGTCTTCGATTGTGATTTTGGTGTTCTTCACCTTCTATGTGTCTTCCGGCATGGTGTCCGGCGGGCGCTACTTTGAGGCTACTTTTGGTGGCTCCTACATTGACGGCATGCTGATCGTGGCCGCCGTGACGGTGGCCTACACCTTCATTGGTGGCTTCCTGGCGGTGTCCTACACGGATGCGGTGCAGGGCATGCTGATGTTTGCGGCGCTGTTGATCGTTCCGGTGATGGCGTATTTCGCACTGGCTGATACTTCCACCCTGTTCACCTGGGCGACCGATAAGCCTTATGGCCCGTGGCCGGAAGGCAACCCGGAGTTCTTCTCCATGATCAAGGGAATGAGCGCCATCGGTGTGATCTCTGCCTTGGCGTGGGGCTTGGGCTACTTCGGCCAGCCGCACATCGTGGTGCGTTTCATGGCGTTGCGCACCCCCGGTGAGGCCAAGACCGGCCGTCGCATCGGTATTTTCTGGATGCTTTTGTGCATCATCGGCGCGACTGCGGTCGCCGTGATCGGTACCTCGTTCTTTGGTCAGGATCCCTCCATCGCGGTCACCGACCAGGAGAACTTCGAGACGATCTTCCTGGATATGGGTCGTATCCTGTTCCACCCGCTGATTGCCGGTCTGATTCTGACCGCCGTGTTGGCGGCCATCATGTCGACGATTTCCTCCCAGCTGTTGGTGACTTCTTCTGCCCTGGTGGAAGACATCTACATGATCGTGGTGAAAAAGAAGCCCTCCAGCCAGGTGCTGATTAACCTGTCGCGTACCGCGGTGGTGGCCGTGGCGGTTATCGCCGGTCTGATGGCGATGAACCCCTCCGATTCCATTCTTGGTCTGGTGGCGTTCGCGTGGGCGGGCTTCGGTGCCGCTTTCGGTCCGCTGCTGATTTTCGCGCTCTACTGGCGCCGCCTGAATACTGCGGGCGCGATCACCGGCCTGGTGGCCGGCGCTGTCGTCGCCTTCGCATGGGGTCAGGGCTGGCTCAACCCCGCCCTGGAGGGCATGGGTCTGGGCGCGTTGACCGACCTGTACGAGATTGTGCCCGGCGTGATTGCCGCGACCTTGGGCATCGTGGTGGTCTCCCTGGCCACCCGCAAGCCGGATGAGGCCATCCTGGAGGAGTTCGACCAGGCCACCATGTTGGCCCGTGCGGTGGAGAAAAACCCCGACATGTCCGTTGAGGACATGGCCGAAGAAATCATCGACGCACCTGAGGCCCGTTAAAAGTCGATTCTTCTTCGCTTGAACTATGCGGGAGAACAACTCCCGCAAAACGGGCTTCCTGTGGCGCCCTGTCCCCTTCATCGTCGTTATCGCGAGGAGGTGGCAGGGCGCCACTTGTGTGTGTCAGGGGGAAAGAAAAACCACCGCGTTGGCGTTGTGCGTCTACACCTGATGTGATGCGTCGACGTTTTGTGATTCTTGGTGCGCTCAGCGCGCTTTTGGCCGCCGGCCAGCTTGCCGTGGCGTGGCAGTCTCCGCCGGCAACCCCGGGGCACCAGCCGCCACCACTGGCGCAGTCCTTATCGCAGGTTCCCACCACAGCCCAACGCCCCCGCGTCCTGGGCTACCAGCGCAGCCACTTCGGCAGGGGCTGGGCTGCCGATCCTTCCGGCTGCACCACCCGGCACACGCAACTGCAACAACAACTTGCCGGCACCACCGTCGACGCTTCCTGCCGGATCCGTGGCGGGCAGGCCACCTGCCCGTACACCGGCGCGGCCATAAACAGCACCAATGTTGAGCTCGACCACGTGTTTCCGCTGGCGGCCGCCTGGGATTTGGGGGCCGCCACCTGGAGCGAGCAACAACGCATCAGCTTCGCCAACGATCCTGACAACCTCATCGTGGTCGCCACGAGGGCCAACCGGGACAAATCCGATCAGCTGCCCGCCGAATGGATGCCCCCAGCCAGCAGCGCCAGATGCTGGTATGCCCGCAAAGTGGCCGTGGTTGCCGCCCGCTACCAGCTGGCGCTGACGGAGGAAGATATCGCCACCATGAAGCGCAGCTGTCTGGTTCGCGAACTTCCGCTAAGGCAACTAGGGTAAGAAAATTCATACGTGTTTTCGCCCCACACGGGGTACCGCCCTGCTGGCAAAGCACGTAGCTTGCCCACCCACAACATGGAATGAGTGCTTTTAGACACCATGAACCTTATTTACGCCGCCCACGTGATCACCGCGATTTTGTTTCTCGGTCCCGTCATGTTCGCGACCTCCACTTTCCAGGTCCAGGCACTAGCCGCCCACAAGGGTGACGCCCAAGCCGTCGGATCCGCAGCCCTGATGTACCGGGTCACCACCATCTACGGGGCCCTGTCCGGACTGGTGCCGGTCTTCGGCATCGCCGCCTGGATCTTCGCCTACCCCCACCTGATGAAAAACGGCCTGTACCACGCCAGCATCCTGCTGTGCATCATCGCCTGGGCGGTGCTGTACCTGGCCATCATCCCCCGCCAGCGCACCATGATGGCCGGGCTCGGGGCTCTCGACCCCGACCAGCCGGGCAACAAGAAGGTCAAAAAGGTCAGCGACTGGAACAAGACCAAGAGCCAGCTGTCCATGTTTGGCGGCATCTTCAATGGTCTGTGGCTGCTGGTCGCCCTGCTGATGGTCATCGTTTAAAGACAAGATCTCACACCAGCCCCACGCCACCTGACACGCCACCTGACACGGCACTGCGAAGTTGCACAGCTGCACAGTTGCATAGCTGCACAGTTGTGAGTTCGCGCAAGTGCACTGTGCCGTGTCAGGTGGTTTTTGTGTCTTCCCTACTCCCCTGCCCCGCGGCCACGGCAAAAACCTGGGAGTGCTGGCACACATAGAGTGTGGCCCTGCGCGACACACAAGCGCACGGCGTGCGCCCAGCTGCTGACTTGTTGGTGCAGGCAGACAAAAAGATCCCGTGGACTTTCTGGTTGAAAGCCCACGGGATCTTCTTTTGCGTTTGTTAGCGCTAGCTTCGCTTAGTAGCGGTCGCGTCCGCCACGGAAACCACCACGGTCACCGCCGCGATCATCGCGATCCCGGCCACCACGACCACCGCGGAAACCACCACGGTCATCACGGCCACCACGGAAACCACCGCGGTCATCACGATCCCGGCCACCACGACCACCGCGGAAACCACCACGGTCATCACGGCCACCACGGTAACCGCCACGATCCTCACGATCCCGGCCGCCACGGTAACCACCACGGTCACCGCCACGTTCACGGTTGTAGGCGGGGCGACCGGCCGGCGGGCCCGGATCCGGCTCAATGTTGATCAACTCGCCGGAAATCCGAGTATCGGACAAAGCGTCGAAGACCTCACGCGGCAGATCCTTGGGCAGCTCCACCAGGGAGTGCTCCATCAGGATGGTGATGCGACCAAAGTCACGGTTGGACAGGCCGCCCTCGTTAGCCAACGCACCAACAATTGCGCCCGGGCGGACGTGCTGACGCTTACCAACGGCAATGCGGTACACGGCCATCTCTTTACCGTCGCGATCGAAACGGCTCGGGGCATCCCGGTCGAAACGCTCACGGCGCTCGCCCCGGTCACCACGATCACGGTCGCGGTCGCGCTCCCGGCGCTGCTGCGGCAGCTCCTTGAGCAAGAAATCATCGGCCTGCACCTGGGTAGCCAGGGCGGCGGCGATGTCCTCCAACGGCACATCGTGCTCATCGGAATACTTCTTGACCAGGCCACGGAACATCGCCACTTCGGTGTGTTCCAGGGACTCGGTGATGGAATCCATGAACTTCGACTTGCGGAACTCGTTGACCTCGTCAACGGTCGGCAGCTCCATCTCCTCCAGCGGCGCGTTGGTGGCGCGCTCAATGGAACGCAGCATCCGACGCTCACGCGGAGTGACGAACAAGATAGCCTCACCCGAACGACCAGCACGGCCGGTACGACCAATGCGGTGCACGTAGCTTTCCGTGTCGTTGGGAATGTCGTAGTTCAACACATGGCTGATGCGATCCACGTCCAAGCCACGGGCAGCAACATCGGTCGCAACCAGGATGTCCAGGCGGCCATCCTTGAGCTGATCGACAGTGCGCTCACGCTGAGCCTGGGCAATGTCACCGTTGATGGCGGCCGCAGAGAAACCACGGGCGCGCAGCTTCTCAGCCAGCTCCTCAGTCTCGTGCTTGGTACGCACGAACATGATCATGGCCTCGAACTCGGTGACCTCAAGAATGCGGGTCAACGCGTCAAGCTTGTTACGGTGCGCCACCGACAGGTAACGCTGAGTGATGTTGGTGTTGGTGCGGGTCTCACTCTTGACGGTGATCTCGCGGGGCTCGTTCAGGTACTGCTTGGACAGGCGACGAATCGCCGGGGGCATGGTCGCGGAGAACAGTGCAACCTGCTTAGTGTCGGGAGTGTCAGCGAGGATACGCTCGACGTCCTCCTGGAAGCCCATGTTCAGCATCTCGTCGGCCTCGTCCAGGACGAGGAACTTCAGCTGGGAGAGATCCAGGGAACCCTTAGACAGGTGGTCGATGACACGACCCGGGGTGCCCACGATGATCTGGGCGCCACGACGCAAGCCGGACAGCTGCACGCCGTATGCCTGACCGCCGTAGATCGGCAGCACATGAATGCCACCAAGATTGTCGGCGAAAGACTGGAAGGCGTCAGCGACCTGCAAGGCCAACTCACGGGTGGGGGCCAGGACCAAAGCCTGGGGTGCTCGCAGCTGCGAGTCGATGCGCGCCAGAACCGGCAGCGCAAACGCTGCGGTTTTGCCCGTACCGGTCTGTGCAAGGCCCACCACATCGTGGCCTTCCATCAGCACCGGAATGGTGGCGGACTGAATGGGGGAGGGAGTTTCGTAACCCACCTGAGCGACTGCGGAAAGCACATTCGCGGGGAGTCCTAGGCCATCAAAGCCTTCGTTCGGGCCGGTAGCCTCAGATTCTTTCGCTTCCCCGGCGGCTTGTTGCTCGCCCTGCGAATGATCTTCCACTTCCGACAAAATGACGTTTTCCGGCTCGTTTACGTCGCCGGTGACGTTATCGGTATTGCTCATTGTTGAATCCACACTACGCAACAACGACCTATAAAGCCATTCGCGCCACCTGCACAAACGCTACCCAGGCCACCCTTTCGCACCCGCCCACTAGCCGTGAGCAGGGATAAATACCTATTGATATACGAGTGCAGCAATAGGTTTTCTTCGTCACACCGGGCGCGGAACAACCTTTGGTGGCAACGTTTCACGACCAAAAATCCACGCCACAAACGCCACAGCGCCCACCAATCCACACACCGCAAACCCCGGGCCATACCCATAATGATCGGCAATGACACCCACGATCAAAGGGCCAGAAATCGCACCCAAATCCTGGGCCATCTGATACGTGGACAACACCGTGCCACCCGACCGATGACGCCCAATAATGTCAGCCATACTCGCCTGCTGCGCCGGATTGACCGCACCAGCACCCGCACCAGCCAACACCGAAAAGACATAGAGCAACACCAGCGAATCACTCAGCCCAATCAGCGAAGCAAACACCGCATTGAGCGCCACCCCAAACACAATCAACGGCCGCCGCCCCACCGAATCGGCCAGCCGCCCACTGAACTGCAGGGCAATAGCGTTACCCACCGCAAACATCGCCAAGGCAATACCGGCGACTTTAACGCCGTTGGCAAAAGTCGCCGCAGCAAACAGCGGAACCACCGCCACGCGCACCCCAAAGTTCGTCCACCCCATCGCAAAGGCACTGGTCACCGCAGCCCGATAGGCCGTATCGCGCCAGCCCTCAGCCAAGGTCATCGGCGCGGCAGTTGAGGATTTATCCACCGCCCGCATCGCGGTTGGTTTCAAACCAACAGCGACCACAACCGTGGCCACCATCAAAGCCACCCCGTAAATGACGAAAGGAAGCCGCATCCCCAGCGGGCTCAACGCCGCCCCGACCACCGGGCCGATGATATTGCCCAACAAAAACGCCGTGGCATACGTCGAAGAGGCGCGGCCCCGAATCTCCTCCGGGGCAATGCGCACAATCAAGCCCATCGCCGAGACCGTGAACATGGTGGAGCCAATCCCGCCCAGCGCCCGCAGAATCAGCACATGCCAATAGTCCCCCGCGGTAGCCACCGCCATCGTGGACAACGCCACCGTCGACAAGCCCACCAAGTAGGTGATGCGAGAGCCCAAAAGATTGACCAGCTTGCCCGACACCGGGGCAAACACCAAACGCATGCCCGCAAAAGCACTGATCACCGCGCCAGCCGCTGCGATACTGACATCAAAACTGCGGGCAAATTGCGGAATGATCGGCGCAACCAACCCATAGCCCAGTGCAATGATGAAAGCCGCGCCGACAAGAATCCAGATCTCGTGCGGAATCGGCACTTTCGCCGCCGGCGCCGGGCGGTTTTTTCGACTCATAAAGGTGGGCACGGGCATACCCTAACGCCAAACCCTTTAACCGAACCAATGGGCACCTAAAAAACCCAGCCCACACCCGCCGGATTCGAATGCATTTTCGAAAGATTTGGCCGGTTCTTGCACGGCGTCTTCTACTGTGGCGGCATGCGAAACATCACCGATATCACCAGCCGCCTGACCGAGACCCACCAACAGCCCCAGCGCCCGCGCATCTCCATGCAGGAGCGCACCATGGACATTGCCCGTACCCAGCGAGAAACCCTGCTGTCGCTGGAGTCGATCATCGCCCACCCCCGCGCGCTCACCCGCACCTCGGGCACCTGGCGACCACCATCGAAAAAACTTCCCGCCGTGGCGGACTGCCCACCGCTGACCGTCAGCCTGCAGCGCCTACGCCTGGGTCACACTGCCAAAGACATCATCCGCACCAGTGGGGAGATTCGGCAGCCAGCGTTTCTCATCAGCGCCCGCTTCAGCTCCCCGCAGGGCCACCCCGTTGAGGCGGAATGGGCACAAGGATGGGTGCGTGCCCTGCTCTCCGGCGCGGCAAGCTTCGACATCCACGAACTACTCGGCGAGTCCTCCCCCACCCTGTGCTGGGTCACCAACCGCCACCTCGAGCCGCTGCGCTCCCCGGGGGCGCTGTTCGACGCGGCACACGCGGCTTAAACACCACACCCCGCGCACCTTATTTCTTTCGACAATGAAGGTGCGCGGGGTGCGCCGAGGAAGAAGAACTGACAACAGCGGCAAAAGCCTTATCTGGTCTCGTCCGATTCGACCTCGTCATCCTCGTCCTCATCCTCGTCAAGTACAGGAGGAGGACCGACGACGTCTTCGTCGTCGAGGCCAAAAATGTCGTAGACCTCCGGCTCGTCCTCCACAGCATGAGCCGACTGGGATAGGGCCCGCTCCCAATTGCCGGCGTGCTCACTAGCCAGCTCCAGGACGTCCAAAAGACGGTCGAAGTCAGTGTAGGTACCCAATTCCAGTACCTCAGAAGTCAACGGAACAGCCCAGGCCGCTTCGTCTTCTTCCGCATCATCGTTGGGAACCTCGAAAATGACCCGGGCTTCCGGCTCAGTCCCAGAATCATCGATCAGCACCAGCAAATAGGAGTTGTCCCCCACCTCGGCGGACAACACGTTGGGGTCCTCATGGTTTTGGGCGAAATCCAGATCCTGGATGCGCTCATCGGTGCCCTCCATCAAATCGCGGATGAATGTCACCACCAGATCCGTGGTGATGTAGCGCTCGATGGTGGTCACGGCATCGTCGGTGGAAAACACCACGCCCACGAGTTCCGGGGCGAATTCCTCGCCGGTTTGGTCGTCGACCGCCGCGATATAAACGTTGGCGGCGGGAACGACGGGGTCAATCTCAACGAACTGCACCTCGACGCCACTTGTGATGGGAACCATCACATGATCGTCGTTGCCTACGCGGTACTCGATGCTGGCCGCGTCGAGGGCCCTGGCAATGTCAGCGAAAAAGCTCATGTTTTAAGGCTCCTGAAAAGCGGTGTTTGCCCTCACCACTCGCCCCTTGTTGAAGTGACGATGAAGCGCGAAACAATCCCGAATGTTTGGCGCTATGCGACAACCCCGGCACTGTTGCGCGCACCCTGGGTGCGGCAAGCACGTGTTGATGGTGTCTATCACCAGCAGCCAGCCTAGTGGTGTTTACAAGGATGCGACGTAGTTTAGGAGTTTTTCTTCCCGATCCTGGGGTAGCTGTTTGGGGCACGACAGGCATTTCCCGGCCCGCGGTGAGTGATAAATCATGCAGCACGATGACCTTTTCGCCACCACGTGGTCGTCATCATCAATGCCGCAATCCCCGGCGCGCGCCTTATCGTGCTCACCCCGGTCAAGCAGGTGCCCGTCGCGAATGATGTCGAATCGTGGGCTGGGTACGTGTTCTGCTAGGCCGGCGTTGAGTGCCCGTGCGATTGCGACGCCGCGGGCCGGGTCGAAGCTGTCGTTTCCGACGGCCACCGCGTGGGTGACGAAAGCGTCTCCCAAAACTGCCCATAGTGGGGCGGGTTTGACTTCGAAGCTCGCGCCGATGGCCGCGATGATGCGGCTGGCGCCGGCTGTCATTGCGTGTGCCGAGGCGGCGCACGCGTGGAGTTCTGCGAGATCGTCAGGGTCGTCGATGGTGGCGGATAGTTCGGCCAGTGCTTGTTGTGTGGGGCTGTTTGGTTGCAGCCCGGTGAGGAAGGTTTCCACCTGCTGTGCCGAGATCAGGTCGGCGGGTAGGAAGCCACACCAGTAGGGGTCCGGGTGTCCGCTTTCTTCCACGTGGAAGATTTGTCCTTGTTCCAGGTCGAGGCTGGGGATTTTGTAGAACTCCACCATTGCCGTCACGCTTGCGCTGACCGTGGAGTTGCACCAGGAAAACCACCACAGTTGGGCGGCGTGTTTGGGTTCGATGTCGTATTTTTCTACCGCGCTTGTGATGGCGGCCCCCAGGGTGTCGGGGTGACAAAAGTGGGCGATATCGCCGTGGCAGGCTGGGTTGTCCGGGGGCGTCAGCGTCGGCTGGAAGCGGGGGTATTCAGCCATGACGTGGGCGAGTGTCCGGGATAGCTGTGCCACTGGCCTGTCCTTTGCGTGTGGTGTGGTGGGGTTGGGGGTTTTAGGGTGTGCGGCGGAGGGGCTAGGAAAAACCGATGGTGTTGTCCATGGTGACGCCGTCGGTGGTGAAGCGTTGTTGGCCTCTGCCCCATTCCGTCATGCGGTAGTCCTGCCAGGCGCAGCGCATTACTTTGCCGGGGTCGTAGGCGATGCTGTGTGGGGTGTCGACGATGAGGGTGGCCCTGTCGGTATCGGGGTGGTAGTGGGGCCAGTCGGGGCCGGGGACCCCGTGGTGGATGAAGTGGCCCCAGTGCCATTGCATGAGTTCTTTGACTTGTTCGGCTTGTCCTTCGTCGCCCATGCGGTGCACGGTGGAGATGCGGGACGCGGCGGCATCGTTGAAGATGTGGGCGAGCTCCATGGAGTGGGTTGCGCCCATGCCGATGCGTCGCATGAGCATGCTGGCGTAGTCGTAGCGGTACATCCAGGTGGGGTTGCCCGCCAGGGCGTGGTTTTGGGCGATGCGTACTGAGGGTGCCCAGAACACTGCGTCGGTGATCAGTTGGGCGAAGTCTTGTCGGGTGCGTGCCCCGCGGTAGGCCTCGAGCACGCGGGGCGCGTGTTCGGGGTCGTAGGCTTTGAGCATTGTCAGTGCCCGCGCGCTGCGGGGTGCTTTGCGCATGTAGAACAGTTTCGCGAAGCTGGCTTCGTCGTTGTTGGTGCCAATCAGTAGTGGCACCGGGGCGCTGTGCCCGGCTTTGAAGGTTTTGAGGGTGTGTTGGGGCAGGAGTCCTTCTTCGCGGGCGGGGCCGAATGCGGAGTTGAGTTGGCCGAAGGAGGGGTTGCGCCACAGCATGGATTGCCCGGCGCGCACCAGGTCGCCGGCGGGTTCTTCGCGCAGCATGTCCAGGGGTGTGCCGGCGGGCAGGGCCATGTGTTCGAGGAGGCTTTTGGCCCAAAAGGCGGCTTGGGTGCGGTGGTGGAAGGTGGCTGCTGGCGCGGATTGGGCGATGGCTTTGTGGAATAGTCCGTGGGCTTGCTCGCAGGCCATGAGGGTCAGCACGGCGGCTCCGCCGGCGGATTCGCCCATGATGGTGACGTTTCCGGGGTCGCCGCCGAAGGCGTGGATGTTGTCGCGTACCCATTGCAGGGCGAGGATTTGGTCGTGGAGTGCGGGGTTGGCGGTGGTGGTGGGGTCGTTGTCGGCGAGGCTGGTCAGGTCGAGGTAGCCGAAAACACCGAGCCGGAAGTTGATGGAGACGTAGACGACGTTGAGGTCGGTGACGAATTGGTGGCCGCGGAGGATGGCTTGGTGGCTGGCGCCGAGGATGAAGCTGCCGCCGTGGAAGTAGACGACGACGGGCAGTGTCTCGTCGGTGTTGGGCCGCACGATGTCGAGGGTGAGGCAGTCTTCGGTGCCGGTGGTGCGGTCTTGCCAGGAGTAGACGGGTTGGAGGGCTGGTGGTTGGTAGGCGTCGGCGACGCGTTGTTCGGTCCAGGTGGGTTCTGGTGTAGGGGGTCGCCAGCGGCCGTGGCCTGGTTCGATGCGGCCGAATGTGATGCCACGCCAGCTGCGTCGGCCGTCGTGTTTTACCCCACGCAGTGGCCCTGGTGCTGGGATCCGGGTGTGGCGTTTGGGGGTCATGCCACTACGGTAATAAACATGGTTTTAGTGGGGGTAGTGGTGGGGTGGTTTTGGGTTGGTGCTGGTGGTGGGGTTGGTGCTGGTTGGTGGGTGTTTTGGGGCACTGTATGTTTTGTGTCATTTTTGCCATTTTTGTCGTGTTTGCCACCTAGCAAGACCAAAATAAGACCACAAGACCACCACCCCCACACACGCAAAAAGCGCCCCCAGCAAAACGCCAGGGGCACCAAAACACACCTAAGGACTATCCCTAGGCAACGCTTCCCTCCACTCATCGAACGGCAAAAAATCAGGCGGTGGCCACGGCAAATTATTCACCCGCAAATACCGCCTAAACCGCGCAAACTCCGCCATCACATACGCCTGATACAACCGCGCAGTCTCCAACTCCATGCGGGTCACATGATGCTGCTCACGATCCTCATCACGCTCCTGGCGCAACTTCGCCAATTCCTGCTCCATAGACTGAATCGTCTGCTGATGCCGGTCAACGGTCTCCTGCAAACTATCAATCAGCAGTTCCAGGCGCTTAGTGCTGTCACTATCCTGCGCACTGCGCAAGTTCAACTTCGCCACCAAATACGCGCCAATAGCTGAAATCACGCCAACAATCACTGAATCACTGATGGGTAGGGGCACCAGGCATCACCCTTTCAGCGTGCACCGCCAGTACCAAAATCAGGGTTGCCAGCATCACATAATTCTTCAGCGACACCCACGCCCGCGCCTGATCCTCACCAATCCACGCCACCGCATAACCCCCCGCCAACATCAACGTCAGCCCCATCGCAAGCGCCAACCCAATCTGACGCGGCCTATAACACCACTGCCCAGCAATCAACAACCCCGCAGCCAAAAGCCACGCGCCCCCAAAACCCCACTCCGACAACATCCGGTTAACCACATCCAACTGGTCAGGAAGTCGCCCCAGCGGGGGAATATACGCCAAGCCAGTGACCGCGCACCACACGATAAGTACCGCATAAGCGATGCGTGAAACGACGGTGCGCACAACACTCACCCCCTGCCCGCGTTGAACTGCTGAACCAACGAATCCAACGAATCAGCCGTGAACTCATCAGCCGGGCGGGGATCTTCAACAACGGTGCGATACACCGGCGCGGGTTCCTGCGTGCACCCCGAATCCGTAATGAACTGTGCGCGCGCGGCCTGCACCTGCGCTACCTGCGTAGCTGACCACCCATTAGGGGTTGCGCGCACGCCCGCAATGGTGCAGACGAAACCAACCACCCACACAGCTGCCTGTACACGCTGGTCATTCGCAGCCCACTCTTGGGACGCAAGCCACGCCACCAACGTGGCAATAAAACCAACAGCAGTAGTCACAGTGTTAGCGTTAGCCTTATACCAGGGCTGCTTTTCCACCTGCTCATGAATCCACTGCCCCGTAACGTCTAGCATTGGGTTGCCCGCCATTACTTTGCCCCCTCAATCTCCGCCAAGCGCGCATCAATCGCGTCAAGGCGTTGCAGAATCTTTTCAGTGTTCGCCCGCGCCACAAAAGCATGCGCGTCAGCATTGAGCAGCGCATCAACCGGCCGCATCTTTACCTCACTGCCTGGCACACGTGAGCCATACAACGTAGGAATCTGGTCAAACTGCAAGGTTCCCCCCTTAGAGTTAGCCCCCGTAGGGGCGTTGATGCCGGACGGCCCGGCTTTGATAGCAGCAGCCACCCGCTGCCTGAACTGGTTCATGTCGATCCCGCCGGGGTCCCATTTCCCCTGGATTTTTGCCCATTCTTTGTGCCCGATGACACGTTCTGCGGGTAGCCCTAGGTACCAGCAGATAGCAGCGCAAATACGCACGTAGGCGTCTAGTTCGGCTTGTGGCCAGGGGCTAGTGCCATCAGACTGTGCTTCGATGCCGATAGAAACGGCGTTGGCGTTATCGGTTGGCCAGCCTGGCCATGAGCCACGCCCTGCGTGCCATGCGATGCCTGCGCCGACGATGGTTGCCACCCCTGTGCGTGAGAGGTGGATTTGTGCGCATAGTCCTAGTTGTGGGTGGCGGGCGATGTATTCGGCGCTGGTGCCGTTGCCCCCGGTGTGGTGGCAGACTACGCCCATGATGCGGCCGAAGTCGCCGTGTCCACGGTCGCGCCAGCCTGGGAACTCTTGTACCTGTACTCCCCAGGTGCGTAGTAGTTGGGGTAGGAATGTTGGGTCTCCCCGGTGTTGTGGTGTTGGTTGCATGTTGCAGCACCCCCCTTTTTTGTTGTTTGTGCCCGTTTGGTTCCCCGTGGTTTTTGGGCATGAAAAAACCACCCCTTGGGGTGGTGTTACTTGGCTGCTACCCACATTCCTGCGGTCGCTTCGTGGTTGCCATAAAAGCCTGTGATTTCTATCGTCCCATCTGCCTTGGCAACCAGGTCTCTAGTGAGGGGGACGTCCAGGTATGGCCGGTAGCCTGCGGGAATCTTCACGCTTTCAAGGTCGCTGTTAATGATTCTTTCGGTGGCGATGAACTGCACGGTGCCCTGGTTTGCTACGACTTTGATTTTTGAATCGTTGACCAGAACCTTAGCCACGCCCTTATCTAGCCCGCTGATATCACTGGCGTTGTGACCGTGCCTGCTGTTGGCTTTTTTGCCCAGTTCCTGGAACATGTAGCCCTTGCTGACGGTGTCATCATCGTGTACGGCGCGCCCAACCCTGATGCACCCATTCTGCGTGCGAATCGGCAAAGTGTACTGCTCGTTGTTCCAGTGGATGCCTTTGACGGTGCCGTTCACCGCCAGGGTGCCACTACTGCCGTTCTGCCCCAACCGGGTTAGCGGAATCGTCCCACCAGCAATCCTGTCCACATAGCGTTTCGAAGCAGCTTCATCATCAACATTCGGATCACCCACCCGCATCTGCCCACCATTCGTGCGCACCGGAATAGTGTTCGGCTCCGCCATCCAGTTAACGCCCAAGATTTTGCCACGATTATCGAACGTTCCAGAAGCCCCAAGCTTTTCTATACGGGCTAGTGAAATGCTCCCGCCTGAAGCCTTATCCACATAGCGTTTTGTGGCTGCATCGTCGTCAATTTCCGGGTCAGCGACACGCAAACCACCAGTAGACCGGCGCACACACAAACGGTTTTTAGCGATAAGGTGCGGGTCTGTGCCGTCAACCCAGTTCGGAATATCTGAAATATCTGAAAGTGGGTGTTTGTGGCTGGCCGGGGCGCACTCGGCAACCTTGCCCTCCACATACCTGCGGTTCACCGCGCTGTCACCGTAGGGTGGCTCATCCAACAGCTGAATGTGCCCATCACGGTTACGCACCACCACAGTGCCCTGCGCACCGTTTTTGGTATCGTCCAGCAGGCTAGCGTCAACCTTGCCCCGCAAAGCGTCATCTAGGCCGGTCACGTCACCCATTGAGTGCGTGTGGGTCTTATCAGCCTTGCGTTGCAGGTCAGCCGTATCAGCCTTGCCCCGCAAAGCCGTATCCAACCCACTCACATCACCCATAGAGTGCGTGTGCGACTTCGCAGCCTTACCACCCAGCGCAGCATCCAAACCAGTCACCTGCGACATAGCATGCGTGTGCGACTTCGCAGCCTTACCACCCAGCGCAGACACGTCAGCTTTAGCTTTCAACGCGGCATCCAAACCAGTCACCTGGGCAGTGGAGTGGGTGTGCGTTTTCGGGGCTTTACCAGCCAACGCATCATCCAACCCCACCACCTGCGACATTGGGTGCGTGTGGGACTTATCCGCCTTACCCTTAAGCGCAGCATCAAGACCAGTCACATCACCCATCGCATGCTGGTGCTTCTTCCCGGCCTTACCATCAATCAGCGCCTTGACCTCACTATTCAAGTGCTTAACCCTCACCTGCCCATCCTGCAACCCCTCATCAATCAAACGGCGCACCTGAACCAACGCGGCCTGAACCTCACGATTACCCCGCTTCACCTGCGTAACCGCACGCGCAGCATCAACCGCCAACTGCTCCAACTGGTCAAACTCCGCAGAATCAACAGACTGACCAGCAGCCACCGCCCCCGCCAACGTCATCCCCGGCGCAACCACCAACGGCACCGACTCAAAATGCACATGCCCCGGCACCGGCACATCAGAATGATGCAACAACGTCAAAACCGCATTACCCTCAACCACATCAAACGCCACCGCACCACCAGAACCCACCTCCACCCGCACCGGCTCATCAACCACCACCCCATCAATACCCTGCGGGCGAGTACGCGCCGACCGCACCAACACCTCACGCACACTAGACGGCTGACCAGTAACATCAGTCAACCTGCCCACAACGCGCACCATCATTCATCACCCTCCCCAGCAATCTCCAAAGCAATCAGGCGAACAAAAGCGTCCTCAACCTTGCTGTCAATGCCCCCGACCTGCTTTTCCAGGGCAGACAGGCGCTGCACCGCACCGTCAATGCCCGCACCAGTCTGCGCAGCCACCTCCACCGCCGTATCAGACGCCTGCTGCGCTTTCCGCTCCGCTTCCTGCGCGCTTTCCAAATACGCTGCCATCACGTCCAGGTTGTTTTTCGCACCCTCCGCAATGATCTTGTGCTGCGTGACCGCGCGGGCAGCTTCCTCCACCTGCTCGGTCACGGCATCGACAGTGCTGGTGGTGGCGTCTCGGGCTTGTTCCACCGACCGCAGAATCTCGCCCAGCTGCTCTAGCTGCTGCTGGCAATGCTCATCGAACTGGGTTTTAGCGGTTTCGCCGGCTTCGCGCGCGGTGTCGCCTACGGTGGACGCCATGCGCTCCACGTCAGCCCGCACACCCTGCACTTCCTGCAGCAGCCTGAAAAGGTCGTGGGGGCGCACGCCCTCCGCGCTGGCTGCTTCGTCCACAGCCTGCCCCAACGTGTACCCATCGGCGATCATGATGGGGAATGTTAGAACCTCATCGCCCACATGAACGGTGAGGTCAGCCAGCCCCTCCGGCGCGGTGATAGTCAGCTGCGAGCCGGACACCTCAACAGGTGTCGGAACCGCCAGAACAACACCACCGTCCAGCGCCCTGCGGGTTGCTTTCAGCGTGGCTTTCGTTGGCTCAACAGGGTTTCCAGCCCCATCAAACAATGTGCCTTGAATCGTAATCGTAGCCATATTAGCTACCTCCATATTCTGGGTAATAGATGACTGTCATCGCGCGACAGCCCTTGTAGAAACTTGACGCTTTGTAATACCGGCTGGTCTGCCCAATGCTCACGTACTTAACGGAACCGCCGTAGAACGTCGGCGTGCCAATCTCGTAAGCAGCCATAATCGCAATCGTGCCAATCCACCCCCCTTTAATGGTCACAAACCCATCCTCATTGCGGATCTCCACAGAAATGTGGGCATCCTCATAGGAATTGCTGGCACCAGGGCCGACGTAGGCCATGCGGATACGCTGTGACCGCACAAAATCCAACGCCCTATCAAGTTTGCCGACGGCAATACCCGCATCCTCAGACGCGGTTGTGGCTTTTTGAACAGCGGTTTTCGTTGTCGCAGCCTGCGATTTCAACGCGCTCACGGCAGACTCCAACTCACGGCGCGCCGTACTAGCAGCTTCGCCATAATCCCTAAGGTCACGAATCGCCTTATCGCGGGCTTTGCCAGCAGCAGTCAAATCAGCCTGCGCCAAACCCAGCTGCACAATCGCGTCATTGTTTTTGCGCGTGGCTTCACGTAGCTGCCCCTGCGCGTCAGTCAACGCCCCGGTAGCAGACGAAAGTTTCCCAATAGCGTCACTATTCGCACTGGTCGCAGCCTTAAGCTGCTTGCCCGCGTCAGTCAACTGCCTAATAGAATCAGTATTTTTCACCGACGCTAGTCGCAGCTTTTCCTGCGCGTCACCCAACGCGGTGATACTTTTCTGATGCTCCTTTGAAGCATCGGTGAGTGCGCGGGCTGCATCACGGTTCGCCTTAATCGCAGCAGCACGCTGCTCCGGCGTCGCCAACTCCAACAACGTGATTTCCCGGGTCAACGCTTCAGCAGTAGACAGCGCGTTAGCAGCCTTACTGTTCGCAGCATCAATCGTCTTTTTATACCCGGCAGCATCACGCTGCGCAGCAGCAGCCGACCTAGCCGACTCATCAGCACGGGTAAAAGCATCCTCGGCCTTTTTCCGCGCAACAGCAGCATCACGCTGCGACGACTCCACCGCCTGCGTATACGCACGCGCCTGCGCCTCAGCATCAGAAGCACGCTGCATAGAATCACGCGCCGACGCAGCCGACTCCGCAGCATCCCGCGTAGCCCGCTCCGCCTTAGCCGTAGCAGACTCCGACTTAGCAACCGCCTGCCCCGCCTTAGACAACGCTTCATCAGCCTTTTTGTCAGCAGCACGCGCCGTCGCCAAATGCTGATTCACCGCAACTTCCCACGCGGGCAGTTTCGACTCAATCGCACTCACCCGGCCGCTCACGCCCGAGATCTTGCCCGCCAACTTTTTGCGTTCCTTAGCGGACTCATACCGCTCACGCTCAATACGTATTTCCTGCTCATTATTACGGTCAGCCAACGCTTCAGCATCAACCAGCAGTTCACTACCCACCTTGACCACAACATGCGCACCCTCGGCGTCAGTAGCATAATTAATACTTTTCACCGGGGCGGGGATTTTCTTACCCCACACCCACACATCAACCTCATCCCCCACCTGAAAATCAACACCAGGGGTATAAAGCCCCACACCCGCTTCAGTAATCTCACGCTCAAAAAACACATCAGCAGCAGTACGCTGAACCGCACGATCCAGAACATGCTCAAAATTAGACCGCTGCGTGCGCCTATCAATCTCCGCATCAGCGCGGGAAAACGACACATCAAAACGACCCGTGGGCATATCATCCGGGCGATAAATAAACCCAGCTTCCTGCTGGACTTTCTCCAACCCCTCGCCTAGCTGCTCATCATCTTTCAACGTCACTTTCAGACTGCCATACACATACGTGGCAACCTGCCTGCCAATAGTGACCTCACCACCATCAGCCACCAACTGCGCCCTACTCACACACTCACCCCCTTTTGAACGTCAACAATCAACGTCGGTTTATCAACAAACGTAGGAACACCCACACGAGAATCACCCGGCAACCAAAAACGCGCCAAAACCTTAACCCCAGCCATACGCGCCACCGGCGCAACCTCATCCCACAACGGCCCATAACCAGGATGAATCTTCACATGCAAATCATCAGCCGGGTCAGGCGTCAACGGGTCAGCCACCACCACACCCCACGTTGCCGGATCGGTCATGCCAACCCCCTGATAACAGGCTTCAATAGACTCTTTCAGCACACGGCGCACCATCGCAGTCGCCCCACCCGCGCGGGTAAAACCATCCGCCCGGTCAGGCATCTCAATCGCCCTCATCAAACGGGGCTTCTTAAAATCGCCACCCTGGCCATGCTCATCAGCAGCCCAGTCCCTATCAAAGCTGCGAAACTTGTTTTTGCCCGTGGCGTCACGCCAGTTACCCGTGTAAGCGACGCTCACAAAGCCGTTGACCAGACCCAACACTTCCTGCGCGTTAATCTCCATCGACTCGGGCAGTTCGCCCTCACCGCGCAAAACGATGAACGCGACCTTATACACCCGGCGTCCGGCCGCGTTTTCCACGCACCAAAAACGAGTTTCTTTCAAAGCCACACCAGGCTGGTTGCGCCAATCGTCCCACAAAGATTCAGCCAGAATACTCAACAGTGGGTGGGGTTCGCCCTGCACAGGGCTAATATCCACCAGCACCTGCGCGTCAGCTAGCTCCAAACGCTGCTGGGGTGTGGTCTCACTAATGATCGCTGGCATTTCGTACACCGGCACACCATCCTGGTCAAGGACACCACACCACTGCCCCTGGTCTTTAATGACCTGTTCGCGATGCTTTTTAAAAGCCACCCAATCCATGCGCTCCCCCTCTAATGGTTTACGTCCACGGGTCCAGAACACCCAATTGCCACACAAGTTCAGCACCGGGGGGCAAACGATATTCACGACGCCCCAGCACCGGAACCACCTCCGGTTTCACGACCTCCCCCAAACGCCCCCACAACGGTTTATCCAAAACGCCCCGCTCATCAGTGACCTGATAGCTCTTTTTGTTGTCGAAGTCCAGGATTCTGGCGTGTTGCGTAGGGGGCAGTGTGAATGTTGCCCCCGAGGGAACTGTGACCTGCCCACCGGAACCACTCCAACGGATTTTCGGTTTAACAGTCACATCACCCACATTCGTCACCGTGACTTGCCCGGTGCCCCGAATCTCATCAGTCCACCACACACCATCATCATTCACCCACGTCACCTCCACCCGCATCGCCCGCAAACGCTGCGGATTCAACCCCGGCGACGGCATCGGATCCAACAAATACACGCGGGCAGTCAACCTGCCCAAACTGCTGCCACCCATCGACAACAGCCCCGCCTGCTTAGCGCTCCACCCCTGTCGCCAACGACGGTACAACGGGTCTAAATCCTCTGCGGAAGCAGCTTTCAGCAACACCCGCAACGTGCCACCAGATTCATTAATGGTAAGCCCCGTGCGAATCCTGCCCGGGCTGCCCACCAGGTTCAGTGCCTGCGTATCCCACGACCCGGCACCCCCCTCAACGCCGTCAGTCAACAACGACGCCCTATCATCAGCGCTGCCAGGGGTCAGATCCCACACATCCCCATGAGGTGACGTATAAACGATGCGACGCACAAGCGCTCCAATCTGTAATTATGTTCTCTAAAAAGGGTGGGGTGCCCCGCACCACAACGGGCACGGGGCAAAAAGGGCTTTTACTGTCGCACCCCCACATACTGCGACGCCCCCGGGCGGGGATTCTCCAACTGCTCCACACGCATCCGCACCGCACCAGTTTCCTGCGTGATCTTGTTGACCTGCTCAACAATCTCATTCAGCTGCCTGGTCGTAATAGCGTCACCAGTCACATGGATATCCAAGTTCGGCAACGGCTTATTCCGTAGCGCTTCAGCGTTTTTACGCGCCGAATCAGCATCGGACTTCACCTGGTCAGTCAGCCCCTTAAGGGACTCTTGTTGCTGCTTGGTGAACTGAAGCATTTGGTCGCGCTGCTGCTTAGCAGCCTGCAGCAACTCATTAGCGGCCTTGGCTTCATCCTTGGTGGAAGCCGTTTTGACTTCCTTGGTCAGCTGCTCAATAGCAACAGACGCCTTGGCATAATCAGCGTTGGCGTCGAAGCCGGACTTTTGGCGCTGCCATTCCAAATCAGCCCGCATGCGTTGCGCCTGGTAAGCGCGTTCTTCAGCAGCAACCCGCTCCTGATACACAGACTCGGCGCGCGCGTTACGCGCCTTAGCCATGTTGAACGGTGCCTGCGACAAATGCTGACCCAGTTCACCGGAAGCACCCACCAGCTGCGACGCCCCAGCCCAGTCGCCGGTATACGCGCCGTAACCAATCGACGCTGCACCGCCTAGACCACTGGCAAGTGAACCACCAACCAGCGCAGCCTTACCCCAGCCGTCAGCAGCTTCCCAGGACTCCTTAATATCGTCCTTGTAGGCCGCAATCTTCGGAATGCCCTCCGCCAGGTCTTTCACACCAGACACCGCAGACATAATCGCCGGGACAGCCAAGGTGCCACCCGAAAGCACACCCATAGCGACACCGCCGACAATCTTCAGTAGACCACCGCCAGTTTGGGCGATACCGCCCCAGCCCTGTGAAGCCCGGTCAGCGCCCTGGCTGGTCATGCCGTAGAACGACGCGGCCTGCTGGTTTAGGCGTTCCTGCGCAGCTGCCAGCAGGTTCACCGTGTGAGCCTGCGCCAACGTTGCCTGATACGCCTGATAGCGCTGCTCCGCAGCAGCAGCTTCAGCTTCAGCAACAGCAGCAATGCCCTCAAGCCGGGCAATCTTCACATCCTCCTCTAGCGCAGCAACTTCAGCAGCAGCGTCAGAAGCCACACTGGTGGACTCTGCGAAACCCTCCCCAGCAGTCTCAACCAAATCCTCAATGCCAAAAACACCAGTTTCGGCAAAACGATCCAGCGCTTCACCCAAATCAATCAGGGTCGTGGTGCCCTTTTTGCGAACACTTTCAGTGCCCTGCTCACGGCTTTTCGCGCTCTTAGCTTCAGCCTTAGCGACCTTTAGGGCACTTTCCAGCCGAACACGTTCAATGTTCAGCTGCGCCATCCGACTCTTCTTCTGATTGCGTGCCGTGGCCAAAATATTTTCAGCCAGCGTGCCGTGCAACTTCAGAACCTCGGCCTGCGACTTTTCAAACGTCGCAGCAAGCTCACCCATCGCCTTAGTCATTCCAGCAGAGAGTGTCAGATGGTTTGTGTGTGACGTGTTAAATCACCAGCCATCGAGGAGGATGCTCCACAATGACCACCATGACCACCCGCGACCCGCAAGACAAAGCCCGGCTTAAACAACTAGAGAAGCGACTGATGTCCAGCCCTGAACTCGCCGAGATCCTCAAAGAGTTCGCCACATCATCAACCGACATCAACGACATGGTGCGTTCGATGATCCAGACCGGGATCAACACCGCACTGCAAGCCGAAATGGACGCCCACCTCGGTTACCAAGCAGGAGACCGCACAGGCAAAGCCCGCCACGGCACGGCCGACAATCACCGCAACGGCTCCTACAACAAAACCGTCCAGTCCCAGTACGGGCCTATCGACATCACCGTGCCCAGGGATCGCAGCGGCAGCTTCACCCCACGGATGGTGCCCAAAGGAGCCCGCAGGATCACCGATGTCGACGACCTGATCATCTCTCTGTATGCCGCAGGCACCAGCCTTCGTGACATCCAGCACCACCTGGCCACCACGTTGGGTGTGGATTTGTCGCATGAGACGATCTCCCAGATCACCGACCAGGTCCTAGATGAGGTACTTGCCTGGCAGCACCGGGACTTAGAGGAGTTCTACCCGGTGATCTACCTGGATGCTTTGCGCATCAAAATCCGTGATGGTGCCCGGGTCGTCAACAAGGCCTGCTATATGGCGGTCGGCATCACCATGGAGGGTACCCGGCAGATCTTGGGGCTGTGGATCGCAAACAATGAGGGCGCGGCGTTTTGGGCCCAGGTCTGTGCGGAGTTGGCTAACCGTGGGGTCAAAGATGTGTTCATCGTCTGCTGTGATGGGCTGAAAGGTTTCGAACAGGCGGTGCAGGCCACCTGGCCTGATGCGATGGTGCAGACCTGTGTGGTGCACCTGATCCGCACCGCACTGCAGTGGGTGGCGGCAAAGGACCGTAGCGCGGTCGCGGCTGCTTTGAAGAAGATCTACACCGCTGCAACGGCAGAGCAGGCGCTTGCGTTTTTGGACGAGTTTGATGCCAGCGACATGGGGCTGAAGTATCCGCAGGCGGTGAAGGCTTGGCGGGATGCGTGGGAGCGTTTCATACCGTTTTTGCAGTTCCCGCCGCAGGCGAGGAAGGTTGTCTACACCACGAATGCGATCGAGTCGATGAATGCGCAGTTGCGTAAAGCGACAAGGAATCGGGGGCAGTTTCCTAATGATGCTGCCGCGGTCAAGGCGTTGTGGTTGATGATCTGCCACATCGAGGACCGGCAGGCGGAGAAAACGAAAAAGAAGGCCGGGCGTGCCCGTGCGGGAACGAGCCGGTTTGTTGAGGGGGTGCGTGTGACTGGGTGGGTTGCGGCCATCAATCAGCTGTCAGCACATTACCCGGATCGGTTCGAGCCTTACCTGTAAGCCGAAGTTCACACACAAAAAACTTGACACACTCTTCCAGCAGCGTTGTTAGCGACGTTTGAAAACGCCTGCCCAACAACCCCAAGAATGTCCTGAATGGCCTTACCGCGTGCAGCAATAACCGTACGCTCGGCAGCTTCTAGACGCTTAGCCGCGTTCTCGGACTTTTCCCGGCTTTGCGCCAGCTTATCCTCGGCCTTAGCAATCTTTTCAAGAATCTGCTTCTGCTTTTTCGCGCCCTTAGCGCTGGATTTATCCAGGTCGCTACTAGCGTCCTCACGTGCACGCTGCAAACGCTTTTCAGCGTCAGCGATACGACGTGCAGCAGCAGCCTGCCCCTTAGCGTTCTTGGCCTTACCCGCGTCCTCACGCGCCCTAGCCAACGCTTTTTCAGCGTCCTCTAGTTTGCGTGTAGCAGCAGTAGACAGGCCAGAACCCTCGGCTGAAGCGTCAGCAAGTTCCTTGCGCAGCTGCGCAAGTTCTTCTTCCTGCTTTTCAATGCCTTTCATCTCGGAAGCAACCGCACGGCGGGTTTGCGCCAAACCACGTTCGGCGTCTTGCACCACCTGCGAATTACTAACCACCTCACCGCCAATGTTCTTCATGAACTCATTAGCGGTAATGGCTAGATCAACCAGCGGGTCATCTTCTTCAATGAGTCCAGCGCCCCCACGATAATCACCAGCAAAAGCAGCACGCTCCAACACCGGCACCAACGCGCCAAGGTTGTTCGCCAAACGGCTAAAAGCCGTCAACTGCTCATCATTGATAACAATCTCAGGTTTGCCAGACAGGTTAAACGCGGCCCCCAGGTGGGGTAACACACCACCAGTGTCATAGACACCGGCAGATTTGAGCATGGTTTTAGCCAGCCCCATTTGTTTGCCGTAGCGGTCAGGGAACGCCGACACCTGCACCTTTTGGGCTGCAGCGCCCGGGTCCATGCTTTCCCAGTCGAACTTTTTCAGTCGCTCAAAGAACAGGATCGCGCTGTCGAACGGGGTCATGCGTTGTGCCAGGGTGCCCCAGCCCGCCTGGCGCTGCTGGAATAGGCCAACACTGTCGTAGTCGTTGCCAACCGCGTCGTGCCTGAAGCTCAAGGACTCCGGCACCTTTTTGTTGGCGTACATCTTCAGCGGGTTGCCGGACTCCACCAGTGTGGTGGCGATACCAATAGCAGCAGCAGCAGCCGGTAGCGCCAAAGACTTCGCAGCCCTAGCAACCTCATGCGTGAAGAAACCAGGCCCCCAGTCGGGGCCATTCCAACTAGCTAGCGCCTTATCCCCATTCTCATCAGTGAGAATAGGGTCACTGCTGTAGGACACACCGGCGTTAGACCCGGGGTTAACCTCCGACCTGTCAGCACCAATATGCTTCGCAATCGCGGTGTAAAGGTCACCAGCCAACCCCCAGTTCACACTAGGTGTGCTGGAACTGCTGTAGCTGCCACCGCTGCTGCTAGACGTACTGAACCCGTCAGAGCCGTCAGTTTCGTCATCCTTGCCCTGTGCGTGATACCAGTCAGTAAAGCCCCTGCCCTGCAACGGGCCAGCCTTACCACCAATAGTCAAACCCTGACCAGTGTTACCACCAGATTCAAGGAACGTGCCATCAGGCAGCTGTGCAGCAGTATGGCCACCACCAGGGCCGCCATTTTTGAACGCCACGGTGAAATCACCAGAACCACCCGCACCACGGGTAAAGCCCTTGTTTTCCAGCCAAGCGCCCTCGGCAGCTGTTGCGGTACGACTATCCAGAATCGGCAGACCACGGAACGCATTAACGCCCATCGACACCGCGCCAGAACAGTCAGTGCCAGCTTCAGACCAACCACCAAAGATGTAGGGATGCCCCACATGCTCCAACGCTTTTTTAATCTCGGCACTGGACTTAGTAATAAGCCCGCCGTCTTTATAGCCCGGAAGCTTCGGGAACGTTCCCGCGTTGATCTGGGCTAGCTCACGCGCGTACCGCTGTGAACTGCGCTGGTTAATCACCCACTCGCCCGCATCAAGGCGCGCCAACGGCACACCACGGGCGTCCACAGCCATGAACCCATCTGTTTGGTGGGTGCCAGGGCCGTTGGTGGGTAGGCGGTAGCCGGGGTGCCTGCCACCTGTTGCGTAGCCCGCTACACCGCCACCAGCGTGACCGCCAATGTTGAGGTGAATACGGGAAGATGCCCAAGATTGGACATTGCTCCACGCTTCTTCAACACCGCGTTTGAAGCCACCAATCATGTCACGGCCAGCCTGAACTAGCCACTGCCCGGCGTTAGCAAACCATTGCTTAACCTTGTTCGGGAAGTCCTGCAAAAACTTGCCCAACTCATTGACCTTGGAGACAGCTTCAGTTTTCAGAGAACCGAACTTGCCCATCAGGTCAGTGATGGCAGAGGTCAAAAGTTCAAAAAACGCGCGCTTCAGATTGTTGGCGATATTAACCAACGTCTCTTTCAAGGCGTTGATTTTCTCCCCAACCAGCGTCTTAAAACGCTCCCATTTCTGCTGCGCGTCAGCCAAGTGGCGTCCCAAAGCATCAAAAAACGCGGCCTTGGTTTCACCAATCCAGGCAAACAGGCGAGACTTCAGGGTGTCTACCACTTCACCGATACGGCTAGTAGTGCGATCCCACCAGCCCCCCAGCAGGTCTAGCGCCTTTTGGAAGCCGTCAAAAACGTGCCCCTTAATGGTCTCCCAACCGGCTTTCAGCGCATTGCCAACACCGTCCCAGTCGCCCTTAACCAGCGAGCTAAAAGCACTGATAGCTGTCGCAACAACGTCTAGCGCCACCTGCCACGCGGTGAAAACACTGTTCTTAATCAGTTCCCACACGGTGGTGAACGTGTCCCGCACCTGATCCCACACGGCGGTAACAACCGTGACAAAGTTCTGCCAGCCCATTTGGATGAACTCCCACGCGGCCTGCGCGCCGACTTTCACCCCATCCCATGCTGCGCCCAGCACAGAACCAACCACACTGGCGAAACTGCCCACAATCTCACCAATGCTGGACACGGCAGACTGCACAGCCCCGGTGATAGCGCCCCAGGCGTTGCCCACGCCCTCGGCAATACCCATCACCCGGTTAGCTGCATCCTCACCAATCAGCCCCTGCAAAGCGCTTCCAGCGCCCTCACCGCCACTAAACGCGGTCTTAATGTCATCCCACGCCTGTTTCAGCGAATCGAAAACGCCCCGGATGGCTTCGAAGCCACTTTGGAACCTTTGGCTGACGTTATCCCAGGTGCTCTTTAGGAACTCGGTGAACGTGTGCCACAGCTTGCGGCCTGTTTCGGTCTTGGTGAAAAACAGGTACAGGGCACCGCCCACGGCTGCAACAGCACCAGCGATAAGCCCCCACGGTCCCAACAGCCCCAACAGCCTAGGCACCAGCTGCACAGCCAGTTTGCCAATACTTTTCATCGGGCTAAGAACAAACTTCGCTGCCGTCTGGAACGGGGTGAAGCTCTTAGCCAAACGTGAACCCATGCGGGCAAAGCTTGCAAGCGCAGGATTCGTGGCCTGCGTAGCCGTAGCAATCGCAGACAGCTCTTGCCCCAGTTTGGCGATAATGAGCACCCTGCTAACGCCCATAATGGCCTTAGCGACACCCTCAAACGGGCTAACAGCGGTCTTAACAACCTGGGCACCAGCCCACGCGCTGAAAAACGCCGTCACCACCCCAGGATGGTCAGCCAAAAACTGCACAATATCCTTAATCAGGGGTGCAGCAATTTGCAGCGCTTCACCAAGGATCTTCCACGTTTGGACAGAAATATTGGCGATAGCCTGGCTTGCGGTCTGCCCAATCGTTGCCAATTGTGGGGCAACGTCTTTAAGAACGCCCCCAATTGTGCTGAACGCCCCCGAAAGAGCTTCCCACGCGGCCCCCATCTCGGGGGAACCGCGCACAGCATCAACGAAACCTTTAACGTCTTGCGCTGCGCGGGGTAGCCAGTCGGCAAACGACTGCGCCCACTGCTGCAAAGCGGGGTTCACGCGCTGTTCCAGCAGGTTCACCAGCCCCTCAACCATAGGGGCGAGCAGCTGCCCAAAAACCTCCGCCAGTGGTTTAACAGCTTCGGTCGCAACATCGATAGTGCCAGTCAGCGCTTTAAACACTGCTGGTGATTGGGTAAAGATCGGCCCCATAAGGGTTGCGCCGAAACGCCCCAAAGCTGCGTTCATGTTGGCAAACGCGCCCTGGAACGTGTCACCCATCGCAAGGGCACCATCTTCCATGCCGTGGTGCATTGCGCGCTCAAAAAGCTCAAAATCAACCTGGCCCTTGGAAACCATTTGGCTGATTTCCGCAGACGTTTTGCCGGTTTCTTTGGCCAATAGTTGCAGCACAGGGATACCGCGCCCGAGCAGCTGCATCATATCGTCACCCTGCAGCTTGCCACGGGCAGCCACCGAGCCGAAAATCAGCCCCATGTCAGACATGCTGGTGCCAGCAATCGCAGCAGTATCAGCAACCGTTTTTAGCACGCCCTCCAACTGCTGACCCGGCTTAATGCCAGAAGCCACCATACTGGAAGCCGTCGTAGCAGCTTCACCCAAGCCGAACGCGGTGCCACGCACAGAAGCCAAAGCGTTCTGCATAGCACCGTCAACATCAGCAGCGGACTCAATGAGGGTGCCCATCTTCGCGCGCGCACCCTCAATAGCATTAAGGCGCCCCATACCCTTATAAATGGCGGTGCCCATAATGCCACCAGCACTAAGGCCAGTAGTCGCAGCACCCAGCTTCAGGGTCTTACCAATCCCCGCAGCCAGCACACCACCAATAGATTTGCCCTGCTTATCCGCGCCTTTCTCGGCCTGCCCCATCGCGGCCGTAATGCCCGGGGCAATCTTCGACGTCTCGGGAACAATCGAAATATAGCCAACGCCTAGTTCAGTTGCCACCCCCCGGTGACCTCCCATCAAATCATGCCAAGGGGGCTAAACCCACCCCAGCCACTCATTTAATTCATCCAGCGGGGTGGCTTCACCCACAATGCGCCCAGACTCATCCACCCCCGGCAAAGTCTCCTCAACCGTAGGGACAGGCGCGTCAAGCTGCTGCGGGGGCACGTCACTGGTGGCGGTAGGGGGTGTATCTGCCCCAGGGCGGGGCACAGGTTGGGGTGCGGGCTGGTCATACTTCCCGCCAGAAATATGAAGCGCCAAAAGCCACGCAAGAACATTCACAACATCCAACGTTTCAGCCTGAAGATGCTGCGAATCGTCCCACGCTGCCTGCTGCCCCGCCCGCGCCACCGCCAACAAGCTCCCCGGGCGGGCAGTCTCAATCAGGGCAACAAGATCCGCCCACGTTAAACGTTGTGAGCCGTCATTAAGCCACCGCAGTCGTAAACCCTGCTCAATAAGCCCGGCTTCAACCAATCGGCGCGTACCCCGCTCATCTAGCAGCGTTAGCGCCGCTTGGATTCCCCCAAGGCCACTTCCAGACCCTTTTCCCAGCCACGGAAAAACTTCGGAACCTCAGCCAGGCTCAAAGCGTCAACCTTTTCCAGCTCATCCGGCTCTGCGAACTCCTCCAACAGAGTCCACATCTGGTCATTCAGATCCAGCTTGCGCACCCGGCGCATGGTTCCAGCGTCAATGACCGTATCCAGCCAGGGGACAGTGATGACAGTGCCATCATCGGCGGTGTACTCGTAGTTTTCGGTGCGGTCATCGGTGGTCTTTTTAGTAGCCATTAGGGGGCCTCCTAGTGAGAGTGTTTTGTGTGAAAAGTGGGGGCAGTGCCCCGCGTGGTTGCGGGGTGTTGTGTGGTGGCGAGCCTGCCCCGGCGCTCACCTAGCGCGGTTTAGCCGTCTGCGGAACCGCGTTCAACCTTGGCTTCACCGCTGCCACCTTTCAGCGCGGTGGTGTTCACCGCAACAGAAACAGCGTTGGTGATGGTGTAGGGGCCGTTGCCCCTGACTTCGACGGTCTTAGCGCCCGCTTCACGAATCTTGGACTGAACGGTAGTGCCCTGCGCGTTGTGTGCCAGGCCGGTGGCGGTGTAGCCGTCCACGGTCAGATCCCATGTGCCACTAGACGCGCCAGACGGCAGGGTCAGCTTGCGGGTGAAATCGTCCGGGTCAACATTGTCTCGGTCAAGCCACTGATAAAGCTTGTTGCCATCAACGTCAGGGAAGCACTCCAACGTGACCTCGTACTTGACGACACCAGCCTTAACCCACTGCACGTCACCCACGTTGGTGACCTGAACATCAGGTGCCAGCACACGAATACGCGCGCCCTTACCGCCCTTAATGTCGAACATCACAGAGATATTCGCCAGCGGTTCAGCGTTTTCCGCAATGCGGATGGACTTGCCCCCGTTGGAGATGACAACGTTCTGCGGCCCGTACACAGTGCGCAAAACATTGACGTTAGCGCTTTCCATAAAGGTCAACTTCAGGGACGCAGAGTGGTCAGAATCCAGCACAAGAACGGTGTCACCGTTCCAGTCCTTGATTTTCTCGGTAGAACGGTCAACCGTCTTGGTCACACCATCCTCGGTGATGTGGCCAGCCGGAACCAAACCCAGTTCAGGCGCAACCACAGCAGAAGCACTTTCCGGGTAGTTTTCGGTGTTGGTGATAGGCTCACCAATCTGGATACCGCCAGCAGCCTTGACGTTAGGTGCACCAACAATCAAGTTGTAGCGGTTGCGCTTATCAGTAGAAGCAGCCATAAAAAGAATCCCCCCTTGGGATTAGAAAAACCACCCGCCAATCCAGCTAGGTGGCGTGATGAACAAAAAGCGAATTGCGAATTATTCGCGGTTGTCGTGGTACAAGTGCCCCGTAAACTGCACCCGCGCCGTATCTCTTAAATCCGGGTCAGCCCATTCTTGCGGGCCAGCTTGTTCAACCCACCCGAACACATCAGCACAGTCAGCATCAATGCTGCGCATCGTGGTGCGCAGTTCGTCTGCTAGTAGAAAAGCCGCCTGCAGGCTAGGCGCGTACACCTGAACGATGACCAGGCTACGATCAATAACCAAATCAACCGGCTGCGCTGCCCCCTGGTCGATGCGAACGAATGTCTGCGGTCGTGGTTTTGGCACTTTGTGAGTGACCATCACACCCGGGTGTTGGGTGCGGAAATGTTGTTCAACCAACCGCATTCCCAGCGTCATCCCACACCCCCAACCTGACCGTTAGCTTCTAGTGCTTTCAGCAGCTTGTTTGTGCGCGCGTCAGCAAATTTAGCCAACCTAGATTCAGGAAACACAATGGTGTGATAGCGCCTGTGGCCTTGCTGGCCATCCCACGCATAGCCGTGCCCAGCAGTCGCCGCAACTCGTTGCGCTGCGGAATCCACTAGCGCAGTTGTTTCTGGCTGACGTCGCAGCTGCTCGAAAGCTTTGATGTCCCACTTGATGCGTGCCACCCTACATCACCCCTCAACCCGGTAGAGCCGCGTGACCGCCAAACCAGGCTGCCACCACGGATTGTTGTCATAATTCTGGGGATTACCCTCAACCTCCCATACCGTGCCATCAGGCAGGCGAACAACCTGCCCAGACAACGGTGACACGGCATGGGGTGCGTAAAGGTCAATGTGGTCACGGGTGCGGCTAACACTATCCCCCTGTTGCTCATCAACAACGTTCAACGCCCACCCAAACACATTGACCTGCTGCCAGTGCACGTCCCCCCGAATGACATCATCACCAAAAAAATCGGTGCTGGTATCAAACGTTCCAACTTCCACAACGAATGATGTGGGAAATCACCACGTGCGGACAGTGAAAGCACCCCCTTTGTACTGTGCAAGCCTCAGCTTATCCTGCCGAGTCAACCACACACCCCCATCGGTAGAGCCATCACCCATAGACACGCTACGAGAAAACGGGCCAGCAGTGTTTTGCAAACTCGAAACCCCCACAGGTAGCCCCGTATCCTCACTCGTTAGCGAACGAGCGACAAGACGGGCAACGATACGGGCCACAGGGCCGGGAATAGGTTCAGCAAACTCACGACGACAGTACGCCTGAACAACATCGCCAGCTTCCTCAATGAGACGAGTGATTCGGGGGTACTCATCAACATCAATATCGCCGATAAGTAGGGCTACGTCGTCAACAGATGCCAACAAATCACCCACCCCCTTTCGTAGCTAGGTCAAAACAGTAGCGACCATTGCGGCGTTCGGGTTCGTCAAAACCGGAAGCGCAATAGCGTTAGTGTGCACCCAGAAAGAATACGGATCGTATTCGCGGTGAACTCCAGCGACGATGCCACCCAAATCGCCAGGAAGCAGATTGTATGCTTCATCCCCAGCTTCAGCAGGGGCACCCCACACGGTTTTACCAACCGGTGCGTCACCAGGAAGCATCAGCACAGACTTAGGGTCAAGGATGGGCTTTTTCTCACCACCAATAACCACACGACGATCAAAGATAGTCAGCCCTGGCAGCCCGTAGGAACCAAGAAGCGCGTTAATCGCGTCCAGAGTGGTGATAGACGGGGTATTCACCCCGCCGACGGCCTTACGCAAAATCTCATTACGCTGCAGCTGCGCCACTGCCTTACGGGACACGATAAACATGCCCGGCACATCGCCGTTTTCGTCGCTGTAGGCTTCAGCCCACTTAATCAGGTCATCCAGAGGGTTAGCTTTCTGCTGGTCCCATTTCGTGTCAGCAGTGACCTCCATAGAAGAATCACGGCCAAGCTCAGCAGAAACCTTGAAACCGTTTTCGTTGATGTTGATGCGTGCAGTCTGCAGCACCTCACCACGCATGGCTTCAATACGTTCGGACACCGCACGTACCGCCTGCTGCGCGACCTTGCCGATAGTCAGCTTCAGCTTGTCATCAGAGGGGCGACCAGCCTGACCCATAATCAGGTCTAGCTCACCAATACGCAGTTTCTGGGATACCGGGGGCAACCCCAGGGTCACCATTTCGCCACCCTCGTAGCGACCCAGCGGGGATTCTGCATCAAACGCGCGGTACTCAGCCGCAGGCGTCAACCCCTCACGGGTGCGATTGAACTCCGCCACGCGGCCGTCAATCTGCTCAGACGGCAACAGAGCTGCCAGGGAGCCTTTTTCCTGCTCGATTTGCGCAAGAGACTTCCGCGCCACATCGGTCAGTTCATCCGGGGTAACCAGTTCAGTCCACAATTCCGCCATTACTTAACCTCCTTAACGATAGTGAATTGGGGGTTTGGAGTGGTCAGAGTGGACACGTCAAACAGGTCTGCGGGTAGCTTGTCAGCGCGAATGCGGCCGTGCCACATCATCGGGGCGACCTGCACAGTGCCCTTATTGGGTTGTGCGACCAGCAGAAAACCAGCGAGCTTTTCCGTTTTTTGGGTCAGTGGCTCATACTTGCCACCAGTATCCGAAACTTTTAGCGGGGTACCCGCCGGGATGATGTCGCCATGGGTGGACTTAAAGCTTGCAAACTTTGCGATGTCCAAGGTGACAGTGGTGGCATCAGTCGTGCCGGTTGCAGAACCAAGCCAACGCTGGTCGCCACCACCAAAGGTTTTTACAGTCAGTCCAAGATCCATAAGGTCTTCAACCGTCCTTTCGTGTGATATGAGTGTGCCCCTAGTCCAAGCCCATCAGTTTCGATAGTCGGCGCGCGCCCGTGGTGGGGGGCACCTCTTTGACCGGGGTGATGGGGGCGTGGGTGGGCACTGTGTGAACAGTGCGGCTGTTGACCAGTTCGGCCAACTGCTCGGCAAAAGTGTCGGCAGTATGGTCAAGACGGTAAGCCGCGTCCATGAAGCTGCGAGAATCCAGCAAGGCGGCCACGTCCGCGCCTGTTGCGGCCAGGGTGGTCACAAGGGCGTTTTCGTGGGTGAGTGTGTCCAGCTGGGCGCGGGTGTCCGTCAGCTCGCTTTCGCGGGCCGTGAGGTCTGCGCGCAGCTTGTCTAGCTCTTCCTTGTTGCCCTTTGCGCGTGCTTCCCAGGTTCGGGAGTGCTTGCGGGCTTCTTCCAAGCGGGCCTCAGCTTCCTTGATGCGTTCCTCTGCCGTCGTGGAGGTGCTTTCCGCTTCCTCGTGCTCGGCAGGGGGCTGCTGATCCACCGGGGTGGAATCGTCAGTGGTGTCCGGGTCTGCTTGGGTGGTGTTCTCTTTGTCCATGGTGTTAGTCCTTTTCCAGGTTGGTGTGTGGCCACAAGTGTCCCTTTTCGGGGTGGCCGGGCATGACAAAACCCCACACACCACCCAAATAGTTTCGGGGTGCATGGGGTTTGTCTCGTGCCGCGCCAGGACTCGAACCTGACGTGAAGCCCAACAGGTGCTTACGCGGCTGTCTGGGAATCCTCCCAGGGGGCTGGCACGCCAGTAATCTTCTTCATCGACGCGGCCATCTCAATGACTTCTTCTGGCTCGTACGGGGCTTGGAAGATTGGGATGAGGGCCAGCTGCTCAAACCACCAATCAGGCACGCCAACATCGCGCTGGCTGACGAGATATGCGATTTCATCGAACGCATCCACCGGATACCCAGCCTTGAAGCAACTCCGCGCATCGTCACCAAGCTCTTCCACGGCGATACCAGCATAGGACAGCAGGAAATCCAACAACGCGTAGAAGTCTGACCGCGCCACGCTCTCGCGCTCAAAAAAGGACAAAGAGTCGTAAACACGATGCTTGAGATCTATCTGTGCTCGCAAGTCCTCTCTCCTTTTCACTCCACGGGGAAAGCGGTGAGATGTTCACCCCCACCGTCACGACCAATATAGTACTGCAATTTAACTTTTAGACCAGCGTACTCGAAGACTTTGTGCACACGCGTCCGCGCATGTGCACCATTGGTGCGAGCTTGCCATACTTCCCACGGCCCTGAATCTTCCAGCCCCACGACAAGCGCATCCACAATATCCTGATCCTCCCAGTATTCAGGGAACCGGGTCTTGTCTTCTTGAGGTGCCAAAGTATCCGCAGTGTGTCCCCACCGCGCGTACTTGAGCATTTCCAGTATGGACGTGTTTCCGCGCCACCCGTACAGCACATGCCCAAAAACATTTTCAATCCTCGGCTGTGGTAGCTCTACACCCGTGGTGCTCACAAAGTGCCTCAACCGAACCTCGGGGATCTCCACGCCCGGTATCGGGGGAAAAGCACGGAAATCTGACAACCTTAAAAGCGAATCCCTGCGGGCGATTTCCCACGCGCGCTGGTCTTCTTCGCTATCCGTCAACCCCGAGCGCCTAGCCATAGCTATCACCTCACGGGTGATTTCGGGAACACTCTCAACCACCCCCGCCATCGCCTCAGCAACCCAGCACTGGCACCCAGGGTGAAAATCCCCACCATCGCCGACACTACGCTGCTTAGTCCCACCGCTGGCACGCATCAAACACCACGCACACGCCGTAGCATTCGGCACCAGCACATACCCCGTGCGTGCATGCGCGGTGGCCATCATCACGGTGTTCCTGGCAGGCTGTAACACCAACGTTGTCAGCATGCGGCTCAACGATCCGGGAAGTTCATCAACGTCCTGCCACATATCAAACGCCTCATCCAGCGTAGCAACTACCGCCGTCCGCTTCGCTGTTCGTGCCACCTCCGGCGTGGGCAGATGCCGCAACTCAGGATGACTCAGACGGCTAAGCTCAACCATATTCGCTGCATCCACCGCCACAGCCAAACCTTGTGTCTCAACAATGTCTTCATACACGGCGCGCAGTGCTTCCTGGCGTTGCTCAGCAGTCTCATACCTAGCGACAATCGCCACCCATTCCTGTTGCAAACGCTGCTGCGCCTGCGCGACGGCAAGTTCCAAAGACATCGAATACGTGGCATGTACATGCCTTAGCGAATCCACGCCACATTAGCGTAATTGGCAGTTCAGTAAAGGTGCCCCTCAACCTAGAGTTGAGTGTGGCTCGTTCTGAGCTCGTCGCTGGTTGCCGGCATGGCTCTTCGTCCCTGTCATCAATGATCCGGGGGGTGTTGCCACCGGCACCAGAGACGTACTCGCCTGCTAATAGGAACTTGGCACCCAAGAAGCACTTGGTGATGCCTCATCTAATGTGGCTGTAGCCCGTACGTCATGACACCAGCGATGATCAACAACAACGTCGCTGGGACTTTTCAACCAGCGCACCAATACCCAACAAGGTGGTGCCATTTGTCATGACAACGACCTCCCTTACCGCCGATATCGTCATCGGACTCGATGTCGGCAAAACTCATCACTATGCCTGGGTCATTGATACCCAGTGCAAATGCCTATACAAAGGCAAGATCAACCAAGACCAACAATCACTGACCAAGCTCTACACCAAAGCACAACGCTTCGGCGACACGGTCATGCTGGTGGTTGATCAACCAAATAATATCGGTGCCTTCGCAGTCGAAGTTGCCCGACAACAAGGCCTGCAGCTGGGCTATCTCACCGGCACACGGATGCGACACGCCTCCCGACTACACGCAGGCAACAGCAAAACAGACCCGAAAGATGCGCAAATCATCGCAGAAACTGCAATGCGCATGCCGCAATCTTTGCAACCGGTCGCACACACCGAAGACGCGATGCAACAGCTGTCCATCCTGAACGGTCAGATTGAAGACCTCATCCGCACACGAACCGCATATATCAACCGCATCCGGGTGACACTGCTTGTTATCTGCCCGATCTTGGAACGCTTCTTCGCAGGGAAAACCCTGTCAGCACAATGGGTCAAAGCATTGATCCTGCACTACAACAGTCCCCAAGCAATCGTACGAGCAGGAGAAAAACGCCTCACGCGATTCCTTGAACGCAACTGCCCCACCGTGCGCAACAAACCCGACAAAGCACATAACCTCATCACCGCCATCGCATCGCAAACAATCACGATGCCGCACACCGAAGCACGATGGCGCAGCGTGCAAAGCTACCTGGAACTGATCACCCACATCAACGATGAAATCCAGCAACTCCAAGAAGAAGCAGAAGCACTGGCAGCCACCATGCCGGAATACCAAATCTTGCTGTCAATGCCTGGTGTTGGTCCCAAAACCGCGCAGACGATCATCATGTGTGTCGGCGACCTGCGTGACTTTCACACCCCGGCTGAACTCGCATCCTATGCCGGTATATGCCCCGTGACCAGACAATCTGGCACATCAATCAAAGGCGAACACGTCAACAGAAGTGGCAATAAAAGATTAAAGAACGCCCTGTGGTATTCCGCTTTCGCCAGCATCAAATCACACGAACGTTCACGCACATACTACCAAGGCAAACGCGACGCCGGAAAGCGTCACAACGCTGCAGTCATGTGCCTGGCACGCAGACGAACCAACGTCATCTTCGCAATGCTCAAAAACCACACCTTCTACGACGACCACTACAAAGCAACCGGCACCATCGCCGAGCACCCACCACAACAGGCCGCAGCCTAACTCAATTCCCAAAGCCACCCCATTGCACCCACGCCGCAATGGGGACTCAAGCATGCCCGAGACACCCCTAGGCAATGACCTAAATCACGCTAAAAAGCTGCCCGAGAACTTGCAATTACCATAGGAACACCCCCCAATATGAAGCAGCCATCTGGTTCCTAGCCACCACGGGTGTGCGATTCGGTGAAATGATCGCGCTGCGCGCCTGCGATGTGGACCTAGAACGGGGCCGCGCAACCATCAGCCGGAACTATATCTACTTGACGAAAACCCCCACCCTGGGCACCCCAAAAAGCGGTAAATCGCGGGAAATCAGTGTGCCCAAAATTGCCTGCGAGAAAATCGCCCCATTGGTGGCTATGCGCGCCCCTGATGAACTGATTTGGCAGCGCCCTGACGGTAGCCCCCTGCCTGTCAGTAAGACCGGGGGCGGGTGGCTAGAACGCGCTATTAAACGCGCGCAGGCAGACGGTAAGGACATTCCGAGGGTGACCCCGCATGGTTTGCGCCATGTAGCTGCGGGGTTAATGGTCTCGGCGGGTGCGAATGTTAAGGTCATTCAGCGCCAATTGGGTCATGCTTCGGCTGCGATGACATTGGATATTTACACCACACTGTTTGATGCCGATCTTGATTCAGTCGCGGTGCATGTTGATGGGCTTTTTTCTGAACAAGACCAGGATAAGACCACGGCAAGCGACGCGGCCTAGTCCGGTGCTGGTCAGAGTAGGTTTTGTGGGTTAGGTATCAATAAACATGGTTAATATCGTCGACCGGAATACAACGTTGTGTGTGTCTCTTGCTGCGCGCCCTTCGAATCATGGTGTGCGTTTTCACAATTGGTTGTACGCGGAGTTGGGGCTGAACTTCCTGTACAAGGCGGTTGCTCCGAGTGAGATCACGGCTGCTGTGGCGGGTATTCGGGGGTTGAATATTCGTGGCGCTGGGGTGTCTATGCCGTTTAAGGAGGAAGTGATTCCTTTGTTGGATCGTTTGGATCCTTCGGCGCAGCGGCTGCAGGCGGTCAACACGATCGTCAACGATGGTGAGTTGTTGACGGGGTACAACACGGACTACATGGCGGTGCGGCGTTTGTTGAAGCGGTCTTCGGCCACTGCTGAGACGTCGGTGGCGGTGCGTGGTTCCGGTGGTATGGCCCGTGCCGTGGTGGCGGCGTTGACGGATCATGGGATGCGGGGCACGGTGGTGGCCCGTAATCACACCACTGGGTGTCGTTTGGCGTCTGATTTTGGGTGGGAGTTTTCTGCCCAGGTGCCGCAGGGGGTGCAGATGCTGGTGAATGTCACTCCGTTGGGGATGCGGGGTGCCGATGAGGATGAGTTGGCGTTTAGTGTCGAGCAGATTCACGACGCTGACATTGTGATGGATTGTGTTGCTTATCCGGTGCGCACTCCGCTGGTGAAGGCTGCTGAGAAGCTCAATCGGGAAATCATCGATGGCGGCGAGATTATCGCGTTGCAGGCAGCTGAGCAGTTTGCGTTGTACACCGGTGTGGTGCCAACTCGGGAGCAGGTTGCTGCTGCGGAGGAGTACGCGCAGCGAGACGAATCCTAGGATTACTTTTGCCTGCTTCGCCCTGTATTCTGCGGGCAGGAAATACTATTGGTAGTTAAGGCGTTATCAATAGATGGCTGTGCGTGATGCACGGCCCACCCTGCCACCGCGTGGTTTTCCACTGCGGTCTTAACGGTGGCGGGGATGGATTTTTTTAAAACCCTGTTACCCAACAACACAAGGACGTTTGAGCTTTTATGGGCATTTTTGGCCGTGACGACAAGGTTGCCAAGCGCGATAAGGACATCACTGACGCTGTGCACAGCGATCCTCAGGTTTTGGAGGAGCGCGCTGGTGCGACTGGCCGGATTTTGATTACTGCGCTCGACAAGGCTGCGCATATGCAGTCGAGTTTGATTGAGGGCTATGTCAACTGGCTGCGTTCGAAGAACCCCGAGGCCTCTCCCTACGAGATCCAGCGGTTGATGGATAAGCACATTAAGCGTTTGGCGACCGGTAGTGGTGCCACTGTGGGTGCCGCCGCTGCGGTGCCGGGTATTGGTTTCGCGACGGGTGCTGCCGCGGTGGGCGCGGAGTCTGTGCTGTTTTTGGATGCTGCGACGTTTTATGTGATGGCGTCGGCGCATCTGCGTGGGGTGGATATTCGTTCTAAGGAGCGTCGCCGGGCGTTGATTTTGGTGGTGTTGCTGGGTTCTGCCGGCACCATGATTGTCGATGCTGCTGTCGGTAACTTGGGCGATCGTAAAGGTGCGTCTGTGGCGGCTACCCTGACTCGCTTTGGTACTCCCAGCCTCAATGAGGTCAACTCCCGACTTCTAAAGACCGCGACGAAGCGGCTGAACAAGAAGCTGTGGGGCACGTGGGTCGGTAAGGTGATGCCGTTGGGCATTGGTGCGGTTGTGGGCACTGTGGCTAACCGTAAGATTGCGGACAAGCTGATTGAAAATGCGCGCACTTCTTTGGGTGCATTGCCGGCGAAGTTTGCTTCCGCGGCACCGCAGGATGTGGTTGAGCCTGAAACTCCTTTGACAAGCGCCTAGGTGTCTTAGCGACCCCGGCGCCTTTGTGGGTGGCGTCGGCGCGTTTATTTGGGGCGCGTGGACTGTTGTAAGTCCGCGCGCTTTTATTTTTTTTTGGGGCTTTGGGCGCGCATGTGCGCATGCGGGGGTTTTCTGATTGGCTGGTTGGTAGTCCCTTTGGCGATATCGGCTGGTTTTCTTTGCCGGCGGTGTTTTTGCTTTTGTGCGCGCAGCCTTGTTGGTGTGCTGCGCTGGTTTTTTTCACGCGGAAAGGTGTGTTTGTCGTGAGGCAGAGTTCGCAGGTTCCGGCTTCTGCGTCGGGGTACTCCCCTTCTGCGCTGAAAAGTCAGCCGCCGTCTCAGGTGCAGGGGCTGCAAACCCTGCTGTCGATGTTGGCGTTGGAAAAGCGGGCTGGCGTGCTCGCGATGGTGTTTACTTTGCTGGTGACGGCGACGGAGACGATCGCTCCGTTGGTTACTCGCGATGCCATTGATGTGGCTACGGGCGCGGGTGATGGTGGTGTGCCGGCGCGCCTGTTGGCTGGTTTTTCGCCGTTGTCGGCGACGATTGCGGTTTTTCTGCTTCTCGCGGTGGCGCGTTATGCAACCCAATTTGGGCGCCGCTGGCAGGCGGGCAAGCTTTCGATTGGGATGCAGCACACGTTGCGGGTGCAGGCCATGGATCGGCTGTTGGCGGTGGATGGTCCCCGCCAGGATGAGTTGTCAACCGGCCAGGTGGCTTCCCGCGCTATTTCCGACATCACGACCTTGCAGGCGATCGCTGCGGTGTTGCCGCTGGCTTCGGGGGTGGCGGTGAAGGTGGTTGCGATGGTGGTGGTGATGTTTGTGCTCAACCCGTGGCTGGCGTTGGTGGCACTTGTTAGCTTGCCGATTATCGTGTTTTCCGCCTCCCTGTCGCGCACCACGTTGTTTGCTGCCACGTGGTCCGCGCAGCAAAAGGCGGCAGATTTGACCACCCGTGTTGAGGAGGCCATCACTGGGGTGCGCGTGGTGAAGGCTTTCGCGCAGGAGTCCCGGGAGGTCGACACCATCGAGCGGATGGGCCGGGAGGTGTTCGCGCACCGGATGCGCGCGGCGAAAATGACCGCCCGTTTCCAGCCGGCGCTCGACCAGCTGCCGTTGATCACGTTGGTGATCAACGTGGCGGTCGGCGGCTACCTGACTCTGCATGGCGCCATTTCGGTTGGCACTTTTGTGGCGTTCACCGCCTATCTGATGACGCTGACCTCCTCGACGCGCATGCTGGCTGGCGTGGCCGTGCGCTTGCAGTTGGCGATGTCGTCGGTGGAGCGCGTGCGGGAAGTGCTGTCTTTGAGCCCGGAGGTTGATGACTCCGCTGTCCAGGGGGATCTGCCCGACGGGCCGTTGGGGGTGCGCGTGGATAGGGTGTCTTTTTCTACCCGGGGTCGACAGGTGCTGCGCGATGTCAGCGTGGAGGTTCCCGCGGGCTCGAGCGTGGCGCTGATTGGCCCGCCCGGTGCGGGCAAGACGATGCTGGTGCAGTTGTTGGGCGATTTTTATCGCCCCGACAGTGGCACGCTCGCGCTGACCACAGCGCAGGTAGGTGCCGAATCGCAGCGGGTGGACTACGGCACGGTGCCGCGGGCGCTGTTACGCAAGGCCGTGGTGTGCGTGTTCGATGATGCGTGGCTGATGTCGGATACGGTGCGCAACAATATTTGTTTGGGCGCGGATATCGACGAGCAGTCGCTGCTGCGGGCCACCGATATTGCGCAGGCCACCGAGTTCATTGAGCAGCTGCCCGATGGTTTCGACACCGTGCTCGGCGAGCGCGGCCTGACCTTATCCGGCGGCCAGCGCCAAAGGATCGCGCTGGCGCGCGCCATCGTGCGCAACCCACGAGTGCTCGTCCTGGATGATGCGACCAGCGCCATTGATGCTTCCACGGAAGCCAAGATTTTGGCTGGGCTGCACGACGAGCTGGACAACGTGACCATTATTTCTGTGGCGCACCGCGAATCCACCGTGCGGCTTGCCGATGCGGTCGTGGTGCTCGATGACGGTGCTGTCACCGCCCGCGGCCCGGTCGATGAGATGGCTTCATCCCCGGAATTTAGCGCTTTAATGGCCACCCGCCCGGTGGTTGTCGACGAGGACGGCGAACCAGTCCCCTTCGACGCGGGCGAGGAACCACCTGCCAGCAAGCTGTGGCCGGACGACACCGAGGACCTGGAGCGCGCCGCGAAAGCCCGGCAGCGCCCGAAGCCTGCCCGCGGCGGTGGCGGTGGCGGCGGGCGCCCCCACGGCAAGGGTGGGCCCGGCATGCCCGCGATCGCGGCAACGCCACAATTAATGAAGAAAGTCACCGAGCTGCCGCCCGCCGACGAAGACCCGGCAGTCGACGCGGACTACTGGCGGCACTTCGAAGGGCCTTTGCGCCCCTGGGCGATGCTATCGACCGTCAAGGGGCTGATCCTCACGGTGGTGGTGTTGCTGATTGTGGGCGTCGGCGCCGATTTGGCGTTTCCCGCCCTCATGCGCATCGCCATCGATGCCGGCGTCGGCCAGCAACAGACGCGCGCGCTGTGGACCATCAGCGTGGCCGGTATCGCCATCGTGGCCATCAGCTGGGTGGCCGCAGTCGGCCAAACCATCTTCGCGGCACGCACCGGCGAGCGTTTGCTGTTCACGCTGCGCTTGCGCTCCTACGCGCATCTGCAGCGGCTGAGCCTGTCCTATTTCGAAAAAAACCGCGCAGGTTCAGTGCTGACCCGCATGACCACAGACATCGACTCGCTGACCTCCTTCCTGCAAACAGGACTGGCCCAAGCGCTGGTGTCGGCGGGCACCCTGGTTGGTGTCTCCGCCATCATGCTTACCCTCGACGTTGAGCTTGCCCTCATCGCACTTGGCGTGATCCCCATCGTGGTTATCGCCACCAACGTCTTCCGCAAAATCTCCTCCAAGCTCTACGCCCAAGCCCGCAAGGACATCTCCGCGGTCAACGCCGATTTCCAGGAAGCCCTGGGCGGGCTGCGCCCCATCCAGGCCTACGGTGCCGGCGACTTCATCGACCGCCGTTTCGTCCAGCAGGCCGAAAAATACCGCGCCACCCGCCTGCGCAGCCAACGGGTCATCGCCACCTACTTCACCTCCATCGCATTTGTGAACATGGTGGTCGAAGCCATCATCTTGTTCGTCGGCGCCCGGCTGGTCGAACGCGGCGAAATCACCGCCGGCACGCTGGTGTCGGCGGCGCTCTACCTCGGTTTGCTCCTAGGACCGATCCAACAGCTATCCCAAACCTTCGACGGCTACCAGCAGGCACGCGTCTCGCTGGGGCGCATCGCAGAACTCCTCACCACCGGACCAGACGTGCACGACGCCGGGCAGCGAAGCGATGCGCGCAGCCACGCCGACGGCGACATCGCCCTCGACAACGTCACCTTCTCCTACGGTGTGCGCGACACCCCGGCGCTTGACGGCGTCAACGTCACCATCGAGCCCGGCAGTTCAGTCGCCGTCGTCGGCCCCACCGGCGCCGGCAAATCAACCATCATCAAACTGCTCACCCGCTTCTACGACCCCACCACGGGCGCAGTCACCGCCAGCGGTGTCGACATTCGCGACTTCACCATCGACAGCTGGCACCACGCCCTTGGGCTGGTTCCCCAAGAAGCCCACCTGTTTAGCGGCACGGTGGCCGACAACATCGCCTACGGTCGCCCCGGCGCCGACCGGGAAGCCATCACCGATGCGGCCCGCCGCGTCGGCGCCCTGACCGCGATCTCCCGGATCCCCGGAGGATTCAACCACCCCGTCGGTGAGCGCGGCGCGGGACTATCTTCCGGCCAACGCCAGCTCATCGCCCTGGCACGCGCTGAGCTCGTCGAGCCCCAACTGCTGCTGCTGGATGAGGCAACCGCCACCCTGGACCCCGCCACCGAAAACACCATCCTCAACGCCTCCGACCGGGCCACCTCGCGCCGCACCAGCGTCATCGTCGCCCACCGCCTGGCCACCGCCCAACGCGCCGACCGGATCCTCGTCGTCAAGGACGGCCGCATCGTCGAAGACGGCACCCACGAGGAATTGAAAAACGCGGGTGGCACCTACGCCGCCATGTGGCACGCCAACACCAGCCAACCCCAGCAGCAATAACCCCCTTTGTCCCCAACGAAAAACGCCACCGATGCCGCGGGCTTTTATGCGCGCCAACACACGCAAAAGCGACCATCGGAGACAGCTGCCCACCACCCCACCGGGTAGCGAAACCCCTGCTCGCCCCCGCAGGCACACCCGAAAGTGCGTAAAATAAGACATTCGACGTGCTGACACGTTAGCCTGTAGTAATCCGGTGTGAGTTCTCGCTACCCCCGAAACTCACCAAACAAACCACGTACTTGTTGTAAAGAAATGAGGCGAGCACCTGCCGTGAGCAGCGCAAACCAGTTCGGCCAGAATCAATGGCTGGTAGACGAAATGTTCCAGCAGTTCCAGAAAGACCCCAACTCGGTCGATCAGGAATGGCGCGACCTGTTTGAAAAGCAGGGCGTAATGGCCGCCAACGCAGCAGATTCTTCCCCCGCCGCTAACTCCCAGCAGGCACCCGCAGCAGCAAAGCCCGCTGCAGGTGGCTCTAGCGGCGCAAAGAAGATCCGCACCGCCGGCCCCGGCACCACCGCCGAGACCCACGAAGCCAAGCTGGCGGAGAAAAAGCGCAAGGAAGCCTCCCCGCTTAACCGCACCCGCGAGCTGCCCGAAGCCGGCGAGACCACCATGACCGGCATCGCCAAGGCGATCGCCAAGAACATGGACCTCTCCCTCGAGGTTCCCACCGCCACCTCCGTGCGCGACATGCCGGCCCGCCTGATGTTCGAAAACCGCGCCATGGTCAACGAGCACCTGCGTCGCACCCGCGGTGGCAAGATCTCCTTTACTCACATCATCGGCTACGCCATGGTCAAGGCCGTCATGGCCCACCCGGACATGAACAACGCCTACGCCGTCAAGGACGGCAAGCCGACCCTGATCGTGCCCGAGCACATCAACCTCGGCCTGGCCATCGACCTGCCCCAAAAGGACGGCTCCCGCGCCCTGGTCGTCGCCGCCATCCGCGAATGTGAAAACCTTTCCTTCTCCGAGTTCGTCGAGGCCTACGAAGACGTCGTCGATCGCGGCCGCAAGGGCAAGCTGACCGGCAAGGACTTCTCCGGCGTCACCATCTCCCTGACCAACCCCGGCGGCATCGGCACCCGCCACTCCGTGCCCCGCCTGACCAAGGGCCAGGGCGCCATCATCGGCGTCGGCTCCATGGATTACCCGGCAGAGTTCCAGGGCGCGAGCGAAGACCGCCTGGCAGAGCTGGGTGTCGGCAAGCTGGTCACCATTACCTCCACCTACGATCACCGCATCATCCAGGGCGCCGAGAGCGGCGAATTCCTGCGCACCATGAGCCAGCTGCTGGTCGACGACCACTTCTGGGACCACATCTTCGAGGTCATGCGCGTGCCCTACGCCCCGATGCGGTGGGCCCAGGACATCCCGAACCGCGGCGTGGACAAGAACACCCGCGTCATGCAGCTCATCGAGGCCTACCGCTCCCGCGGCCACCTCCTGGCTGACATCAACCCGCTGCACTGGCAGCAGCCCGGCATGCCGATCCCGGATCACCGCGACCTGCAGATCGAAACCCACGGCCTGACCCTGTGGGACCTGGACCGTACCTTCAACGTCGGTGGCTTCGACGGCCGCGAAACCATGACCCTGCGTGAGGTGCTCGCCAAGCTGCGCGCCGCCTACACCCTCAAGGTCGGCTCCGAGTACACCCACATCCTCGACCGCGACGAGCGCACCTGGCTGCAGGACCGCCTCGAAGCAGGCCAGCCGAAGGCCACCCCCGCCGAGCAGAAGTACATCCTGCAGAAGCTCAATGCCGCCGAAGCTTTCGAGAACTTCCTGCAGACCAAGTACGTCGGCCAGAAGCGCTTCTCCCTCGAGGGCGCCGAGGCTCTCATCCCGCTGATGGATGCCGCCATCGACACCGCCGCAGGCCAGGGCCTGGACGAGGTCGTCATCGGCATGCCGCACCGTGGTCGCCTCAACGTGCTGGCCAACATCGTGGGTAAGCCGCTGCGCACCCTGTTCAACGAGTTCGAAGGCAACATCGACCCGGCACAGGCCGGCGGCTCCGGCGACGTGAAGTACCACCTCGGTGCGACCGGCCAGTATCTGCAGATGTTCGGCGACGGCGACATCAAGGTCACCCTGACCGCTAACCCCTCCCACCTCGAGGCCGTCAACCCGGTCATGGAGGGCATTGCCCGCGCCAAGCAGGACATCCTGGATCTTGGCCCCGACGGCTACTCCGTCGTGCCGATGCTGCTCCACGGCGACGCAGCCTTCGCAGGCCTGGGCATCGTGCCCGAGACCATCAACCTGGCCAACCTGCGCGGCTACACCGTCGGCGGCACCATCCACATCGTGGTGAACAACCAGATCGGCTTCACCACCACCCCGGATTCCTCCCGCTCCTCCCACTACGCCACCGACATCGCCAAGGCCTTCGGCTGCCCGGTGTTCCACGTCAACGGTGACGACCCGGAGGCTGTGGTGTGGGTCGGCCGCCTGGCCACCGAATACCGTCGCCGCTTCGGCAAGGACGTCTTCATCGACCTGGTGTGCTACCGCCGCCGCGGCCACAACGAGGCCGACGACCCGTCGATGACCCAGCCGCAGATGTACGACATCATCGACAACAAGGAAACCACCCGCACCAAGTACACCGAGGACCTGGTCGGCCGTGGCGATCTGACCAACGCCGATGCTGAGGCCGTGGCACGTGACTTCCACGACCAGATGGAGTCCGTCTTCAACGAAGTGAAGATGGCCGAAAAGCAGCAGGTTAAGGCCCAGGAAGGCATCACCTCCTCCCAGAAGCTGCCGCACGGCCTGGACACCTCCATCACCCGCGAGCGCATGGTCGAAATCGGCCAGGCCTACGTCAACACCCCCGAAGGCTTCGAAGCTCACCCGCGTGTCGCACCGGTGGCCAAGAAGCGCGCCGAGTCCGTCCGCGAGGGCGGCATCGACTGGGGTTGGGGCGAGCTGCTCGCCTTCGGCTCCCTGGCCATGGAGGGCAAGCTGGTCCGCCTGGCCGGCGAGGATTCCCGCCGCGGTACCTTCACCCAGCGCCACGCCGTGATGATCGACCCGCGCACCGCCGCCGAGTACAACCCCATCGACGACTTGGCCCGCGCCAACGGCTCCGGCAAGTTCCTGGTGTACAACTCCGCCCTGACCGAGTACGCCGGCATGGGCTTCGAGTACGGCTACTCCGTCGGTAACCCGGATGCTGTGGTCGCTTGGGAAGCACAGTTCGGTGACTTCGCCAACGGCGCGCAGACCATCATCGACGAGTACGTCTCCTCCGGTGAGGCAAAGTGGGGCCAGACCTCCGGTGTCATCCTGCTTCTCCCCCACGGCTACGAGGGCATGGGCCCGGACCACTCCTCCGCCCGCATCGAGCGCTACCTGCAGCTGTGTGCTGAGGGTTCCATGACCGTCGCCCAGCCGTCCACCCCGGCAAACCACTTCCACCTGCTGCGCCGCCACGCCCTGTCCGAGCTCAAGCGCCCGCTGGTCGTGTTCACCCCGAAGTCCATGCTGCGCCTGAAGGAAGCAGCCTCGGCAGTCGAAGACTTCACCGAGGTCAAGAAGTTCCGCTCCGTCATCAACGACCCGCGCCTGGTCGACCGCGACAACAACGTCATCGGCGATTGCGACAAGGTCAAGACCATCATGCTGGTCTCCGGCAAGCTGTACTACGAGCTGGAAAAGCGCCGCAAGAAGCTCGACCGCGACGATGTCGCCATCGTCCGCCTCGAGATGCTGCACCCGATCCCGCACAACCGTCTGAAGGAAGCATTCGACTTCTACCCGAATGCCACCGAGATCCGCTTCTGCCAGGACGAGCCCGCCAACCAGGGCCCGTGGCCGTTCCTCGGCCTGCACCTGCCGGAACTCATCGATGGTCTGCTGCCGATGAAGCGCATCTCCCGCCGCGCACAGTCCTCCACCTCCACTGGTCTGGCAAAGGTCCACCAGTTCGAGCAGGAGCAGCTGCTGCAGGCTGCCTTCGAATAACCAGCCTTTAAGGCCTAAGGCGCCGCCTCTTCACACGGCCGGGGCCCGCACCCCTCAATCAGGGTGCGGGCCCCGGTCTTTTTTGTGCGCGGGGCCGCCAACCACCCACCAATAATTCATGCACAACCCGGTATGCATTGAACACTTTTGCACCCAAATCATGCGCTGGCATCCTTGACCCCGACACCTTCCCCCCACAGCTCAATACTGAGACGCCAGCACCACCCAGCCCCACCCCCTCAGGCGTCGCTCCCTCCCCACTGATGGGGGTAGCTCAGAACCACGCACCGGCCTTCATGAAGTCTTACCCACCACAGAGGACATCCCCGAAAGGCCAAACTGATCGTGACCCCCAACCACCACACCCCCGCCCGCGCCCTGGCAGGCCAGCCCGGCGCCCGCGCCCGCCACCGCTTCTGGACCAACTCCGGCACCGCCGGCCCGGGACGCTACCTGTGCGCCAAGCGCTTCACCCCGCAACAGACCCCCACGCCCTGCGAGAAAGCGCCCAAACAGCAGCAGGAAACACCGCGCCCCACAGCACGGGCGGCGCGGCATCGCTACGTGCTCTAGCGCCCATCACACCCCAACGCATGGGGATTGACCCCCAATCCCCCACTGCAGCCCCCTACAAGGCCACAAGCGCCCTCCTAGCGGCCCAAATCGTGGCTGCGCAAATAGGGGCCGAGAGTCTCCGAGACAGAGCTGGTGCGCTCCACCTCCTGGGCAAGTTGATCCACATCCTTGGTGCTGATGGTGCCAGTCACCCGGTTCATGATGAGCCGGCCTTTACGATTCAACACCGGCTTGCGATAGATCGGCACCACGTTCTGCGGCAGCTTCGGAGAAGACTCCGGGTCGCACGCCACCGCATTGGAAGGATCCGTCGCCGCCAAAGAACCCGGCAAAGAATTCACCAAGGCCTCATAGGTCTTATCCCGCCAGGTGCCGTCATTGGGATCAATCTTGCCTTCGGCAATCGCCTGCGAATACTCCTCCGACAACCGGGAAGCCTCGACGGGATTAAGCTCCTCCAGCAGCTGGCCAGTACAGCCCACCACCACGTCAGCCTTGCCGGACACCAACGCCTCCAGGCGAGCGGTCGACGGCGCATCCTCGCTGGGAAGATACGGCACCGCATCGCGCCCATAATTATTCAGCGCGCGCATGTACAACTCGCCCACAATCCACTGCTTCGGACTCGCATCATCAATGACGACCCGCACAGCATTAGCCTGCGCCGGATTAACCTCCCGCTGGGGTTCCGGGGCGCACCCCGCCACCAGGCCACCAACCACGCCCAACACCACCAACAGCCCCGCAGGGCGAGTCAGCATGGCACGTCGGCGAAAAAACACGGCGAATCCTTATGGTCAGGGTGAAAACAGCTACAAAATCAGCAAAAACACAACACAACCACCGCGGCAATCCTGGCGTAGCCACGACCCCGGGGCGGTGTCTCATTTTTAAGCGTCGGTGAATTTTTTTCTGCCGTTACATCCTACCCTGCTGCTGCACCTATCCTGCAGTTCGGCATCGTGACATGACTTACTCACCAGCCCCACCACACCAGGGTTTTTCACTATGTGGACACCTCACCCCCGGACAGAGCCTTCCCGTCTTGGACAAGGCAACTCCACGGGTTTAGCATGGGGCAGTCGAACCGACCTGCGTTCTCTCCTGCACGACGAAAAACGCCCAGTAGAAAAAGCGCACCAACTCGGCCCGTCACACTCACCGTCATCCCGCCTGCGCGGGACAACGCTCGTCTCACGGTCACGCCCCGCGACACCACCCGCCACCAACACGCACACCAGCGCTGTCGGCCCGCCGCCCGGCACCCGTGAATCAGCCCAAACACCCCAGTGGCCTGTCCACCACACCCCGGCGCGAGCCCCGCGCCTCGGATGCTGGATCACCACTCGAGCGAGTCAGAGGGAGGCTAACCATGGCTTCAAACCCATTCATCAAGCCCGTCAAAGCTGCGGCTGGTGTCGCCAAAGCATCTGCTACTAAAGCCAAACCGAAGATCTCGCCGAAACCTAAGCTGCCCGTTCCTGTGGAGGCCGCTATTGAGCGCTGTGCTGTCTACTCCGATGGTGCCGCCGAGCGGGGACAGTACACCTACACTTCAGCGTTGAAGGAAGTCCGCGAGCGTGGCGAGGGTTTTGTCTGGTTGGCTTTGCGGGAGCCCGATGAGCGCCAAATGTTGGCCATCGCTAACGCTTACGATGTGCACGAACTCATTGCCGAAGATGCGGTGACTGCGCACCAGCGCCCCAAGGTTGAGCGCTATGACGACCAGTTGTTTTTTGTGGTTCGTTCGGTGCGTTACCGGGAACACGAGTCGGTGACTAACGCCAAGGAAATCATTCAGACCGGCGAGGTTCAGATGATTCTTGGCCCAGATTTCATCATCACCATTACTCACTCCGGTGGTACTAATTTGGCTCAGATTCGGCGGCTGGTTGATGCGGAACCGGAGCAGGTCGCTATGGGCCCCACTGGTATTTCTTGGGTGGTCGCTGACATCCTGGTCGACCAGTATCTTGCTATCGCCCAGCAGCTGTCGACCGATGTCGATGAGTTGGAAACCGAGGTGTTCACCCCGGATACCCGCTTCGACATCGAGCAGATCTACATGCTCAAGCGGGAGATTCTCGAAATGCGGCACGCTATCGATCCGTTGGCCACGGCGCTGCGCAGCCTGATCGCTAATCACAAGGACATCCTGAGCAAGGAGCTTCGCTCTTACTACCGCGACGTGCTTGACCACGAGCTGATCGCCGCCGATCAGATCGCCTCCTACGATGAGCGTCTGTCTTCCCTGATCGATGCTGGTGTGGCGATGATTTCGCTGCAGCAGAACAACGACATGCGTAAGATTTCCGCCCTTGTCGGTATGGCGGCATTGCCCACTATGATCGCCGGCATTTACGGCATGAACTTCGAAAACATGCCGGAGTTGCAAAGCCCTTATGGCTACTACATCTGTTTGGCCGTGATGGTGTTGTCGGTGGTTCTCATGTGGTGGTTTATGAAGAAAAACCGGTGGCTTTAGACCGATCCTGCACAACACCCCGGCCGGGTGCCCAGGGCTCTTTTTATGAGTTGGGTACCCGGCCGGGGTGTTGTGTTTGGGGTTTAGCCGAAGAACTTATCTGGCCGGCCTGTGGTTTCCCCCGGGCGTTTGTGGGTCTGTGTGCTTTCGGGGGGACGTCGGCCGGATACGATCGCTGCGACAAGATCTCGGGCGTGGGGCGCGAATTCCGGGTCACACAACACGTCGTAGCGGGTGGCGACGAGTTCTGTGCGGGTCAAAAACTTTTTGCGCCGGGGTGCGAATAGTTGGGGCACGAAGGTGACGACCAGGCCGAACACTACCGTCATCGCGACCGCGCTGGCCATGGTTTCGGCCATGTTGTTGCCGGTGAGCCCGAAGACCAAACCGATGAGCATGCCGAGTGCTACCGACTGCACGAGTGAGGAGAACAGTAACCGCACCCAGGTGACGGGGGCGACGACGTGCTCGACTTCCATGGGGCCAAGGCCGACGATGGTCAGTGCGGTGGGTGGTACCGCGGGATCGGCCACCAATTCGTTGACGATTTGTTGGGCCTGTTCGTAGGTCTCAAAGCTGCCGACCGGCCAGCCGGTGGGCATGCTGCGGGGTGCGGGCATGGGGGCGCTGGGAGCCATTGGTAGCTGTTCACAGCCTTTCGTCGCGCTCTGAAAAACAATTCACCCCGGTGGGTGAGGTGGCAGTCCGCCTGTTTGTAGTGCCCGGGATATATGCGGGGCTTATATGCAGTCTAACTGCAAAGGAAGGCTTTTTTGTTCCCGAAAAAGCAGCAGGGTTCGGGGTTGGGCTTTTGGGCTGGCTAGACTAGGAAACCATGAGTTCCGTGACCCGCCTGTACGTTGGCCGTTTGGCCGGCATGATTGTCCGTGGACCCGACACCGAGCCCATTGGGCGTGTTCGAGATGTCATGGTCAATATCAGACCCGCGCATTCCTCTTCGCGTGCCTTGGGTTTGGTGGTGGAGATGGTGAATAAACGCCGCATTTTTGTTCCTATGCTCCGCATCGCCGCCATCGACCCGCAGGAGGTCACTTTGGTCAGCGGTTCGGTGTCGATGCGCACCTTCCAGCGCAGGGCTGGCGAGTTGTCGATCGTTAACGATGTGATCGGTGCGCGCGTGCAGGTTGATGATCCGGAGTTGCGGGATTTGCATAGCAAGCCGGTGCAGATCACGGATGTGGAGATCGAGCAGACACGCACCCGTGATTGGCAGATTTCTCGCGTCGCGGTCAGTGGCCCGAAGTCGACGTTTGCGCGTCGTGCTCCCCTGTTTGAGGTGCCGTGGACCTATGTGCACGGCTTGGCGACCACCGCGGCCGATCATTCCCCGGCGACGGCGGAGTTGTTGGCGCAATTTGATGACATGCGCCCGGCGGATGCTGCGACGTTGATGCATCAGTTGACGCCGACGCAGCGCCATGATGTGGCTGAGGAACTTGATGACGAGCGGCTGGCGGATATTCTCCAGGAGCTTCCCGAGGATCATCAGGCGGAGCTGATTGAGTCTTTGGCGATTGAGCGCGCGGCCGATGTGTTGGAGGAGATGGATCCGGATGATGCCGCCGACTTGTTGGGTGAGCTTCCTGACGCGAAAGCGGATGTTCTGCTGGAGCTGATGGATCCGGAGGAGTCCGAGCCGGTGCGTCGTCTGTTGGACTTTGACGACGATACGGTTGGCGCCATCATGACCCCGGAGCCGGTGATTTTGACTCCGCAGACTACGGTCGCTGAGGCTTTGGCCACGGTACGAAATCCTGACCTGCCGACGTCACTGTCGTCGATGGTGTTTGTGGTGCGCCCGCCGACGGGCACCCCGACCGGCACCTATTTGGGGTGTGTGCACTTGCAGAAGCTGTTGCGCGAGGCTCCTTCCACGTTGGTCAGTGGAATTTTGGATCCGGATTTGCCGCCTTTGTACGCCGATGACGATAAGGAGACGGCGGCTCGCTATTTCGCCACCTATAACTTGGTGTGTGGGCCGGTTCTCGACGAGGATAAGCATCTGTTGGGTGCGGTCAGTGTGGATGACTTGTTGGACCACATGTTGCCGGATGACTGGCGTGAGATGGGTATTCGCCCCCAGCCGCGAGGTTAGGGCTTTTTTGATGCAAACTGTATTTTTCGCCTGCGTGGTGGATGTTTTTTCGAGGAGGGGCCCGCGTGGCTGAGCAAGTGTCGAAGACTTTGTTGGACACCCCATCCAGTGGTCAGCGTCGCAAGCTGATCAATGTTGATGGCGATGCGGTGGGTGCTTTCGCCGAGAAGGTGGCGCGCTTTTTCGGTACCGGCGAGTATCTGTTTTGGCAGACCATTTTTGTGATCATTTGGATTGGTCTGAATGTGGGTGGTTTTGCCTGGAATTGGGATCCTTACCCGTTCATTTTGTTGAATTTGGCGTTTTCCACCCAGGCTGCTTACGCGGCGCCGTTGATTTTGTTGGCGCAGAACCGCCAGGAGGATCGCGACCGTGCGGTGTTGGCTGATGACCGGCGTCGTGCGGAGCAAACGAAGGCCGATACGGAGTTTCTTGCCCGGGAGTTGGCGAGTGTGCGTTTGGCGTTGGGCGATTCGGTCTCGCGTGATTACCTGCGCCATGAGCTGGAGGATGTCAAGGATTTGTTGGGCCGTTTGGAGGCCAAGTTGGATGACGTGTCGGCGCGTTCGCAGGCTCGCGCGCACAAGGATGGTGCTGGTGACTCTCCCGCTGGCGACCTGACGGAACCTTTGGGATAGGATCAGACCTCGTTATGGCTAACGTTTCACAAGATAAAATTTTCGAGGCTCTCGCCACCGTTGACGACCCGGAGATCGGTCGCCCGATCACTGAGCTGGGCATGGTCGACGAGGTCACTGTGGAGGGCGGCAGTGTGGCTGTGCGCATCCTGCTGACGATTGCGGGGTGCCCGATGAAGACCGCCCTGACTGAGGCGACGCGCGCGGCTGTTGCTGCTGTTGATGGGGTGGATGCTGTTGAGGTCACCTGCGGGGTGATGACTGACGAGCAGCGCCGCCAGTTGCGCAGCCAGTTGAAAGGTGGCGGTGAGGAGCTGCCGAATCCTTTCAACGATCCGAATTCGCGTACGCGGGTCTATGCTGTGGCTTCCGGTAAGGGTGGTGTCGGTAAGTCCTCTGTCACGGTGAATTTGGCGGCTGCGTTGGCTGCGCGTGGTTTGTCGGTGGGCATTGTGGATGCCGATATTTATGGGCATTCTGTGCCGCACATGTTGGGCAGTGATGATCGCCCCACTCCGGTGGATGACATGATCATGCCGCCGCAGGCGCATGGGGTGAAGATGATTTCGATCGCTCATTTCACGGAGGGTAATGCTCCGGTGGTGTGGCGTGGCCCGATGTTGCATCGCGCGATTTCGCAGTTTTTGACCGATGTGTTTTGGGGCGATGTGGATGTGCTGTTGCTTGATTTGCCTCCGGGCACGGGCGATATTGCTATTTCGGTGGCGCAGCTTCTCCCCCAGGCTGAGCTGTTGATTGTGACGACTCCGCAGGCCGCTGCCGCCGAGGTTGCGGAGCGTGCGGGTTCGATCACGCAGCAGACCCGCCAGAAGATCGCCGGTGTGATTGAGAACATGGCCGCCATGGTGATGCCGGATGGCAGCGTGGTGGATGTGTTTGGTTCCGGTGGTGGCCAGATTGTGGCGGATCGTTTGTCGGTGATTACCGGTACGCAGGTGAATTTGTTGGGCAGTATTCCTTTGGATCCGCAGGTGCGCATTGGTGGCGATGACGGCACGCCGATCGCGATTGGGCAGCCCGACTCCCCTGCCGGGAAGGCCTTTGGTGCGATTGCTGAGAAGCTGGCTCGCCGCCAGGATTCTTTGGCGGGGATGCCGCTGGGAGTGACTCCGCGTCGCTAGGTTTTTTAGCCTGTGGGGTTTGTTGCCCCTGACGATCAAGACCCGCCCTTTATTCAAAGGGCGGGTCTTTGCTTAGATAACTTCGTCGTAGGCGCCTGGTTCGGCTGCCGGGGGCTGCGGGTTGGGTTGGGGTTGTTGTGGCGCCGGGGTGGGCGCTGATGGGGGTTGGACGCGTTCGGCGTGGGTGGTGTTGTTGTCGGCGTTTTTGCGCACCGCTTGTCCCGCGGTTTCTTGGGACATGATTTTTTTGGGGTCGAAGGAGTCCAGGAAGGAGTCGTCGCCGTCGAGGAGGGTGCGGGTGACGACGGCGCGGGGGGTCATGCCGCGGAGCTTGTTGAGGTCGCGCAGTGGTTCGGCGATGCTGTCGAACTCTGGGCCTAGTTCGCCGGCGAGTTCTTTTTTCGCGTTGTCGATGGCGGTGCGTGCGGCATAGATTGCGGCGCGGGCGTCTTCGATGACGCGTGGGAGTCGTTCGGGGCCGATGACGATGAGCCCGACGATGAACACCACCATGATCTCGGTCCACCCAAGATTGGTAAACACGCGTGGTCGCCACCTTCCGATGCGTTCACATCTGGCTGCTGTCCCTTGTGCGGGGGGCTTGTCAGTATGTGGTGTTGTGGGTAAGTCTGTGTGGCCGCGGGGACTTAGGTCTTGGCGGCCAGGGGGTCAAGAGAGTCGGAGGGCTATTTTTAGCTCCGCTTGTTTCTTGAAAGTGCCGTAAAAATCTTAGCAACTGACGATGGCGTGGTGTCGTGCTGGGGCGCGGTTTGTTCGCAGGCTGCGTCGGCGATGTTGGTGAGTTTTGCGATCAGTGCGCTGGGGGCGCAGATTGGCTGCTGTTCGCTGGAGCGTAGCGCTTCGGCGGCGCGACGTTGGGCGGCGACGTCGGCGCGGCATTCTGCGCAGTGTACGAGGTGGATTTTTGCGCGGTGGGTAGCACCTGCTGATAGTTCACCGTCGACGAAAGCTGCGACGGCTTCGACTGTGAGGTGGTCGACTGAGGCGAAGCGTTTTTTGTTGCTGAGGCTTTTGCCTTTTGAGGGAAAGCCTTTTCTGTCTGTGAGCTTCATGGCGTTAAACGTCGACCTCCTTACATCAGTTGTGGCTGCTCGTTGTGTCCCAATGTACTCGTCTGCGCGCATCAGTGATGCCCGCAGCGCGTGTGTGAAGGGTTCTAGGCTGCCTCCGGTGGGTTTTTGTAAAGCCCTTATGCGGTGTTAACGATTGTGGTTGTCTGTGAGTTCCAGCCGCTCTGGCATTGCAGCAGATCGGGTGCGTTTCGGCGACGGGGGCGTAAACACAAAACCTGACTCCTGGTGGCCAGTGAGTCAGGTGAAAAGTGTTGGTGGTGGCGTCTGCCGGGCTAGCTGCGCACCGGGATGAGCTCGTTGACGGACTCGTTGGTCAGTGCGGCTGCTTCGAGGCTGGCGCGCAGGTGGGAGCGCCCGCGGTGGATCCGGGAGCGGACGGTGCCGAGTTTGACGCCGAGGGTGTCGGCGATTTCGTCGTAGCTCATCCCCATGACGTCACACAGGACGACAGCGACGCGGAAGTCGGGCGCAAGGTCGTCGAGCGCTTTTTGCAGAACCGGGTCGAGGTTGGCGAAGTTGTAGGCCTGTTCCGGGGTGAGGTCGTTGCCGGGCACCCGATCGTAGTCTTCGGGCAGGGCTTCCATGCGGATTTTTGCGCGGTGGCGCACCATGTCCAAAAACAGGTTGGTGGTGATGCGGTGCAGCCAGCCTTCGAAGGTGCCTGGCTGGTAGTTTTTCAGGCTGCGGAACACACGCATGAAGGTCTCTTGGGTGAGATCTTCGGCGTCTTGTTGGTTGCCGGAGAGGCGGTACGCGAGGCGGTAGACACTGTCGGCGTGTTCTGCGACGAGTTCCGCCCAGCTGGGCATGCCGGCGACGCCGGCGTCGAAGGCGGCGGTGCCCGTCAAAGGGGCATCGGCGTCAGGAGAAACCGGGGCGGCGGGGGTGCGTTTCACACTCATGCTGGGATTGTCCATCGTGGACTTAGTGTAGCCCAGATAAATGGCTGTCACCTAGTTAGGCAGTTACTGTCAAAAGGCTGTGATTGCTGCTGCTTTTAGGTTTCCCTCACCAGGGTTTGGCTCGGGCCCTGGCGGGGCGCAAGATCTTCGCTTTGGCCACTAGCATTTTCTGCCCCCATCGGTCACTTCAGCCGACTTTAGTCACAGCAGTTTCAGGTTTGGCGACTTTGGTGCGTTGCGCCCCTTGGTGCCGGTGGGCGCGCTTTTATGATGTGGGCGTGAGTACTTCTGCTTTTGACGCCATGCAGCGTTTCATCGATGAGGCCACCGTCACCGACGCCGCCCTCGATAACGCAACCAAGACAGCGCATGAATTCGGTTTGAATGTGCCCGATGCGGCCACCGCGTCGTTGCTGTCCACCCTGGCGGCGCTGGCCGCCGGAGCCAACAAGGCCTCCCTGGTGGCCATCACCCCGGCCGCCGCAGTGGTTGGCCTGCACCTACTGCGGGGTGTGCGTGGCGACAGTCAGCTCACCTGTATCGATCCGGAATCCGAGCACCAGCGCCACGCCCGGGAGGCGTTTTTGGAGGCCGGCTACGCGCCCTCCCAGTGCCGTTTCCTGCCCTCTCGCCCGCTGGAGGTCATGGGGCGTCTGGCGCCAAATAACTACCAGTTGATTTATGCCGATGTGCGGGCCACCGACCTATCCGCCATGGTGGAGGCCGCCTGGCCGCTGCTGACCGAAGGCGGCATCTTGGTGCTGGCCGACAGCCTGCTGGATGGGCTAGTCGGCGAGGAATCCCGCAATGACCGTGACGCGGTCGCCGCCCGCGAGGCCGACGCCCTGGTGTCAAGCATGGATGACGCCCTGGTGATGCGCCTGCCGCTGGGCGCCGGTTTAACCTGCGTGACCAAGCTGGCCCAGAAGTAACCCACCCCAAGCTTTTTTCACATCCACCACCGCCCGCCCCGAGAGGCCTTGCCCCTTTGCTTTAAGGGTCCTGGCCTGTTCGTGGAATTAGCGCCCAAAAGGCCCGTGAAAACACCACTGGCGGCAAGCCCCAACCATTGTGGGACTTGCCGCCAGTTTTGTGTGGCGCGCTAGCAGCGTTTAGACGACTTCGTTTTTGCCGACACAGACCACGCCACCGGGGCTGATCTTGAAGCGCTGTGCGTCGCGCTCGTGGTCGACGCCGATGAACTCACCATCGGAGACGCGCACGTTCTTATCCAAAATCGCGTGGCGCACCACCGCTCCCTTACCAATGCGGACACCCGGCATCAGCACCGAGCCCTCCACCGTCGCGCCTTCCTCAACGTAGACGTTGTTGGACACCACGGAGTTACGCACGGTAGCCGCGGAAATGATGGAGCCGGAAGCCACCATCGAGGACTGCGCGATACCACCAGCGACAAACTTTGCCGGGGGCAGATTGCCGTCGTCGGTGTTGTGAATCGGCCACGAGCGGTTGTACAGGTTGAACACCGGGTGGACGCTGATGAGATCCATGTGCGCCTCATAGAAGGCGTCGATGGTACCAACGTCGCGCCAGTAGCCGCGGTCACGGTCGGTAGCACCGGGAACCTTGTTCGCCATGAAGTCATAGACGTGGGCTTCACCCTTTTTGGTGAAGTACGGGATGATGTCGCCACCCATGTCGTGCTCAGAGTCTTCGTTTTCTGCATCCTCCTTCAGCGCCTCAATGAGGGCCTTGGTGGTGAAAACGTAGTTACCCATCGACGCGTAGGTCATGTCCGGATCGTCGGGAGTAGCCGGCGGGTCGGCGGGCTTTTCGATGAACTCAGTAATGGTGCCGCTCTCATCGGACTGGATGCAGCCGAAAGCGCTGGCCTCAGAGCGCGGAACGCGGATGCCCGCGACCGACACCGACGCGCCGGAGGCGATGTGCTCATCGACCATCTGCTTCGGATCCATGCGATAGACGTGGTCAGCGCCGAAAACGATGACGTAATCGGGATCCTCGTCGTAAATCAGGTTCAGGGACTGCAGAATCGCATCGGCGGATCCAGTGAACCACCTCTTACCCAGGCGCTGCTGGGCGGGGACAGGGGTGATGTACTGCCCTGCCAGGCCGGACAGCTGCCACGACTGGGAAATGTGGCGGTCCAGCGAGTGGGACTTGTACTGGGTCAGCACACAAATCTGCATGTACCCCGCGTTGACGAGATTCGACAACACGAAGTCAATCAGACGATAGGTGCCTCCAAAGGGGACGGCGGGTTTAGCCCTGTCGGCGGTCAGGGGAAATAGACGCTTCCCCTCGCCGCCAGCGAGGACGATGGCTAGGACATGCGGTTGGGCTCTCACGTCTTCTAACGCTAGTGATGTACGTGCGGTTTTGCCGGGGAATGTGCGAACTTCATTCCCATTAGGGGCATACGTCACAGCGTAGGGGGTTTTGTGATTTTGTTCATAGCTGCTTTGGGGATTAGTTGAAGCGCTACACCCGGTCGCCGGCATACGCTAGAAGGTATGCGAGTTGCAATGATGACCAAGGAGTACCCACCGGAGATCTACGGCGGCGCCGGCGTTCACGTCGCCGAGCTCGTGCGCTACATGCGCCAGCTAGAACACGTCGACGTCCACTGCATGGGCAAACCCCGCGACGAAAAAGACGTCTACGTCTACGGCGTCGACCCCGGCCTAGACAACGCCAACCCCGCCATCAAAACCCTGTCCACCGGACTGCGCATGGCCGACGCAGCCGGCAACGCCGACGTCGTCCACTCCCACACCTGGTACACCGGGCTCGGCGGGCACCTCGCCGGACGCCTCTACGGCATCCCCCACGTCGTCACCGCCCACTCCCTCGAACCCCACCGCCCCTGGAAACGCGAACAGCTCGGCGGCGGCTACGAAGTCTCCTCCTGGTCCGAACGCAACGCCTTCGAATACGCCGACGCAGTCATTGCGGTCTCCGCCAAAATGAAAGACGCCGTCCTCGAGGCCTACCCGCGCGTCGACGCCGACAAGATCCACGTGGTCCTCAACGGCATCGACACCCAACTGTGGCAGCCCCGCCCCACCTTCGACCACGCCGAAACCTCCGTGCTCGAAGAACTCGGCGTCGACCCCAGCCGCCCCATCGTCGCCTTCGTCGGGCGCATCACCCGCCAAAAGGGCGTCGCCCACCTGGTGCGCGCAGCCCAAAGCTTCGACAAAGACATCCAGCTCGTACTGTGCGCCGGCGCACCCGACACCCCCGAAATCGAAGCAGAAGTCACCGCACTCGTCGACGGGCTGCGGAAGCAACGCGACGGGGTGTTCTGGGTCAAAGACATGCGCCCCCGCGACCAGATCCAAGAAATCCTCAGCGCCGCCAGCGTCTTCGCCTGCCCCTCCATCTACGAGCCCCTCGGCATCGTCAACCTCGAAGCCATGGCCTGTGGCACCGCCGTCGTCGCCAGCGACGTCGGCGGCATCCCCGAGGTCGTCGTCGACGGCGAAACCGGCACCCTGGTGCACTACGACGAAACCAAGCCAGAACAATTCGAAGCCGGCCTAGCCTCCGCCATCAACGACCTGGTCGCCAACACCGCCAAGGCCACCGCCTACGGCGAAGCCGGCCGCGCCCGCGCCGTCGCCGATTTCTCCTGGGCCGCCATCGCAGAACAAACCATCCAGGTGTACAAGACACTGCTCTAGACCCAGCCCAAAAACAGGCCATCCCTTGCCGCCCCACCCCGCCCACGGGGCGCGGCAAGGGATCACTTTTATCCCCACACCTCCCCCACCCCACACAGCGTGTTCCCCGACACGTCAATCAATAAATCACTAGGGTAGGCCAGGTGAGCGCCAACAGCACTTTGCCGATTGAACGGCACACGATCTTCCAAAACTCCCTCATGTCCGCCCTCCTCGACGGCATCTACGACGGCGAAATGACCGTCAGCGAGCTGCTCGGGCACGGCAACTTTGGGCTGGGCACCTTCGACGCCCTCGACGGAGAAATGGTCATCATCGACGGCACCTGCTACCAACTGCGCGGCGACGGCACCGCCACCGTTGCGGACCTCACCCAACGCAGCCCCTTCGCAGTAGCCACCAACTTCGTGCCCCGCATCGTAAGAACAGCACCGGCCGGCACCGTCCGCGCGGACCTGTCCACGTTCATCGACTCCCTGCTGCCCTCAAAAAACTACATGTACGCGCTACGCATCACCGGCCGCTTTGATTTCGTCAAAGTGCGCACCGTGACCAAACAACAGCGCCCCTACCGCCCCATGGTCGACGCCACCGGGGACGACGCCGAACACACCTTCACCGACATCACCGGAGTCATCGCCGGATTCCGCACCCCCGTCTACGAAAAAGGAATCTCGGTCCCCGGCTGCCACGTGCACTTCATCGACGACGACCGCACCCGCGGCGGCCACATCCTCGACTTCACCGTCGGCGAAGCCACCATCGAAGTGTGCCCCGCCACCGACCTCAAACTACGACTCCCGCTCACCCACGACTTCTCCCGCGCTGAACTCAGCCCCGAAGATCTCGACCAACAACTCCACACCACGGAGGTCAAACAATAGCCATGGTTTATCGCCCCCAACGCCCCGAACTGCACATCACAGCCGAGACAGGTGTCCTCAACGCGCCAGCCGGCGCCATCGTTGCCGGCGACACCTGGCACATCTTCCACCAATACCGGCCCACCCCCGACAGCCCCTCCCGCTGGGCACACCAAGTCAGCTTCGGGCACGCCTACGACTGGGACGTCTGCACCGACGTCATCGCCAGCTCATCGCTGGACAACGCCACCGAAGACACCAACATCTGGGCCGGATCAGCAGTCCCCCACGCTGCGGGTGCCGCTCTCTACTTCACCAGCGCCACCCCCACCACCACCGCGCTGACCCGGGCAATTATTGAGGACCTCTCAGACACCGTCGAACACCTCGACGATGACATCTTCGCCGTCGACGACACCGTCCACATCCAAGGCCCCATCATCGACGACATCCCCGGCTACTCCCGGCTGCGCTCCCCTTGCGTACTGCCGGCAATCGACGGGCAGTGGCGCATGCTCTTGTGCGCCGACGACGACCATGGCGCCTCCCGCATGCTGCTCGCCTCCTCCGCCGACGGCCAACGCTTCACCTGCGACGGCGCCATCGACTTTGTCGGCGACACCGGGATCGCAAAAGGCACCCGCCTGGTCAGCCCGCGCCTGATTCGCCTGCGCGACGAAGTCACAGAACAACTCTGCGACATCTTCATCACCACCGTCGAAGAAGGCAACCGGGATCACACCGGCTACCTCGTGGGAAACCTCGAAGGCACCACCTTCACCGTCACCCATGGCTTCCGCCCCATCGACTATGGCCACGACTTCACCCGGCCCCGCAACACCAACGTCATCGGCGACGAAACCTTCGACACCGCCACCATCTTCGGCCTACTCAACGGGGCCGGGCGCTTCGACGACGGCAGCGCGCACGCCACCCTCGACACCGAGGGCTGGGCCAACTGCCTGTCCCTACCCCGCCAAGCAACACTGCAGGACGGCACCCTCTACCAAACCCCCACCCCGGGCTTAAGGGCCGCCATCACCACCAGCGCCAGGGCCGCCGCATGGACCGGGCTGATCGACACCAGCACCGGCAGTGTCACCGTCACCGTTGCCGATGACACCGGAAAAGTTGCCGCCACTGTCACCCACGCTGGAGACACCCTCACCCTGGAGCGTGGCGCAACAGTCGAAGGCAACGACAACGCGCCGGCCGTCGCTCCCCTGATTGCCGCGGACTCCGATACCCTCACCGTCATCGTCGACGGCTGCACCATCGAAGTATTCGCCGACGGCGGTGTGGTGGCCATGGCCAGCCGCATCGATTTCTCCGGCGAACCAGTCATCACAGCCAGCACCACCGGGGGCGCAAAGATTCTGCACAGCGACATCATTTCCGCCCAAACACCACTGCGAAATCTCTAGCCCACACCGGCAGCTAAAAAAACACGGGTGGCGCCCCCACAATTGTGAGGGCGCCACCCGTGAATGGTTTTGGTGCCTAGTTTTCCTCGGAGCGGGCAGCAAACCGCAAAATCGCGGCCCGCGCAGTAACCGTCATGTGATCCGGAAGCGCAGCAATGCGACGACCCAAAACATCAGGGTGGATATGCCGCGCCGAGGGGCTCATCCCGATCTGGGCGGCAATGGACTGCTGATCCAGGGTCATCGGGAATTCGATGATTTCCGGCTCCGCAATCGGGGTGAGGTGGCTGGAGGCCTGATCGATCAGGCGTTCCAGTTTGCCTTCCTCCACGTCGGTAATGCCGAGCGGCTCACGCAACTCCAACAGGTGCCCCGGCACGTCGGTCAGAACGACGACCTGGCCTCCTGGCTTAAGGACGCGGGCAAACTCCGAGGCATTACGGGGAGCGAACGCCACCGCAATAACATCGACGCTGTTGTCCTTCAGCGGCAGCTGCGCCCACGCATCAGCAACAACCGCACCCACCCGCGGGTGGCAGTGCGCAAGGATTGACGCTGCCGGCAGCGACACATCGATACCCACACCGGTGGAACCGGGAATGGAGTCCAGGCTGTGGGATAGGTAGTAGCCGGTGCCGGCGCCCACCTCAAGCAGTACGGGCGAGGCGTCGTCATCAACGCCAGCATCGTCCAGAGCGTCGTGGACGGCAGCGGTGACCGCTTCGACGAAGGTGGCGTAGTGGCCGCGGGACAAAAACGCCTCGCGGGCAGAGATCATCTCCGCATCGTCGCCCTGGTAGCGCAAACCTTCGGCGCCGGCGATGGTGACGTAGCCCGATTCGTTGATCGGAAAGCTGCGGCCGTCGGCGGCAACGAGGGACAAGCCATCATCGGCCATGGAAAGCGGTTGAAAATCGCCAGGGGTCGCCAGCACATCAACGATATCGGTCAGCACGACTTTCACACTCTCCCATAAAAGACAAGGGTTTTTTCTCTCCCCGCTGGGGCGGTGTCGCTTGTGGCGCACCGCTGACGCGAGCGGTGACTTTTTCACGGCCGCGTGCGGGGTGGACACTATCCTACAAAACTCCCGACGGAGGCGAACGCATGCGCCCCGCATAACCCCGCACCCCGGAGGCTGGAGTAGACGACACCCCCGGGCCCTGTGCGGGCGCCGGGGGTGTCGGACCGTGGGGTGCGGTGCAACTATTGGGAAGCTTCGACCAGAAGTGCGCCGAGTTCGGCGGCTTCTTCCTTGTTCATTTCGACGACCAGTCGTCCGCCACCGTCGGTGGGGATGCGCATGACGATCTTGCGTCCCTCTTCCGCTGCTTCCATAGGACCGTTACCGGTACGGGGTTTCATCGCTGCCATAGCAACCGACGCTCCTTCACTTCACAAATTTTTTTAAGATTTTTAGTCAAACACATAGAGCGAGATCGGTTCCGCGACGTCGAGCTCAGCGTTGGCCTGGGCGGTGTGCTGCGAGCTTGTGCTGTGAGCTTTCTGTACGTTGTCGATCTTTCAAGAAAATACGTGCACGTAACGGCATCGAGTTTACCCCTACTTGCGCAGTGCGCGTAGGGGTTTACGGGTGTGACCTGCGCCTTGTCTTTCACCCTGTGGGTTTAGTTCTCGCTGGGGCGGTCGGTTTCTTCCATGACGGTGAAGTCAACGGGCTTGACCTCATCGTCGCTGCCCCAGGGCGTGCTCGCCGGTGGGGTCTGCGACCGGGCGGGCATTGCGGGGACTGCGGGGGTGGATTCGACGGCTGAAGCTGAGGTGGCATGCGCCGCGAGTTGTGCGCGTAGTCCTTGAATGACGGCGTCGACCTGCGCGGTGTCGTAGCCACGGGTGGTGATGTCGAAGCTGAGTCCGTCGTAGTTGGCGGTGGCAAGCGCTTCGGCGTTGTCTTGGATGCGTTGCGCCGAGGTATGGCGGGTGTCCTCATAGGGGGCGACCTCGCCGGCGCTGAGGCGTTGAACGAATCCGATCAGCACGAAGGTGATGGCGAAGGCAACGAGGACGATGATGATGCCGAGGATGATGGCCATGGGTTATCAGTCCTGGTCTGTGTGGTTAGCGGCGTCGCGCATTTGGCTGTGGACTTTTTGGATGTGGGCGACGGCTTCGTCAACGGAGTCGGTCACGATGAACAGGTCGAGGTCTTTGTCGGAGATCATGCCTTCGGCGAGGAGCCGTTGCGTGATCCAGTCAATCAGCCCGCCCCAGAATTCGGTGCCGATAAGTACCACTGGGTAGTTGGTGATTTTTTGGGTTTGGACCATGCACAGCGCTTCGAAGAGTTCATCCAGGGTTCCGAAGCCTCCGGGCAGACAGACGAAGGCCTGGGAGTATTTCAGGAACATGGTTTTGCGGACGAAGAAGTAGCGGAAGTTTAAGCCCAGTTGGACGTAGTCGTTGAGGTGTTGCTCGTGCGGCAGCTCGATGCCCAGGCCGACGGATAGTCCGCCGTTTTCCATGGCGCCCCGGTTGGGGGCTTCCATCAAGCCAGGGCCGCCGCCGGTAATGACGACGTAGTCGGCGGCGGAGAGCTTTTCGCCGAGTTCACGACCCAGCGCGTAATAGGGGTGGTCCTGTTTGATGCGGGCGGAACCGAAAACGGTGACTGCGCTGGGCAGTTCGGCAAGGGCGCCGAAACCATTGACAAATTCGGATTGGATACGCAGCACACGCCAGGGGTCGGAGTGCAGCCAGTCGGTGGAGCATTGCTCGTCGAGGAGGCGTTGGTCGGTGGTGGATTCCTGTTTGCCGCCGTTGCGGTGCATGACGGGGCCGCGGAGCCACATTTTGACGTTGTCTGGGCGGGAATTATCCATGGTGTTGTTTTCCTTGTGCGCAAAAAGACGGGCCAGGGGCGAGGATACCGCCGATGGCCCAAGGTGGGGTGGCCGCTACTGGGCGCTGAGGTAGCTCATCAGGGTGCGGGAGACGTCGCTGATCATTGCGGTCGGGCAGTGTTCGTCTTTTTTGTGGCACAGGGCGGGGTCGCCGGGGCCGAAGTTGACGGCGGGGATGCCGAGGTCGGCGAATCGGGAAACGTCGGTCCAGCCGTATTTTGCGCGGAAGTTTCCGCCGGTGGCGGCGACGAGTTCTGCGGCGGCGGGTTGTGCCAACCCGGGTAGTGCCCCGGAGACCGCGTCGTCGACGTCGAGCGTGTAGCGCTCGTCGAGGTCGAGGACGTTTTCAAGGTGCTGCATGGCTTCGTCGAGGGTTTTGTTTGGTGCGAAGCGGTAGTTGACGAACATCCAGGCTTCGTCGGGGATGGTGTTGGTGGCGACGAAGGATTCACATTTGACGATGTTGAGCCCCTCGCGGTACTCGCAGCCGTCGATGGTGATGCGTTCGGGCTGGTAGGCGGCAACGCGGGCGATGACGGGCGAAAGTACGTGCATGGCGTTGGTGCCCATCCAGGCGCGAGCGGAATGCGCCCGCACGCCGTGGGCGGTGACTTTTACTCGAATGGTGCCTTGGCAGCCGGCCTCGATGACCGCGCCGGAGGGTTCGCCGAGAATGGCGACGTCGCCGCGCAACCATTCGGAATGTTCGGCTGCGATGTGGCCGAGGCCGTTGTAGCGGGCGGCAACTTCTTCGCCTTCGTACATGATGAGGGTGATGTCGCGTTCCAGCGTGCCTGTGGTGGACAGCTGGGCCAGGGCGTTGAGGAACACGGCGTCGCCGCTTTTCATATCGACGGTGCCACACCCGAAGATGACATCTTCGCCGTCCACGGTGTCGTCGTGAGATGGCACATTGTCGGCGATGGGCACAGTATCGATGTGACCGGCAAGAATCACGCGGGTGGGTTTGCCGAGATTGGTACGGGCCATGACGTTGTTGTTGAAACGAACAACCTCAATGCCGGGGCACTGTTGGCGCAGTGCATCTTCGATGGCGTCTGCGATGGCCTCCTCGTGGTGGGAGGGGCTTTCGATATCGACCAGCTGCCGGGTGAGTTCTACTGGGTCGGCCAGCAGGTCGAGCTGGTTTGGGGTGGTCGAAGTGGAGTCTGTGCGGTTCATAATTCTTCCAAGCCTAATGCCCTCGGTTTAGCGATGTGGTGATCAATGCGATGCGCACGCTTTAGTGTTTGGGCATACCACGGACTGTTGTCGCCCTTGGTGGCTTGCTTTTGCCTGCTTAGTCTGGCGCGGGATGGTGGTGGCGTGATTCTGCTGGGCTGCTCGTAATAGACTGGCTTATATGTTGAATCAGGGTGCTAGTGCTATCGGAATCGCCAATATCGCTATGGATGGGACGGTGTTGGATACGTGGTTCCCGCACCCCACGTTGACGGAGCCGGGGGAGGTTTCTGGATCCCGCACGGTGCGCCTTGGGGCACAGCACTTGTCGCCGAAGATGTTGTCTTTGGTCAAGCTTGATGAGGACCGCATGGTCGAGCAGATTGCGGTGCGCACCGATATTGAGTCTTTGGCGCTGCCTCCGGTGGATGCTCACGATGTGTATTTGCGCCTGCATTTGCTGTCGCATCGTTTGGCGCAGCCGCTGCAGATCAACATGGAGGGCGCTTTAGATCTCCTGGAGACTGTGGTGTGGACGAACAAGGGCCCGTGTCTGCCGGATAATTTTGAGTCGGTGCGCACTTCCCTGCGTTCCCGGGGTTTGATTCACGTGTATGCGGTTGATCGCCTTCCCCGCATGGTGGATTATGTGGTGCCTTCTGGGGTGCGGATTGCGGAGGCTGAGCGGGTGCGCTTGGGCGCGTATTTGGCTCCCGGCACCCGGGTGTTGCGTGAAGGCTTTGTGTCGTTGAATTCGGGTTCTTTGGGGCCAGCCAAGATTGAGGGGCGTCTTTCCTTCGGTGTGGTCTTGGGTGAAGGAACCAAGGTGGGTTTGTCGGCGACGGTGATGACCCGTGCCGATGAGAACAACAATCGGCCGTCGTTGATGGTGGGTCGTAATTGCACTTTTGGGGTGAGCTCCGGGGTGATTGATCTTCCTTTGGGCGATAACTGCCATGTTGATAACAATGTGATTGTGGAGCCGGATACCATGCTGTATTTCCCGGACACGATGACCTTGGCGCCTGCCCAGTCGATTGCGGGCCAGTCTGATTGGCAACTGGTGATGGAGCCAGGTCGCGCGGAAGTGGTGGCGCGCCGCGCGGTGTAGGTTTTTTGGGCGGTTGTCTGCTGGCCAGTGGGGGCCGTCGTCGCGTGGGGTAGGGGTATTCGCATTGTGTGGATACCCCCTTATGCGTGCTGGATTTCAGCACCGATGCTGAACACTATGTATTTTCTCCCCCCGCGGGGGTGGTTTCTCCAAGGGAATTGCCAGGGATAATTCACCTGGCGCGCAGGTTGCGGTTAGTCTTTGTGCATGACCAACACCAAAACTCCCAACACTGAGCTGGGCACTGGCCTGAAAACTCGTCACCTGACGATGATGGGCTTGGGCTCGGCGATCGGTGCCGGCTTGTTCCTCGGCACTGGCGTCGGTATTCAAATTGCCGGCCCCGCAGTCCTTTTGGCGTACATTTTCGCGGGCGCCATCGTCGTCTTTGTGATGCAGATGCTCGGCGAGATGGCTGCGGTACGTCCCGCATCGGGTTCTTTTTCCACCTATGGTGAGATGGCCTTTGGCCACTGGGCGGGCTTCATGCTCGGCTGGATGTACTGGTTCATGCTCACCATGGTGATGGGTGCCGAGATGACGGGCGCTTCCGCCATCATGGGCCACTGGTTCGGTATTGAGCCGTGGATTCCCGCGCTGGTGTGCGTGATTTTGTTCTCCATCATCAACCTGGCCGCCGTGGGCGGTTTTGGCGAGTTCGAGTTCTGGTTCGCTTTTATCAAGATCGCGGTGATTGCGTTCTTCCTGATCATCGGCGTGCTGCTGATTTTCGGTCTGCTTCCGGGCTCTGAGCCGGTGGGCTTGAGCAATTTCATTGGCGATCATGGTTTCATGCCCAATGGCATTGCTGGTGTTGCCGGCGGTTTGCTGGCTGTTGCTTTCGCCTTTGGTGGCATTGAGATTGTCACGATTGCTGCCGCGGAGTCTGATAAGCCGGCAGAGTCCGTTAAGACCGCTATTCGCTCCACTATTTGGCGTATTTCTTTGTTCTACTTGGGCGCGGTGCTGGTGATTTGTTTCCTGCTGCCCTACGACATGATTGGGGCTGCGGATTCCGCGGCGGATTCCCCGTTCACCATCATTTTGGGCATGGCTCATATTCCGGGCGTGGTTGGTTTCATGGAGGCTGTGATTGTGCTCAGCTTGCTCAGTGCTTTCAACGCCCAGATTTATGGCACCTCGCGTTTCGTGTATTCGCTGGCTAAGCGTGGTAACGCCCCGGCTGTGTTTGCTCGTACCAAGGGTGATGGTGTGCCGACGAATGCTGTGTTGTTGTCGGTGTTTTTCGCTTTTGCTTCGGTGGCGTTGCAGTTCTCGGACCAAAAGGAGCTGATCGGCATTTTGTTTAACGCTGTCGGTGGCTGCCTGGTGGTTATTTGGTTCATGATTACTCTGGCGGAGATTCGGTTGCGTCCGCAGCTGGAGGCTGAGTGCAATGGTCAGATGCCGGTAAAGATGTGGGGCTACCCTGTTTTGCCGTGGTTGACGGTGCTCATGCTGACCGGCTTGACTGTGTTGATGCTTTTCGATGAGGCTTCGCGCAACCAGATTGTGGCTGTGATTGTTTTGGCCGTGGTGCTGGCTGCGTTGAGCTTTTTGTCCCCGGGCCGTAAGCACAAGGACACGGTTGTGGCTTAACAGCTTTGCCGCGGGCAAGCTTGTGTAGCTGATTTCGCTGGCGCTAGTCGTCGTGGTTTTCCACGGCCGCTAGCGCCAGCTGCGTGTGTGCGGGCTGTGTTGGGCGGTGAGGTGTTTTCGGTGGGCACGGTGCGGGCGTGGGGTGGGGGTCAGGTAGCATTGCCGTCATGACTTCTGCATACGCTATTGGCCTTGCCACTTTGACCGCTGACGATACTGTTCTGGATTGCTGGTTCCCGGAGCCCAAGCTGGGTGATGCGTCCACCACTGGCACGTCTTTCATCGACGATGCTCCCGCCGAGCTTGCTGCGTTGGCTGTTGCCGATGAGGACCGCGGTACTCGTCGTGTCGCTATCCGCACTGAGATCGAGGATCTGTCCGCTGCGCCGAAGGATGCTTTCGACGCGTACCTGCGCCTGCATTTGCTGTCGCACCGTTTGGTGCGCCCGCACGGCCAGAATCTGGATGGCGTGTTTGGTTTGCTGACTAACGTGGTGTGGACCAACTTTGGCCCGTGCGCTGTCGATGGTTTTGAGATGACTCGTGCCCGCTTGCAGAAGCGCGGCCAGGTCACCGTCTACTCTGTCGACAAGTTCCCCCGCATGATCGACTATGTGATGCCGACTGGCGTTCGTATTGGTGATGCTGACCGTGTCCGTCTCGGCGCCCACTTGGCTCCGGGTACCACTGTCATGCACGAGGGTTTTGTAAACTTCAACGCCGGCACCTTGGGTAATTCCATGGTTGAGGGCCGCATCAGCGCTGGTGTTGTTGTTGACGACGGCTCCGATGTCGGTGGTGGCGCCTCCATCATGGGCACCTTGTCCGGTGGTGGCAAGGAAGTGATTTCTGTCGGTAAGCGCTGCTTGCTGGGCGCAAACGCTGGTTGTGGTATCTCCCTGGGCGATGATTGCGTGGTGGAGGCTGGCCTGTATGTGACCGCCGGTTCCAAGGTTTTGGTGCGTGGCAAGGTGGCTGAGGCCTTGAGCCTGCAGGATGGCGATGCGGTGAAGGCATCCGAGCTGTCCGGCGCATCCAACATTCTCTACCGCCGTAATTCTGTTTCGGGCGCTATTGAGGCTGTTGCGTGGACTTCTGCTGCGGTTGCTCTCAACGAGGCGTTGCACGCTAACTAAAACTTCTTTTTGAGGTTTTTTCACCCCGCCTGGTGGCGGGGTGATTTTTTATGCCTGACGTGGCTTTTTGTGGTGGGTGGTTGGATTCTTTTGGGATAAGCATCAGCGACAATTCTCCTAAAACCCTTGCCATAATGTTAAAGCTTCTTTACATTATGGGTATGGCAGCAAACATCGTTCGCAAGATGCGTCGGTGGCGCGAATTGACACAAGCAGAGCTTGCCGAGGCCTGTGGCGTGACCCGCCAAACGATCGCCAACATCGAAAAAGGCGACTACGCCCCGTCCGTCATCCTCGCCTTAGACATCGCAGCCGCCCTGGGATGCACCGTCGAGGAACTCTTCCGCCCCGCCGACGACACCTCCCCCACCCCACCACAGAGTGCATAGCGCACCACCTGATGAAAGGACAGATAATGAAATACCCCTTCGTCGCCACGATGCGCACCATGGAAGATCTCTACTCGGACGAGTTCGAGCGCCAGGTCTTTCACGAATCCAACTCCTACGCATGGGTGCTGGGACAAATCTTTGTCACCGGTTCCTGCGCCGCAGTATCCTGGCTGGCTCCTGCCGGCTACTGGTGGCTGGGGCTATTCCCCTTCATCGCTTTGATGCTGGTCGGCACGATCAGTGGCGATTGGATGCGCCAGCGGATCCCCTCCCCTGAAATGTCCTCCAGCTACTACAAGAGCATCCGCGGATACCTCACCGTCTTCGTGGCTCTCGCCGTCCTCATGGTCGCCCCCATCGCGGTCAAGGGGCTTTCCCCGCAGCTAATCACCGATCCGGAAGACACGATGAGCGTGATGACCGGCGTTGTCGTCGGCGGCCTTGTCGGCGGCATCATCGCCTACTTCTTCACCCGCTGGCTATCGTCCTTCCTGCGCCGCAAGGATCAGCAGCGCCTGGAGGAAAACACCGAGGACTAAAAATCCACACAAAAAGCTTCGCCGGGATCTTCAACATAGAAGATCCCGGCGAAGCTGCGTTATCAGGCGCTTGAGGTTGCTAGCGCGGGGGCTGATCCACCACAATCACCGCGGGGGCAACCTTGGAGCCACGGAAAGTCCACAGGCGATTGACGATGAAATTCACCGGCATCGCGACGACGATACTGATCAACGTGGCCCAGTAGAACATGTTGCGCACACCGGAGGAGTCGTCAAAGATGTCGGCCGGCAAATGCAGCGGCGAGGTCGGATTCATCAGCAAGGTGATCACGATCTGCGACAACAAGAAACTGCCAATACCGGTGGTGAGGAAGGGAAAGAATTCCCGCCACCAGCTCCTGCGATTGTCGGCTTTAAACGTCCACATCCGGTTGAGCTGATAGTTCCAGGTGTTGGCCACCAAAAACGCGATCGTCACGATCACGTGGTACCAGCGGACGTGGAACTGGCTGCCCAGGAGGTTAAAAAACGCGTCTTTGGGCACGATGCCGGCCGTCCACAAAATGATTTTGGTGACGATGATGGTGACCGCCATGTTCACCAGCACGCCGGAGCCACCAACGATACCGAACTTGAGAAACTGCAAAAGTCCGGCGCGGCGGTGGTGCGGAGTTGGCGCAGGCGCAACCTGCGAATTCTCGGTTGTCATTGCCGTGGAAAACCCCTTTGACGTCAAGCGAAGCGAATAGGTGCTCTACGGGGCGAAAACGCCCAGCCCAGCAGCCTAGGTGCTCGCCTGCGCGAGACGATCCGCGGCCGCCTGAATCCGCTCATCGCTGGCCGTCAAAGCGATACGCACATGCTTGGTGCCCTTCGGGCCATAAAACTCGCCCGGCGCGACCAGGATGCCCAAGGAAGCAAACCAGTCGACGGTCGCGCGGCTATCTTCACCGCGGGTGGCCCAAATGTAGAGTCCGGCGTCGGAGTAGTCGACGGTGAAGCCGGCGTCGATGACAGCCTTCATCAGGATTTCGCGGCGCTTGGCGTAGCGCAGGCGCTGCATGTCTTCCTGCATGTCGTCGTTGAGGGCTTCGACGGTGGCCGCTTGGATGGGGCCGGGCATCATCAGGCCGGCGTGCTTGCGGATTTCGAGGAGTTCCTTGATGAGTTTTTTATCTCCCGCGAAGTAGCCGGAGCGGTAGCTGGCCATATTGGAGGTCTTCGACAGGGAGTGGATGGCGATAAGCCCGGTGTGGTCACCGTCGCACACTTCCGGGTCGAGGATGGAGTATGCCTTGTCTTCGCCCCAGTTCAACCCGAGGTAGCACTCGTCGCTGGCCAGGATGGTGCCGCGTTCACGGGCCCATTGGACGACCTTGCGGAGGTGGTCTTTGCCGAGCACCTTGCCGGTGGGGTTGGACGGCGAGTTGATGAACATCAGGGTGGGTTTGGCCGGCCCAATTTGGGTCAGCGAGTCCGCGCGTTGGGGGGTGGCTCCGGACATGAGGACGGAGACTTCGTAGGTGGGGTAGGCCACCTCGGGGATGACGACGGTGTGGCCGGCGCCAATGCCCAGCAGGGTGGGCAGCCAGGCGATGGCTTCCTTGGTGCCGATCACGGGCAGCACGGAGTCGATGTCCAGGCCGGTCATGTTGTAGCGGCGGGCGAGCGCATCGACGATGGCTTGGCGCAGCTGCTGTGTGCCGACGGTTTGTGGGTAGCCGGGGGCAGCGGCGTTTTCGGACAGGGCGAGCTGGATGCTGGGGGCTACCTCGTCGACGGGGGTGCCGACGGACAGGTTGACGATGCCGTCCGGGTGGGCGGCTGCGGTGGCGGTGGCGGTGGCCAGTGAATCCCAGGGGAAGTCAGGCAGTCGGCTGCCCAGTGGTGTGCGTTCCATGTGCTCGTCTTTTCTGTCCCGAAGGCACCGCCAGGGGTGGTTGGCGGGGCGTTTCGTCGATTCGTGTGGGTGGGTGCTGGCCCGCTGTTGCGGGCGCGTGCACGTATCAGGTTGATTCTAGTCTTTCGCGATGCCACTTCCCCATCTTGGGTTTGTCCCGCGAGCTTCCGGGGGCTGTGGTGGGGGTTGTGCCAACACGAAAACCCGGTTCCTCTACCTGCCCTGGTGTGGGGTTGATGGTGGTGCGGGACCGGGTTGTGGTGCGTGCCCCAAACTCAAAGGGGCCGGGGTGTTTAGTCTTCTGCTTGCGGCGGAAGGTTTGCGATCAGCGGCGGATCGAAGTCTTGTGCGCCGAGTTTGGCGGCGCCACCGGGGGATCCGAGGTCATCGAAAAACGCTGCGTTTGCATCGTTGTAGTCGACCCACTCATCCGGAACATCGTCTTCGTAGAAGATGGCTTCGACCGGGCAGACCGGCTCGCAGGCACCGCAGTCCACGCACTCATCGGGGTGAATGTACAGGGAGCGCTTGCCTTCGTAGATGCAATCCACCGGGCATTCTTCGACGCATGCCTTGTCCATGACATCGACGCACGGCTGCGCGATTGTGTAGGTCATTGTTGGTTTTCCGTCTCCAGATTGTTTGTCATCGACACCACCAGCGGCCATCCACCGCCGGCCAGTCCGGCGAGAAGCAGACCAATGCTGCGCACGTCGGACGGAACTAAAGTATCTCCACTTAAGGCAGAAGAGAAAGTAAGGGCTAGGTATCCTAGCAACCACACCCACAGCGGAATGCCCGCTACCAGGCGATTGTTGGTCCACAGCAAGGCTGTTTTACTTAAGACCATGGTGAACAGGAAAGCGATCACGATGGTAAATGGGGCGACCACTGTGACCCCACCCGGCAGTGTCCACCAGGTGCCAAGATAGATGACTTCCAGCAGCACGCTGATCAGCGAGCCGATGCCCAGCCACACCATGGCGGTGGCGATTTCGCCGCGCGGGTAGCGGGGGCGTGATTGTGGCGCGCTGGCAGGTGCCGGCGGGTTTGGCTGCGGGTCAGGTTGCCCGGGGCGGGTGCTGGGGGCCGCTTTTGAGCGTTTTTTCTTCGTGCTCACGTCAAGCACCTTAAACGACGAGCCCGGCGGTCACATCATTGGCACCGTCCGGTAGCGGTTCACCGGCGCCGAGTTGGTAGTACTCGACCGGGGTCAGTGGCTGGGCGATCAGGTTTGATAGCGCCCACACGACAGGGGCTGCCTCTACATCTTCGACAATCGCCCGGGCACTTCCAGCTCCCAAGGGGTGGGGTCTGCCGTCGGCGATCCACACCTGGGTGGCGTGCGCCCGCATCGCCTGGATTTTCGCGTCAAAAACCTCCGGGCTTAAAGGGTGGGCCACATCCCAGGTATCGACGCAGGCGATCTCCCCCGGTGCGGTACGCCACCCAGCGGGCGCGGTGATGGCGGCGCTACCTGTGTGGATCATGGGCTTGGAGGTCACACACCACAGGATGCGCTGCGGGGTGTATTTGGCGGCGTGCACGATCTTGTGGGCTGCGATGTGATCGGGGTGGCCGTAGCCGCCATCGGGCCCGTAGGTGACGATGAGCTGCGGCTGGATTTCTTGCAAGATCTCATCGAGCGCATCAACGCTGGCGCTGCCGGCGTTAACGAAGGCCCGCAGGTCGGCATGCGCCGGGGAGCCTTCCATGCCGGAATCCCGAAAGCGGCCGGCACCACCAAGGAAACGATGCTGCACCCCGAGGATGCGCTGCGCCTCGGCAAGTTCCTGGATGCGGTACCCGCCCAGCTGGTCGGCGTGATCGACCGTCAGGTACTGCAGATCCGGGCCGATGGTCTCGCCTTCCTCCCCCAGGGTGCAGGTCACCACAGTGACCTGCGCGCCCCGGCGCGCTAAGTCGCAGAGCAATCCGCCAGTCCAGATCGCTTCGTCATCCGGGTGGGCGTGGACCGCGACTACTTTCAGTCCGGCTAATTCAGATGTCGTCATCTCGTGTGCTTTTCGATGTGTTTCGTGTTCAAGGGGGGAATGTGTTTTTAGGCTACGCGCCGAAGGTTTTTGTGGGCGCCGGTGATTAGGGTTTTGGTTGTTTCTCATCCGGCGTTGGTGCGGTGTTTCGGTTTGGGGTGTCTTGGGTTTTAGTCCAGCTGCCGGCGGACGCCAGCGGCCCGGCGGGTAGGAGCAGTGGCCATTGGGTGAGTTCTGGGGCGGGCCCGAGGATGGTGGATCCGACCAAGAAGAGGCGCTGTTGCTCCAGCAGGGGTACCGATAGGGCTTGTTTTCCGGATAGCTCGGCGAGGTGTTGTCGTCCCTGGGCGATATCGACCGTGCCGGCGAGCATTTGCGACACGAAGGCGTCGGTGTCTGGGTCGCACCAGCCACCTAGGGTGCGGCGGGTTGTTGTGGGGGTTTCCACATCCCCTTCCGGCAGCAAGGTGACTGCGGGGTCCGCGGATCCTGTGGGGGTTTGTGATGGTTGGGCGCCGGCCGGGGTGTCGAGGACGACCGGGCGGCCACCGGCACCATCCGCATGCGCGCGTGCGTCATCGACGGTGAAATGGTCGCATTGGAACTGTGATGCCAATATGACGGGGTTAGTGCCTGCGCGGTGCCAGCTGACCACCGCGTCGATGGTGCCGGTGCTGACTCCGGCGGAAATGGCCGCCGGGGATGTGAGCAGCGGCTGTGCTTGCACGCCGGCTGCTTGCAGTACGTCCGCGATCGTCAGTGCTGCGGCTACGGCTACGTCGTCGGATGCGTCGGCTGCCACCACCAACTGCCGGTTCGTCGTGGCGTTTTTTAAGTTCTCTACCGACTGGGCTGCCGGGTCGGCGTTAGGGGCAGTGGGGTTCTCCCCTGCCTGTTCTGTGGGGGTTTGGTCTTGTTCCGTCTGCGGTGGAGGTGTTGGTAGTCCCGGCCAGGGTTGCGCCGGTGTGAGGTCGCTGGTGCGCCCGGATGCCAAGCGCGCCACGGTTGGGATATCAATCAGGCTGGCCACGGCGCGTCGGAGGTCTACCGAGGACAACAGCGGGGAGGTGACTGAGAAATCGAGGTCTAGGCGTGCCGGGTGCTGGTAGTCGATGACCTGGGTGCCGGGTACTAGGGAGTAGCTTTCTTTGGAGGTTTGATCCGGGGTGAGATCCGCGGCGGCCAGTTGGCCACTGCGCAGCATTTCGGAGCCTTCTGCGGTGGAGCGAATCGTCTTGAAGGTCAGTAGTTCAATTTTGGCGGGGTTTGGCCCCCAGTAGCGGTCGTTGCGGGCCAGGGTGACCAGTCCGCGGGCCCGGTCTACGCCTTTGACCATGTAGAGGTTGCCGCTGGCGGGAATTGTGTCGCCGAGAACCTGGTCGAAGGGCACGTCGAGGACTCGCACCAGGTGGCTGGGCAGGATGTTACTGAACAGTGGGGTCCAGTCTTTGATGGGGGTGTCGAAGTCCACATCGACGGTTTTGCCGCCGTTGGAGGTGCGGATGTTGCTGATCGCGCGGTAGCCGGCGGAGTCTTCGACTCCCGGCTGGTTGGCTAGCTGTTGGGCCAGGTAGGCGAAATCGGTGCCGGTGATTGGGGTGCCGTCGCTCCATTGGGCGGCGGGGTTGATGATGTAGCGCACCGTCATCGCCGCCCCGGCGGCCGCGGGCACCTCTGTTGCGCCGTTGAGGAGGTCTTTGTTGAGTACCCCGTCGACGAATGCGCTGGGGAGAACCAGCCGGGCGAGTGCTTGGGTAAACGCGTCGTCGTCGGCTATGAGGTGCGGGTTGAAGCCGTTGCGCAGGCTGTCGATGCCGATGGTGATGCTGCGCTGTTGGTTGACGTGTTGCACCTGCGGTGGTGGTGGCGCGGCGTGGGCGCCGGGGTCGACCACTGGTGGCGGGCCGGGGCGGGCGGCGCACGCAGCCACAGATAGGCTCAGCCCCACGGACACGACAGCAGCGAAGGTTCGGCGACTTCTCACGCGACGGGTGGGGCGTTGGGGTTTCATTTGTCTATTCTTACCAAAATTTGCTGTGCACACGGCCGATGCGCGCCCAAAAAGCAGCACCCCGGCCGGCACTGTCACCTGGGTTGTCGGTGTCAGTGCGGGGCGGGGTGCGCCGGGGGGTGTTTTCTCGGCTAGGAGGCGCCGAGGGTGATGCCCAGACCCGGAACCGAGTTGATGAGGTTTTCGGTGTAGGGGTCTTGGGGGTTGTCGAAGATGTCGTCGATGCGGCCTTGTTCGACGACCTTGCCTTGTTTCATCACGACCACGTCGTCGGCGGTTTGGCGTACCACCGCCAGGTCGTGGGTGATGAACAGGTAGCTCAGGCCGAGTTCTTCCTGCAGGTCTGCCAGCAGGTGCAGGATTTGGTTTTGCACCAACACGTCCAGTGCGGACACCGCCTCGTCGAGGACGATGACTTCCGGGTTGAGCGCGAGCGCGCGGGCCACGGCGATGCGCTGGCGCTGTCCGCCGGATAGTTCGTTGGGGAAGCGTCGCATCGCGGAGCGGGGCATGGCGACCATGTCGAGCAGTTCCGCAACGCGTTTTTCGCGACTTTTGCGGTTGCCGACTTTGTGCACGCTCAACGGTTCTTCGATGCAGCGGAAGATGGAGTACATCGGGTCGAGTGAACCGTAGGGGTTTTGGAAGACCACCTGCAGTTTGCGCCGCATGTCGAACAGTTCTTTGCGGCCCAGCGTCGACAGGTCGGTGCCTTTGTAGTACACCTTGCCGCTGGTGGGGTCGAGCAGGTTGAGCACCATGTTGGCGACGGTGGATTTGCCGGAGCCGGACTCGCCCACCAGGGCCAGGGTGTGGCCCTTTTTCAGGTCGAAGGACACGTCATCGACGGCGAGGAGGGTTTTCTTGTCGCCTTTGGCGCCGCGGATCTGGAATTCCTTGCTGAGGTTTTCGACCTTGATGACGGTTTCGTTGGAGCTGGGCTCGCTGGCCATCATGATGTCGTCGGCGTGCTCACCGTGGGCTTTGGCTTCCCGAATGCGGGCGGAGGCCAGGGAGGGGGCGGCCTGCACGAGACGCTGAGTGTAGGGGTGCTGGGGGTCTTGCAGGATCTCCAGGGAGGGCCCGGATTCGACGACGCGTCCGCGGTGCATGACCACCAGGTGGCTGGCGCGCTCGGCGGCTAGGCCGAGGTCGTGGGTGATAAACAGCACGGCGGTGCCGAGTTCTTGGGTCAGCCCCTCGAGGTGGTCGAGGATTTGGCGTTGCACGGTGACGTCCAGCGCGCTGGTCGGCTCGTCGGCGATTAGCAGGCGGGGGCGGGCGGCCAGACCCATGGCGATCAGGGCGCGCTGGCGCATGCCGCCGGAGAATTCGTGCGGGAATTGCTTGGCGCGTCGCGCCGCGTCCGGCAGGCCGGCTTCTTCCAGCAGTTCCGCGACGCGTTCGTCGGCGGTTTTGCCTTTGAGGTCGATGTTGTTGGCGCGCAGCGATTCTTTGATTTGGGTGCCGATGCGCCACACCGGGTTGAGGTTACTCATCGGGTCCTGCGGGACCAGGCCGATCTGGTCGCCGCGGATGCTTTGCATTTTCTTCTCGTCGAAGGTGGCGAGGTCTTTGCCGTCGAAGTTGATTTCTCCGCCGGTGACTTTGCCGGTGCCGGGAAGAAGGCCGATTAGTGCCATGGCGGTGGTGGATTTACCGGAGCCGGACTCGCCGACGATTGCCACGGATTGTCCGGGGTAGATCGTCAGGTTGACGCCGCGCACGGCTTCTACCACTCCGTTGGAGGTGGTGAAGCTGACGTGGAGGTCTTTGATGTCGACCAGGGGCGCGGTGGGATCCAAGGGCTGGGTGGTGTTATCGGTGGTGGCCATGTCTATCGCTTCCTGGACTTCGGGTCGAGTGCATCGCGGACGACGTCACCCATCATGATGAAGCTCAGCACGGTCAGTGCCAGTGCGAGCGCCGGGTAGAACAGCACCATGGGGGCGGTTCTCAAGGATGCTTGGGCGGCGGAGATGTCGCCACCCCAGCTGACCACCGACGGTGGCAGGCCAATGCCCAGGAAGGACAGGGTGGCTTCGGTGACGATGAAGGTGCCCAGCGCGACGGTGGCGTAGACGATGATCGGTGCGGAGGCGTTCGGGATGATGTGGCCGAGCAGCATGTGGGTGCGGGAGGCACCGACTGCGCGGGCGGCGGTGACGTATTCCTCGTTTTTGACGGTCATGACCGCGCCACGGGTGATGCGGGCGATGTTGACCCAGGAGAACGCCGCCAGGATGAGCACCACGGTGTAGACGTTGCGGTGTTCTTTGAACATCTGCATGAACACGATGGTGGCCAGCACGAAGGGGATGGCGAAGAAGATGTCGGTGATGCGCGACAGGATGGAGTCGAGGATGCCACCGAAGTAGCCGGCGAGGGCGCCGATGGTGCCGCCGAAGATCACCACCAGGATGGTGGCGAGAATGCCGACGGTGACGGAGGCGCGGGCACCGTAGATGGTGCGGGAGTAAATATCGCAGCCTTGACGGTCGAAGCCGAAGGGGTGTCCGGGTTCTGCGGGGTTGGCGGATTTTCCAAGCTCACAGAAGCGGGGGTCGATGCTGGTGAACAGCCCGGGGGCGATCGCCATGATGACCACCAGGACGATCATGAAGGCCGAGACCCAAAACAGGGGGCGGCGGCGCAGGTAACGCCAGGCTTCGGCCCACTGGGAGGAGGGGGCGCTGTCGTCGGAGACGGCGTCGACGGCGCCGAGGCCGCCTTCGTCGACGGCGGCGACGAAGCGTTCCTGCCCGACGCGCACGTTGACGGGGACGTGGAGGTTCTTATCTGCATCAGGCATAGCGGATCCTTGGGTCGAGAACGGCGTAGAGCAGGTCCACGAGGAGGTTGGCGATGATGTAGACGACGACCAGGACGGTCACGAAGCTCACGACGGTGGTCGGTTCGCCCTTGATGATGGCGCGGTAGAGCTGGCCGCCGACACCGTTGATGCCGAAGATGCCTTCGGTGACAATCGCGCCACCCATGAGGGCACCCAGGTCGGCACCCAGGAAGGTGACCACTGGGATCAGCGAGTTGCGCAGCACGTGGCGCAGCATCACCTTGGAGCCGGACAGTCCCTTGGCGCGGGCGGTGCGCACGAAGTCGGCGGAGAGGTTTTCGCTGACGGACTGGCGGGTGAGGCGGATGACCATCGCCGTGGAGACGGCGCCGAGCACCAGTGCTGGCATGAGCAGTGATTGGAAGGAGACGTGGCTGCCGACGGTGGTGGGCAGCCAGCCGAGTTTGATGCCGATGACGAACTGAAAGACGAAGCCGATCACGAAGGAGGGCACCGCGATGACGAACAGGGACACCAGCAGGATGGTGGAGTCGAAGAAGCCGCCACGCTTAATACCGGCGTAGACACCGAGGATGATGCCGAAGATGGCTTCGAACAGCAGGGCCATGACGCCGAGTTTGATGGTGACGGGGAAGGCGTGGGCCATCACTTCCAGGACGGGGCGGCCGGAGAAGGTGGTGCCGAAGTCGAGGGTGAGGATGCCTTTGATGTAAAGCAGGTACTGGATGATGAAGGGTTTATCCAGGTTGTATTCTGCGCGGATGCGTGCTTCCGCTCCAGGGGTGAGTCCCCTGTCGCCGCCGAGTGCTTGCACGGGGTCGCCGGGCATGAGGAACACCATGGCGTAGATAAGCAGGGTGGCGCCAAAGAATACGGGGATCATCTGCAGTAGTCGTCGTCCGACGTAGCGCAGCATGTCGACCCCTTTCGTGGTTCGGGTGCTGATGGGTGGGGCGGGTGTGGCTCTAAGGCCACGCGGGCCCGCGCGGGTGGGTGCGTCGGCTTGTCGTGGGCGGGCGCCGTTTTTAGGCGTCCGCCGCCACACAGCGAACGTGTTACACGACACAGTTGCGGGCGTGGTTTGAAGAATAACTGAGGATGCACTGTGTTGAAAGTGCGGTGCTTTCAGGCGACGCGCAAAGCACCCCACTGCGGCAATTGGTGTCAATCACAGTCAAAAGCGGGGTGCTTGTCGCGAGAGTCGGATCATCCGAGTGTGAAAAGCTCCGGGCCACTCCCCCGCCCGGGTACGAGGGGGGTCGGGGGGTTGGCGGTGAAGCAGGTGTTTACTTCTTGGTGATCTCGTTGTAGTCCGGGACAGACTTCCAGTTGAACTTGACGTTGTCCACGGTGTCGGCCCAGCCGCCGGTGGCGTTGGAGTACCACAGCGGGGTGGCGGGCAGATCCTTGAACAGGATTTCCTGGCCGTCGTTGTAGAGCTTGTTGGACTCGTCGACGGAGGTGGCGCCGGCTGCCTTCTTCATGGCTGCGTCGAACTCCGGGGAGGAGTATTCGCCGTCGTTGGAGGATGCGCCGGTGGTGTACAGCGGCACCAGGAAGTTACCCAGGCCGGGGTAGTCGGCCTGCCAGCCGGTGCGGAAGGCGGTGGTGATGGTGTGCTTGGAGATGTCGTCACGGAAGGACTTGAAGTCCGGGTAGGGCTTGCCTTCCGCGTCAATGCCCAGGGTGTTGCGGATGCTGTTGGTGACCGCATCGACCCAGCCCTGGTGGCCACCGTCGGCGTTGTAGGCGATCTCGAACTTGCCGGACCAGGGGCTGATCTCATCGGCCTTGGCCCACAGTTCCTTGGCCTTCTCCGGGTCGTACTTCAGCACCTCGCTGCCCTTGATGTCGTCGCTGTAGCCGGCGATGACCGGGGAGGTGAAGTCCTTGGCGGGGGTGCGGGACTTCTGGAAGATCTTATCGGTGACCTCGTCGCGGTTGATCGCCATGGAGATAGCCTGGCGGCGCAGGTTGCCTTCCTCGCCGGAGAAGTGCTCGAGGCGCTCCGGGATGGTGAAGGACTGGAAGACAGCGGCGGGCTGGTTGACGGAACGTCCATCCAGGTCGGTCTCGAAGGCAGTCAGGGCGTTGTCCGGGACGGAGTCAAGCACGTCGAGCTGGCCGGAGAGCAGGTCAGCGTAAGCGGCGTCCTGCTGCGGGTAGAAGACGAACTTCACGCCGTCGTTTTTGACCTCGCGGGGGCCGTTGTACTCCGGGTTCGGCACGATCAGGGCGTCGGTGTCGTGGTTCCACTCGGCGAGCTTGTAGGGGCCGTTGGACACCGGGTTGTCGCCGTATGCCTTGATGTCGTCGTAGGCGACGTCGGGCAGCGGGAAGAAGGCGGAGTAGCCGAGACGCAGCGGGAAGTCAGCTTCCGGCTGGGTCAGCTCGACGGTGAAGGTCTGGTCGTCGACGATCTTCAGGCCTTCCATTTCCTTGGCGCCCTCGGCGTAGCCCTTGATGGGCTCCATGAAGGAGGCGCTCATCAGGTCGTTGGCGACGGCGTAGTTCCATGCCTTGACGAAGTTTTCGGCCTTGACGGGGCTGCCGTCGGAGAACTTCGCGTCCTTGCGAACGGTGATGGTGTAGAGCTGGGAGTCCTCGGTCTCGATCTTCTCGGCAAGGTCGTTGTGCTCCTTGCCGTCGGAATCGTAGTAGACCAGGCCGGAGAAGATCTGGTCGATGATCTTGCCGCCGCCGGTTTCGTTGGTGTCGGCCGGGACGAGCGGGTTCTGCGGCTCAGTGCCGTTGACGAGGATGTAGTTGTCTCCTCCGCCTTCACCACCGGATGCGCTGGAGCTGCCGCTGTCGGACGAGCAGGCAACCACGGTGCAGGCCAGTGCGGCGCTGAGAGGGATGGTCAGAAACTTCTTAACAGACACGTTTTCTTGTCCTCCTGTATGGGATGGGCACCCGGGACGTGTGAGCCGGGCAAGTGACCATCAATATAGGTGTGATTGAGGCGACGTGAATGCGTTTTGGTGATGTGAGTTACCAAATTGTTATGTTCGGCAACGATCCATCACCCCCATCACCTAAGCCTCCCCGCGGAAAAACCGCAGGACACCGCCGAAAGTCACCACTGCGAAAGATGACAAAGATGCAGGTGATGAAAAAAATACCGTGAATTGCATGCTATCCACAAATTGCGGACACTCCCCCACCCCCGCGGGCGTACGCTGCAGAAACCCATCCCCAATAATCCTCAAAAACTTATGCATGTTTTGCCATGAATCTTGGTGATGAAAACACACAACCCCGGCACTCACCCACAGTTTCTTGTGGGGCGGGTGCCGGGGCTGCCGGGGTCACGCACCGCGTGCCACTATTTAACGGTGGCACGGGCGTGAACTGCGGGGGTTACTTGTTGCGCTGCTTCTCGCGGGCGCGGGCGCGGCCACGCTCGGTGGCATTGAGGATCACCTTGCGCACGCGGATGGTCTCCGGGGTGACCTCCACGCACTCGTCCTGGCCACAGAACTCCATGGCTTCTTCCAGGGAGAGGTTGCGGGCCTTGGCGAGGGTCACCGTGGCGTCCGCGGTGGCGGAGCGCATGTTGGTGAGCTTCTTCTCACGGGTGATGTTGATGTCCATGTCTTCGTCGCGGTTGTTCGCGCCGACGACCATGCCCTCATAGGCTTCGGTGCCGGGCTCGACGAAGAAGGAACCACGATCAGCGAGCTGCTGCAGGGCGTAGGCGGTGATCTGGCCGGAGCGGTCAGCCACCAGGGAGCCGGTGGCGCGATCCTTGATCTCGCCGGCCCACGGCTCGTAGCCCTCGGAGTAGTGGTTTGCGATACCGGTGCCGCGGGTTTCGGTCATGAAGGTGGTGCGGAAGCCGATCAGGCCACGGGCCGGAACCTTGTATTCCATGCGCACCCAGTCAGAACCGGTGTTATCCATGTGCACCATCTGGCCCTTGCGGGCGGCCATCAGCTGGGTGACGTTGCCCTGGTATTCGCTGGGCACGTCGATGACCATGTGCTCATAGGGCTCGTACAACTTGCCGTCGATGGTGCGCGGCACCACCTGCGGCTTACCGACGGTCAATTCGAAGCCTTCGCGACGCATGGTCTCCACGAGAATGGACAGGGCCATCTCGCCACGGCCCTGGACTTCCCAGGCGTCGGGACGCTCGGTGGGCAGCACCTTGATGGAGACGTTACCGATGAGCTCCTGGTCCAGGCGGGACTTGACCACGCGGGCGGTCAGCTTGTCGCCGCCACCGCGACCGGCCAGCGGGGAGGTGTTCACACCGATGGTCATGGAGATCGCCGGCTCATCGACGGTGATACGCGGCAAAGCGATGGGGTTTTCCAGATCGGCGAGGGTGTCGCCGATCATGATTTCCTCGATGCCGGAGATCGCGGCGATATCGCCGGCGATGACCTCATCGGTGGGCACACGGGTCACACCGACGGTGCGCAAAAGCTCCGCGATCTTCGCGGTCTTGGTGTGCTGGTTACCTTCGGAGTCGTAGTGAATCCAGGCCACCTGCTGCCCCTTCTTCAAGGTGCCGGCGTGCACGCGCACCAGGCCGATACGGCCCAGGAAGGAGGAGGAGTCCAGGTTGGTGACGTGTGCCTGCAGCGGAGCGTCCAGCTGGGCGGTCGGCTCGGGCAGGGTCTCGTAGAGCACGTCGAACAGTTCCTGCAGGTCCGCAGCCTCAGGCACGTTGCCGTTGCCCGGGTTGGTGGTCGACGCCTTGCCTTCACGGCCGGAGGCGTACAGCACGGGCAGATCCAGCAGACCCTCGGCGGCCTCAGCAGCCTCGGGATCTTCCAGGGTGGAGGCCAGCTCGAGCAGCAGGTCGTGTGCTTCCTCGACAACCTCATCGATACGGGCATCGGGGCGGTCGGTCTTGTTGACCACGATGATGACCGGCATTTTCGCGGCCAGAGCCTTGCCCAGCACGAAGCGGGTCTGGGGCAGCGGACCTTCGGAAGCATCAATCAGCAGCACCACACCGTCAACCATGGACAGTGCGCGCTCCACCTCGCCACCGAAGTCGGCGTGGCCGGGGGTGTCGATGACGTTAATAATGAGGTCCTGGCCATCCTTGCCGGCACCCTGACGACGAATCGCAGTGTTCTTCGCCAGGATGGTGATGCCCTTTTCCTTTTCCAGGTCGCCGGAGTCCATGACCCTATCGACCAACTCAGCGTGCGCATCAAAGGCGCCAGACTGGCGCAGCATCGCGTCAACAAGGGTGGTTTTGCCATGGTCAACGTGCGCGACGATGGCGACGTTACGGAACTCGGTTTGGGTCACGGGGGTTTCAATCTCCTGGATTTTGTTAGACCCCCTGGGTTTTTCACGCCGACACTTTGTCGTCCACATCGAACGTCGTCCACATCGAACGCAGTGCCTTAAATTAAGCGGCGGGGGCCGTATGAAGTTGGTTCATGGCGCTTTCCCACACGGGGCCAAGCACACATGAGCCACCACGACAACGATGCCTGGCGCTTCATGCGCGACATCCGTGGTGGACAAAAACAAATAATCAATGGGAGCGAGCTGCACCCGCGTTTTTTCGCGCGGGGTCTCACCAACGCCGCTACCAAGCGGCGGTCAGTGCGCCTCGAAGACGCATCCTGTCGCGTTCGGCAGCAAGACGTAGGGCCAGTTAAGCCGTGCCTTTAACAGCACCACCTGCTCGCAAAACACCCATTGTTGATTCGCGAAGCGTTGCGGTCGTGTTTTCATCAAGACACACAGGCCCTTCACACAGCGTACTCCCTTTTTGCCTATCCCCGTCATTGAGGCCACAGCAACGCCACTGTCATCCCGCACCCACCCGCGCCAGGTCCGCCAGATACCCACTCCCCACCACCGGCATCTTTTCGCTTTCACGCCCAAGCCGGACGATGTAACTCACTGCGGAACGTTCACCCAACGCCTGCGAGCCACACTGCCCTGACCTGTCGTTTTCGCGCATATCGTGGCGCATTAGCGGTGCCATCTAGGCAATTTTCAGGCCGGGCGGAGAATTTTTTCGAGGAATTATCACGATTGTGTAACGCTCGCGCCAGGTGCAGCGACGTGAGTAGTGACACGCGCTCGTGAGCGAACCCGTCGCCCGCTTTGCAGTAGGTGGCGTGCATGAGTACCTGCGTTTCACTTTCCTTCTTCGGCCACATCGAAGGCCCACAACACCGCGTGCGCCTGCTGCGGCCGCTGAAGGAAAAGAAGCTTCCCCCGCGCCACGGCGCTGGGTTTATAACCGGCAGCCGCCGGAAATAACACCTGTGAAATTCACTAGCAACTGTTGCTCATGTGACTGCATGTGATTAAAGTTGCACGAGTTAACTGTGTTCTTACTGTGAACTTCTGTGAAGTTTGCTCTTAAAGACACCGCCCCCGACCGAGAAAAGCGAAGCCCACCACGTGACTAAACAGCGCACCACCCGCCTGGCAGCCATCCTTGCCACGGCCGCTACCGCGTGCATCTTCTCCTTCTCTCCTGCCACCGCGCAGGCCGCCAGCAGCGATCTGCTCGATCCGCTCGGGCGCCCCGCCCCGTCCATCCTGCAGCAGGCGGAAGACTTCGCCAATGCTCAGCCCCTGCCGGACAACATCAAGCAGGCCCTGCTCAAAGCCGTCGGCTTCTTCCGCGGCGACGGCGAACCCGGCGTAGATATCCCGGATCCCGACAAAGCGCCGGTGATCGCCCAGTTCGGCTGGCCCACCGTCGCCGGCAACTGCATCGGGGGCACCTCCAACGCCACCGGCACCGCTTTCGCCGTGGCCGGCCCCGCCGCGCTGCCGCTTCCCGGCGTCGAGGCAGAACACGCCGCCTTTGTTTTCACAGCGCTCGGCACCGACAAGATCGCCGAGCACCAAACCACCGCCATGCGTGTCAACTGGGTCAACATCACCACCGGGCGCACCGGCGTGACCCAGCTCGGCTACACCGGCATCAACCCGGACGGCCCGACCACCGTCGCAGGCACCGCCCACACCGGTCGTGGAACCATCATCGCCGTGCTCTCCGGCGGCGTGACCACCACCACCGACACCGGCACCGCCAACTGTGAGTTCCTCCCCACCAGCGGAATCGTTGAGGTGAAATAACAACAATGGCTGATCTGCACCCCGTCAAGGCCGAGACGTTTTCCGTCAAGGAACTGACCAACACCGACCCCAAAGGTTTCCTCCGCGACGTCGACACCTACCAGGTCACCGACTTCGGCCTCTACATGGCCCGCGGCGCCGACCACCCGGACTTCGGCTACCTGGAAAGCTGGCTGATCCCACAGCTGGGACTGCGCGCCAACATCTTCCACTACCGCCCCGGACACGATCGCACCGAAGACTTCTACTTCGACATCGCCGACATCACCGTCGATGGGGACGTGTGGTCCACCCGGGATCTCTACGTCGATCTTTTGTCCACCGTCGGCAACCCCGTCGATGTGGATGACATCGACGAGCTGGCCGCCGCCACCTCCGCCGGGCTGATCACCGCCGATGAGGCAGAACGCGCCATCGAAACCACCCTCACCGCCGTCGACGGCATCACCCGCAACGGCGACGACCCGATGGCCTGGCTGAAATCCATCGGCATCGAGTTGACCTGGGCAGACAACGTCGAATTGGCCCCCGCCGGCTAGTCGCAACGCACCTTTTCCTTTTCACCCCGCCACAAAACGTTTTCCACGCTTTGTCGGCGGGGTGTTGCCCATCAGCTTCACTCCCCTACCGGCTAAGGTTGGCACCCATGACGAGCTTCACCATCCTCCACAACCCCCGCTGCAGCAAATCCCGCGCGGCCCTGGCACTTCTCGAACATTCCGGCTACCCCGTAGAAGTAGTCGCCTACCTCAACACCCCGCCGAGCGCGGAAGAACTGCAAACCATCTGCGCCAATTCGGGGCTCAGCCCCGCGCAGTTGTTGCGCGATGGCGAAGCCGAATACCACGAAGCAGGCCTTCATCGGGATTGCACCGATGCCGAGATCATCGCGGCCATGGTGCGTTTCCCGAAACTGATCAACCGCCCCATTGTGATCCGACAGCCCGACGGCGCGACCGTGTTGGGCCGCCCCACCAGCACCGTTGCCGAACTGATCGAAAGCGCTCACTAAGCCATGGCCCACCGCACACGCTCCACCACACTGGCCGGCCTCATGGGCGCCGGGATGCTAGCCATTTCCGCCCTTAGTGCTGCACCGCCCGCCGACGCGCTGATTTTGGCGGGACCGGTGACCGCAGGCGTGGCCCAGTCGGCGGTCGCCTCGCTAAAACTAGGTAATGCCAGCTGCACCGGCACCCTGATTGCCCCCGAATGGATTCTCACCGCCCGCCACTGTGTTGGCGAAGGCGCCGGTAATGCGATCTCTGTGGGCGCCGGCATCGGCGGGCACGCCCGGCGCGCCACCGACGTCATCATGAGCCCCTACGCGGACTTGGCGCTGGTGCGCCTGGACGCCCCAGTTGATGCCCGACCCGCAGTGTTAGGCCGCGGGCACCTGCAGCCCGGCCAGCAGGGAACAATCGCCGGCTGGGGTTCCTCGCTATTGGTCGCCAAGCAGACCCCCGGCACGGTAGGCCACCGGTTTTTGGCCGGCGAGAACATGATCTCGCCGCCCGGCTCCGCCTATCTGGATGTGGCAACCCACGGCGGTCGGCTCACCAAGGGCGATTCGGGTGGCCCGCTGTTGATGGGTGATGAGGTGGTGGCGGTGGCCAGCATGGCTAACACCGCAGCCCCTTTGCCGGTGGCCGGCACCCGCGCATTCTATGTTCCGGTGGCCGAGCACCTGGAGTGGATTTCCCGACACACAGGCATTGTCGTGGCCCCGGCGTTCGGAGTGCCACAACCCCCGGTGTCGCCCGATGTGGCAGCCGCGAATACTTCTAGCTTCGGCTCCAGCTAGAGCCAGGCAGCATTGCCCCGCCGGCACCTTGTGGTGTGCCGGCGGGGTTTTAGCTTGAAGCCCGGAGGTTAGTGGTTGCCGGTAATGCTGTCGCGCAGATGCGCAAACACGCGCCTGGATAGGGGCGCGATGGTGCTCAAGGAGCTGTCGGGGGAAAGGAAACGCACCTCGGCGATTTCCGCTTGGGGCTCGGGCAGCTCAGTGTGGCTGCGGCACAGCCGAAACACGTCGCACACCACCGCGGTATTGGCCTCATTGGCGGCTTTTTCATAGAAAGTGCCCACAAAGTCCAGTGCTTCGCCGGCGGTGTCCAGGCCAAGTTCTTCGGCGATTTCCCGACGCGCGGTCTCCTGCGGGCTCTCCCCTGGCTCGCGTTTCCCGCCGGGCATGATGAAGCTGGTGGTGCCGGTTTTCCGGACGTGAAGGATCTCGCCTTCATCGTTGCTGATAATCATGGCGGACAGCACCAGCAGGGGCAACTGCTTGTGGTGATAGGTGATGTCAGCACCCGGGTGCTTGGCGAAGTGTTGGCGTTCTTGGGCCGCCCAGGTGTCCCAATAAGGCTCGTATGAATCATCCCGGGCCAGCGCCCGGGTTTTCCGCACCGCCTCGGGGGCGTCGATGAGGATGGTCAAGGTGGGGCCCAATGCTTGTGCGGCGGCAAGCGTGTCACTGGTGATGCTGCCGGCACCTTCAATGATCAACCCGCGGGAGTGGTCGAGAGTTTCGGTGACGCCAGTGGTGTTTTTGGCCCAATCCCACCGGGTTAGGTGCGGCCGGTGCGGATCAAGCACATCGCGGGCAACGATGGTGCCGGCCGCCGCCAACCCCTCCCACCCGGGATAGATGTCGTCCAAGTGCACCAACGGGCGATCCAACACGGTGGACAAATAGGTGGCGAAGGTGGTTTTCCCGGAGCCACTGGGCCCATCGATCAAGATGATGTGGGCGCTGCGGGCGCGCTCAAGGTAGGAGTCTGTTGTGGAAGTCATGGGAGATCTCCTGCGGATTAAGGGATTAGGAAAGACCAAAGATGGTGAAACTGCCGGTGATGATCGCCAGCCCCAAAGCCGCGGTCGGAATGAGGACAGAGGCGCACACCAGGACCAGGTCACAGCGATGCAGGCGGGAGGGTCGCGCCCAGGTGCGGCGCGTGGGCCCGCCAAAGCCGCGGGCTTCCATAGCGGTGGCAAGTTTCGTGCCCCGCCGAAGCGCCAACACCAACAACGCAAAGGTCTGATTAGACAACCGCGCCAGGGTGGTTTCATCGCCCAGCCCCCTGCTGCGGCGGGAGCGTTCCAGCTGCGCCCAATCGCGCCTAAACAAAGACCCGAGTCGCGCACCTGCAATCGCGCCAATCACAAATCGGCTGGGAAGGTGCGCCACCTGAGACAACGCATCACCTAGCTCCGTGGGATCCATCCCGGCAGCCGCAATGACCACCGGGCTCGCAATCGCCAGGATGCGCAACATGATAGCGATCGCCAAGGTGATGGAATTATCACTAATCGTGATCAGCCACAGGGTGAGGTACTCCTGCCCGCCAGGCTGACCGTAGAGCAACATGCTGATGCCCGCCAGCGGGGCAGCGATCCACACCGGGATCAGCGCGGTCGCCATCTTCTTCCAGCTCACCCCGCACAGTGGCGCAAGCAGCCAGGTGATAACGACCGTCACCAGAGCAGAAACAATATCGACGGTGATCAACAGCGGGGTGCCGATAATCATCACAGCCAGGATCCGGGCAACCGGGTTGGTGCCGGCAATCACGTTCACCCCGGCCTGCGGGCTGCGCGGCGGGCGGGAAGGATAAGCCGGGTCAAAGGCGATAGCGGGAGAATGCGGGGTGCTCATGGTGTCAGGCTCCCAATTCAATGTGATGGTCGGCGACATGGGATACGAAGGTGGGATCGTGGGTAATGGCCGCAACAGTCACCCCAGCGCCGTTGAGCTGTTTAATCAGCTCCAACAACTCGAAGAACGTATTGCGATCCTGGCCGAAAGTGGGCTCATCCAACAACACCAAACTGGGAGAAGCCACCAGCGCCGTCGCCACCGACAAACGTCGCTTTTGCCCACCGGACAAACTAAAAGGATTAGCCTGCGCCAGGTGGCTCAACCCGAGGCGCTCAAGCAGCTCATCGGCACGCTCGTGCAAGTGTTGCGGCACGTCGGCAGTTCTTTTCCGGCGCAGTGAACCTCGCGCCGGCACGCTGTCGGAGACCGCAGCCGCAGTAATCAGCAACTCATCACGCACAGTGCTGGCAACAAACTGGGCTTCCGGGTCCTGAAAAACGTAGGAAATCCTTTTCGCCAATTGGGTGCTCGACCAATCATGAGGGCGCCCAGCCAACCCCTGGGCGATCGACTCATGCACCCCCATAGTGCCACTCAAAGGCTGTAGAAGCCCTGCAATCGTCAACGCAAAAGTGGTCTTACCCACCCCATTTGCGCCTGTGATCGCGGTGGTCTGCCCCAGCGGGATAGAAACAGTGCGTGGACTCGCCGTGGGAGTTTGCGCATCCCAACCGCACTGCAGCTGCTCGGTCCACACCGCCGCATCTCGCACATTGTCTGCCTGGGTAGCTGATGAGGCGGCCGTGGTCGCCTCCAGCATGCTGGGGCGTTGCTCCGGCACCCACACCCCTTGGGTGGCCAGCTGCTCGCCATGACTATCCAAAATCTCCTGTGGCGGTCCATCAGCCACAATCCGGCCCCCATGGCCCAAGACGATCATCCGATCGACGTGTTCGACCCACAGTTCCAAGCGGTGCTCCACCACCACCAGCGTCGCCCCTGAATCGTTGACCGCATCGACGACGGCCTTCACCACCTCAACGGCACCCTCCGGGTCAAGATTGGCGGTGGGCTCATCCAACAGAATCAAGCCCGCCCCCATGGCGATCACCCCAGCAAGCGCCAGCCGCTGTTTTTGTCCACCAGACAGCTCAGCGGTGTTGTGCCACAGCGGCACCTCCAGGCCGACGACATCCAAGCCGTGGCGCACCCGCGGCCAAATCTCGTCCGCCGGAATTCCCCGATTCTCGCACCCGAAGGCAACGTCATCGCCGACACGGGTGTAGATGGTTTGTGCCTCCGGATCTTGCAGCACCATCCCCACCTCACCGGGGCTGCCCGCCTGCAAAGTGCCCGTGTGTTCCCCATCTTCCGCGCTGGAACCAAGTACGCCACCCAAGGCAGCCAGCAATGTGGATTTTCCAGCACCTGACGGCCCCACCAGAAGCACTCTCTCCCCAGGCGCGATATCGAGGTTGATGTGGGAAATGGCCGGGTCTTTGCGCCCGGAGTGACGGAAGCCGTAGTCGCGCGCGCGAACGCCGAGCGCAGTGACGGGATGGGTCATGGTTGGCTGTGCACTGCCTTTCGAAAACAGTTTGGGGGGTGAAAAACCACCGCCCCACCTCACGGAAACATCCGAGCGATGGGGCGAGAAGAAAGTGTTAGATCAACTGTTGGCGTTCACGGCCGGCAGCAAAACGATCCAGTGCGCCAGTGGCGGCCAGCGCCCGCACCAGAAGGTGCATCAACAAGCCGGCAATCACCGCACCGCTAATGAGCATGGTGACGCCGTAGATGGCGGAATACTCAATCCCTTTGGCGAAAGTTCCGGTCAGGCCCTCGTAGAGGAATTCGACGGCAGCTGCTCCCATACCTGCGAGCATGGCGGTTTTGACGCCGAAGGCACGGTAGGCAAACAACGCGAACACTAGTTCCGCGCCTAAGCCCTGGGCTAGGCCGGAATACAAGGTCGTCAGCGACCACGGGCTACCAAAGGCCACGGAAAACAGCGCGGCGAGCAGTTCGACGTACAGGGCAGCACCGGGCTTCCGGATGATCAGTCCGCCCAGCACGCCACCGATGAGCCAGCCGCCAGTGGCGATGCCACCCAGGCCCGGGGTGAGGGTGTTGGCTGCGGTGTACCAGGCGTAGCCTGCGGAGTTCCACAACACGAAGATCAGGCCGACCGCGACGGCGAGCACACTGGCGACGACGATGTCGACGATGCGCCAGGAGCGCGTGGAGGTGGCGGTGGATGTGGTGGATGTGGTGGATGGGGATGACTGGGTCATGAAGATTTTTCTCTCTCCCTAGCGCCGGCATTATCCGGATCAGGTGGTTGACGGTCTCTGGCGCGAAAAATATCTCCCCCGCGCGGATGCTTGGGGTGGTGATGCCAGATTCTCAGCCCAGTTGCGTCTGGGCTCCCGCGGAACGGTGCTCATCATACCGGCGGATAGGTCTGCCTTAGACATCGGCCGGTGTTAGCGAACTCCGTGCGAGGTGACAGAAGTTTTGGCATCCCTGATGGGTGATCAGGGCGGGTCGTGGGGAAAGAGTTTTCTTTCCCGGTGGGGGTGGTGGGTGGCTATTGTGCTGCAGACCTCACCCCATGAGGCTAGAGTTAACGTATGTTGCAATTGTTTTCTTCTGATACTCGGGCCGGTGGCCGCCTCACCCTCACCGGAGCGTGTTGCCTCGCACTGCTCACCAGCGGTTGCAGCCTGCTTGATTCGCAGGAAACGGACACTGCTCAACCCCAACAGCTCGCCGCGGACAGCTCCCCCGCCGATACCCGCACCCCCACCCCGGATGCCGACGCGACACAAGCCCCCGACAGCAACGTAGTGGCTGCGCCATCAGACACTGCCGAACACCCCATCATGCGGGAGGCCTGCCAGCCACAGCAGCTCGCCATCAGCGTCACCCCCACCGACGCCGGCGCAGGCCACCAGTACTACGCGATCACCGCGACCAACAATGGCCCGCACTGCACCCTGGCAGGATTTCCCGGTATTTCCGCGGTTGATGCACAGGGTCAACAGATCGGCGCCGCCGCCGAGCGCGAGGATGCCCACGATCCAGGCCCCGTACGCCTGGGACCAAAGGGGCAGGCACAGGCAACCCTGAGACTCACCAACGCACACCTTATGGATCCGGCGACATGCGCCCCCACCCCGGCTGCGGGGCTAAAAATCTACCCCCCGAACTCCTACGACTCCACCACAGTGCCTTTCGACTCAGTGGTGTGCGCCAAGGGAGCCACCACCCTCACCACGGGTCCGTTCACCCAGAAATAGGTATCGCGATGAAGCACCGTACCTACTCGGCGCGCTGCTTTTGTTCGAAGGTGACCGCAAGGTCTTCGCTAGCCCCAAAGCGAACCAGGTGACGCACGACTACGCCTTCGAAGCGCGAGAGAAGCTCCTCCGGCGCGTCGATAACGATGTCAAGCCCCTGCTCAACACAGGTCATCGTCACAACAGCGGTGCCCTCATAGGCGAAGCGGGGATCATCGCAATCTTTTCCGCGGCCCACAAAAAGCAGGGTTCCCATTTCGCCATCCCAGCTGGTTTCCAGCTTGTGCGCGAAGTGAGCAGCCATCTGTTTGCCGTAGCGGGCAGGTCGTTGCGTAAGAACTAATGCATGGGAATACAACATGCAACCACTGTATCCCGTTAGGTTTGCCTTGACTATTACTGCGAAGTTGCTAGGGGACAACTACTGTTAGAGGGGTACGCCCATACCCAAAACCACCCAACCAAGGACGACTTACATGGCCGGCGGATTGGCAGCCCTTCTCGACGATGTCGCGCTCATCGCTAAAACAGCAGCGTCAAGCGTCGACGACGTCGCCGCGGCGACCGCAAAGACCAGCGCAAAAGCAGCTGGCGTCATCGTTGATGACACCGCGGTAACCCCGCAATACCTTCAGGGAGTAACTCCCGCACGCGAGCTCCCGATCATTTGGCGCATCGCGCAAGGATCGCTCGTCAACAAGATCGCGATCATCATGCCGATCGCCTTGATCCTCAACTGGATCGCGCCCTGGCTCCTGACGCCACTGTTGATGATCGGTGGCTTCTATCTGTGCTTTGAGGGCGCCGAGAAGATTTATCACAAGCTCTCCGGGCACAAGACCGCAGCCCCCGTCGCCGCCAAGGGCCCCGACGCAGAAGACAAACTCGTCAAGGGCGCGATCCGCACCGATTTGGTGCTATCGGCGGAAATCATGCTGATCGCCTTCGACAATGTCCGCAACCAGGACATTGCAACGCAGGCGGTCGTGCTCATCCTGGTGGGCTTCATCATCACCGTCGGCGTCTACGGCGTGGTGGGCGCGCTAGTCAAAATGGACGACCTGGGATTCCACATCCTCAGCCGCAAGTCCAACTCCGGCCTCGGCAAAGCCCTAGTCAAGGGCATGCCCGTGATTTTGACGATTCTGACCTATGTCGGAACCTTTGCGATGCTGTGGGTTGGTGGCCACATCGTCCTGCAAGGCGCAGCCGAATTGGGGCTTACTGGCCCCATGGGTGTGGTGCACAACATGGAGCACTCCTTTAACCCGCGTACCACTTCCGGGCGCACCATGTCCTGGATCGTCGCCACCACCCTGTACACCATCCTGGGCCTGATCATCGGCGCCATCTTGGTGGCCATCGCTAAGGTTCTGCCCTTCGGCCACGGCGAGGACCACGACGACGAAGCCGTGCTGCAGGAAGCCCAGCCGGCCCCCGCGCTGGTTCCCGCGTCCGCCCCGGAGGCGGGTGAATTCGAAGCTAGCTACGAGCACAACAAGAAGCAGGCCGCCCTGGCCGAGGAGCACCGGGCCACTCAGGTTCCCTCCGAACTCGTTGGCGACGCCACCTCCTCGACTACCGAGGGTGGTTTTGCCGCAGCTGGCGTCTCCCCCGCCGGTGATGACGCCTTCCCCCAGGACTCCGAAGCAGCAAACGCCGAAGTGGATGCGCAAGCAGATGCTGAGGCGGACGCCGAGGAACAGCCCGCGAAGAAGCGCAAGGGCCTGTTCGGGTTCGGCCGCAAGCGTTCGGCAGCCACCGACACGGATACAGATGCCACCGATGCCACCGATGCTGCAGTCGAAGACGCTGCACCCGAGGCAGACCACACCAACCGCGCTGCCGCCGGTGCCGCCGGTGCGGTGGGCGCCGTCGGCGCAGCAGCCGCTTTTGCAGCTGCCAAAGACGCGGATGACGTCACCCAGGTCGAGCACCTCGAGCCGACCTACGAAGAGTTCGTGGAAGAACCCGCCGGCACTGCCGACGCGAAGGAGACGGCATTCCCCGCCGCCGAACAGGCAGAACTGCCGGTGCACACCACCGACGCCAACACTGCCTTCCCCGAGGATCAGGCTGCCGCAACAGAGTCCTCTCCCGCCATCGACGAGACCCAGGAGTTCGCTGCCGTGTCTAGTGAACCGCACACCTACGACGCCGAAGACACCGGCGTTCTGCCGGCCGTCGAAGACGACGCCACCGATTACGACGCCCGCGTCAACAAGCTCGCCGCGGCTCTCGCAGCCGACGAAAACACCGAGCTTCCCCACGAGCTCGAGGATGATGAAGAACTCGTAGCGGAGGAAGACTCCGCCGCCGAGGAAGAACCAAAGACCAAAAAGCGCGGCATCTTCGGCCTGTTCGGCCGCAAGAAGAAGGCCGCCGAGGAATCGGTGGTCGAAGACGACGCCGACGAGAACACGGAGCAGGACGAAGCATCTGTCGCCTCCTCCTACGACGAGGAAGCAGTCGATTACGACTACGACTACGACGACGTGCCGGATCAGGCCGAGGTTCTCCAACAGGATTTTGCTCCCGCCTCCCCCATTGCCCCGGCGCCCGACACCATGCCCGTCGACTCCGACTACCTTCCCGAAGGCCCCTACATCCCCGAGGGCGAGCACCAGCCGGAAGACTTTGGCGACGCCGACGAGCAATACTCCGCCGACGACGCCCCCTACGGTGCCCACGAGTACCGCCCCGAGCACCACGAAACCCCGGCAAGTGAAGCCACCGATGCGGATCACCACACCGAGGATCCCTTCCGCTTCACCGAATCCGACACCTTCGAAGCCGCGCCAGCAGATGCCGCAGCCGACGAAGACGTCTACGACGACGAGTTCTTCCAAGACGACACCAACGACGCGAAACGCCCTTCCCACGCGCTGCGGGAGGTCGAGGAACTCGACAGCTTCGACGACGAAGTTCCCGTGCACGTAGGTGGCCCGTCCACCTTCACCCCGGACACCGAACCGGCACGAGGCAACGATGCCTTCACCTACACCGAATCCAACGACGTTGCGGCCGAAACGCACCCCGAGCAGCAATCCGCACTGCCGTCCGCATTCGACCCTGCAACGCCGGTCGACACCAACCGGGCAAGCAACCCCGTCGAAGCATTCCCCGTTTTCGACGACCTTCCCGCAGTGATGAGTTTCGACGAGGTACTGGAAGAAGAGTCCACCCCGGCAGCGACGGCAACCACCGACGAAGATGCCGCATCGCAAGAGCACATCCAGCCGGCGGCACACAACGACGCACCTAGCGACGCCTTCCGCTTCGACGCCGAAAAGGACGCCAAGCCGGCCGAGGATGATCAGCTGTACTCCCCTGCCCCGCAGGAATCCGACGCCAAGAGCGAGACCATCTTCAGCGCCGCCGCCACAACCAGCGGTTTCGCCGCCACTGCAGCCGCAGTAGAAGCCGCCCGCCGCCAGGCCGAAGCAGAAGCACGACGCCTCGCAAAGCAGGAAGCCGAAGCTGCAGCTGCCCGCGCCCGCGCCGAAGAAGAAGCTCGCCTGAAGGCTCAGGAAGAAGCTCGACGCCAAGCAGAAGCAGAAGCACGTGCCCGTGCAGAGGAAGAAGCACGCCACCAAGCCGAAGCTGAAGCACGTGCTCGCGCCGAAGAGGAAGCTCGACGCCAGGCCGAAGCAGAAGCCCGTGCCCGTGCTGAGGAAGAAGCCCGCCGCCAGGCCGAGGAAGAAGCTGCACGACAGTTGGCTGCTGAACAGGCCCGCCTCAAGGCAGAAGCCGAAGCACGCGCTCGCGCTGAGGAAGAAGCACGCCGCCAGGCCGAAGCAGAAGCCCGCGCCCGCGCCGAGGAAGAAGCACGACGTAAGGCCGAGGAAGAAGCCCGTCGCCAGGCCGAGGCTGAAGCTCGCGCCCGCGCTGAGGAAGAAGCCCGACGCAAGGCCGAAGAAGAAGCCCGTCGCCAGGCTGAGGCCGAAGCACGTGCCCGCTCCGAAGAAGAAGCACGACGGGCTGCTGAGGAGGCTGCTCGACAGCTGGCTGCTGAACAAGCCCGCCTTCAGGCAGAGGCCGAAGCACGACGCAAGGCCGAGGAAGAAGCCCGTCGTAAGGCCGAGGAAGAAGCCCGTCGTAAGGCCGAGGCCGAAGCTCGCGCCCGCGCCGAAGAAGAAGCCCGACGTAAGGCAGAAGCAGAAGCACGCGCCCGCGCCGAAGAAGAAGCCCGACGCAAGGCCGAGGAAGAGGCTCGACGCCAGGCTGAAGAAGAAGCTCGCCGTGCCGCTGAGGAGGCTGCTCGACAGCTGGCTGCTGAACAAGCTCGCCTTCAGGCAGAAGCCGAGGCACAGGCCCGTGCTGAAGAAGAAGCCCGCCGCCAAGCAGAAGCCGAAGCTCAGGCCCGCGCCGAAGAAGAAGCCCGCCGCCAAGCAGAAGCCGAAGCTCAGGCCCGCGCCGAAGAAGAAGCCCGCCGCCAAGCAGAAGCCGAAGCTCAGGCCCGCGCCGAAGAAGAAGCCCGCCGCCAGGCCGAGGAAGAAGCTCGTGCCCGCGCTGAGGCCGAAGCTCAGGCTCGCGCCGAACTCGAGGCACGCATCAGGGCTGAAGCAGAAGCCAAGATCCGTGCCGAGGAAGAAGCTCGTCGCCAGGCAGAGGAACGGGAACGTCTCCGCCGCGAGGAAGAAGCCCGCAAACGCGCAGCGCAGGAAGCTGCCCGCAAGCGCGCAGCCGAAGAAGCGGCACGCCGTCGCGCCGCAGAGGAAGCCCGCCGACAGGCTGCAGACGAGGCACGTCGCCGTGCTGCCGAAGAAGCTCGTCGTAGGGCAGCTGAAGATGCAGCACGTCGTGCTGCTGAGGAAGCAGCTCGCAAGCACGCAGCAGAGCTCGCCCGTGAAAAGGCTGCAGCAGAAGCCCGTCGACTGGCACAGATGGAAGCGCACAAGCGAGCCGAAGCTGAGGCCCGTCGCAAGGCTGAGGCAGAGACCCGCGCGGCAGCACAGCGAAAGGTGCGTGAGGTTGCCGGCGTGGAGGATCCAGCTGCCGGTTCCATCGCTGCGGTCGCGGAGTCTGCAGCTCAGCGCAAGGCCCAGGAATATGCGCAGCGCAAGGCCCTGGAGCAGGCACGGATTCGCGCCGACCTGGAGCGCCAGCGTCGAGAGGTAGACGCGAAGGAAAAGGCTGCAGCTCGCGCTCGTGCTGTGGCTGCGGCTGCGGCTGGTCGCCGCACCGGCGCCACGGCCCACAACCCGGCCGCTGCTGCCGCTGAGGCGATTCGCGCCAAGAAGATTGCTGCACAGAAGAAGGACCAGAAGTAACTTCCTTCGCCCCGTGAGAACAGACACCTCACGTCACACCGCGTACTCCCCTTTTTGCGGGGGTGCGCGGTGTTTTTGTTTTGGCTTTGCCACTAACGTTGGTGGGGTATTTTTCACTGAGGCGCTTAACGCGCGCGGACACCTCAGTGGGTATCTTTCGAGTTTTGTGGATGAAAAAGGGGTGCGCTTTGCGTTCTTGGGCGTCTGGTGTGGTTGTGGTAGCTGGTTGTGTGTTGTTGGGGGCGTGTTCTTCTACTACTCCTGAGCAGCCTGAAATCTCATCGACTGTTGTCACGTCTGCGCCCACTAGCAGTATGGCTACGTCTGTGGCATCGAGTGCTGCCAGCACTACGTCTTCGGCACCGCCCCCTTCTACCTCGGCTGCCCTTTCGGCCACAACCACGCTGACGACAACCGCGCCTGCGCCGGCACAGGCTGCGCCGACAGTGGTGGAGTGTTTGCCTGGGACGCCGGGTCCGGCGCGTTTTTCTGACGGCTCACAGGGCTTTTCCCAGTTGTGTGTGGATCGCTACGGCGCTTCCTTGCCGGCTGATTCCCCGTATACGGCCCCGGGGGCTGGTTATCAGTGCCCGGGTACTGATGCTTTTGTGAAGGATCCTTCCTTGTGTACTCCGGCGAATTTGGGTGGGGAGCCGCTGCCGGCTGGTGGTGATGTGCCGAGTCCTGATTGCCCGGCGGCGGTGTGTGGCTATGGCACTGATGCGCAGGGAAACCCGAACCCGACCTCTGGTGAGTCGTAGGCGCAGTACGGTTGCCAGCAGGGCTATATCACCGATCCGGTGTTGTGCGCGAAGGTCGCTGACCTGTAGGCCTACACGTGTGGCGACCGCAAACGGGGGCGGGGTGTTTTAGCTGTGTGCGAGCCGTTGCGGGTAGTGCTGGGCTAGTTGTGCGGCGGCTTGGGCGATGGCTGTGCGAGGTTGGTTGAGGGCTTGTTCGGTGGGAACGATGTCGGTCAGCCCGATGCTTGCGGCGAAGTCTGCGGTGGGGGTGTTGTGGGGGATGGTTCCGGCGATCAGCAGGCACTCGGTGTCGTGCTGTTGGCTTAGGCGCAGCACGGTGGTGGGAACTTTGCCTTGCTGGGAGGTGGCATCGAAGCGGCCTTCACCGGTGATGACGACGTCGGCGTGTGCGATGTGGGTTTTGAGATCAATGGCTTGGGCGACGTGCTCAGCGCCGGGTAGTAGTTGCGCGCCGAGACAGGCAAGCGCGAATCCGACCCCGCCGGCGGCACCGGCGCCGGGTAGGTCTAGTGGTGGGGTGTGGGGTAGGGCGTCTGCGATGAGGTGTGCGAAGCGTTCGAGGGCTGCTTCGGCGGCCGGGAAGTCTTGTGGGGTGAGGCCTTTTTGTGAGCCGAAGGCTTGAACTGCCCCGCCGGCGCCTAGAAGGGGTGCTGTGACGTCGGTGATGACGGCGAGTTGGGTGTGGTTGAGGTGGGACAGCACTGTGGCTGCTGGTGTGATGTCGATTTTTTCGGCGGTGGCCACGCCGGTGAGTCCGTCGGCGATGTCGTGGCCATTTTTGTCGAGGATGCGGATTCCCATGCCCTGCAGCATTCCTGCCCCGCAGTCGGTAGAGGCGCTGGAGCCGATGCCCAGGTACAGCGTGGTGGGGGTGGTGGGTTCGGCTTGGTGGTGGCTGTTGTCGCTTGAGCTGTGGGATAGGTGGTGGAGTTGACGCGCGATCTGTTCGCCGAAGGGGCGGGTGCTGGCGCCGAAAGGATTGAGTGTTGTGAGGGTTTCGATGCCGCAGAGTTCTGCGAGTTCGACCACGGGCTGGGTGGGGTTGGCGAGGTGGAATGCGTGGCGGGTGCCTTCCCCGCCGTCGGCCATGGGTGCAAGCACGATCTCATCGTCGCTACGCACGCCGGCCCATCCGGTGCGGATGGCGTGGGCGACTTCGGTAGCGGTACAGGTGCCTTTGAAGCTGTCGGGGCAGATGACGACGCGGATTGGTGCTGCGGGGTTCATGTCGAAAGGCTAGGTGATTTTTGTGTTGCGCGGGGTGTGAAAGAGGTTTTCTCAGAAAAGGACTTGCGCTTTAAATACCTTAGGTATATTACTTAAGGGGGAACCAAACCCCCACCAGTTAATCTACAAAACTTCCATCACCCACGAGGCATATTTCATGGCAGACCAGCACACCGACTCAGAAAATGTGAGCATCGAGCTCCTCATCGCCGCCGGACAACTGATCCGACGCGTCACCCGCGAAGCCTTCGCCGGCGACAGCGCCGCCACCTGGCGGGCACTGTCCGTCGTCGACCAATACCCCGGCATCACCATCGGCACCTTCGCCACCGGATACGGCTGCTCCCAACCGGTGGCCACCCGACTCGTCGGCAAACTCGTCGACGAAGCCCTCGTCCGCCGCCAACCCGGCGAGGACGCTCGCGTCACCCACCTCTACCTCACCGACAAAGGACACGAGCACCTGGCCAACAACCGCAAAAGCGCCGCCGACTACCTCTCCCCCGGCTTCAAATGGCTCAGCGACGAAGACATCGCCGCCGTGCGCCGCACCGTCGAAATCATCGACCGCTCCCTGAATAACCACGACAGCAACCTCTAAACAACCCCAGCCCCCACCAGCCACCAGCAGCTCCCCACCACTAAGCCCCCTTCACACACCGACCCCCTAAGGACAGCCCACCCACGTGTCTGCATCGACTGCCACACCACAACCCAACCGCTCCGTCTACGCCGTCGCCTTCGCCTGCGTCATCGCCTTCATGGGCATCGGCCTAGTCGACCCCATCCTCCCGGCGATCAGCCACTCACTCAACGCCACCCCAGCGCAGTCGATGCTCCTGTTCACCAGCTACCTGTTCATCACCTCGGCGACGATGTTTTTCTCCAGCTTCATCTCGGGAAAAATCGGCGCCAAAAACACCCTGCTGATAGGGCTCACCCTCATCGTGGCCTTCGCAGCACTCGCCGGCAGTGCCGGCTCAATTGGCGCAATCATCAACTTCCGCGCCGGATGGGGGCTCGGCAACGCCCTGTTTATCTCCACAGCACTATCCACCATCGTCGGCGCCTGCGCCAACACCGCCCAGGCCATCATCATGTACGAGGCCGCCCTCGGCATCGGCATCGCCACCGGACCACTGCTCGGCGGCTTCCTCGGCGGCATCAGCTGGCGCGGCCCCTTCTACGGCACCGCAGCCCTGATGCTCATTGGGGTCATCGCCATCGCCATCATGCTGCCAGGAAAGCCCAAAAAGACATCCCTGCGCGCGGCACAAAACACGGCCGAATTACACCAAGCAGAAGCCAAAAGCGGCGGCCCAGCTGCTACAGCTAGTGACCTCGCCACCCCGACAACTCCCCCGCGCCGAAGCAACGACATCTTTGCCGCTTTCACAGCACTCACCCACCCCGGCATCCGCACCGTCTGCCTGGTAGCACTGCTCTACAACTTCGGATTTTTCACCCTCCTGGCATACAGCCCCTTCCCCCTGGAAGCCGCCGCACACGCTGCCGGCAACACCAGTTTCGGTGCCCACGAGCTAGGCCTGATCTTCTTCGGCTGGGGCACCCTATTGGCCATCACCTCCGTCATCGTCGCACCGCGACTAACCAACACCCACGGCCACGTCCGCGTCCTCGCCGCAGCGCTGATCACCTTCGCCATCATCCTTGGGATCATGGCCCTGGAAGCCAACCACCTGCACATCCTCATCGCGTGCGTCATCATCGCCGGCGCCGCCCTCGGCATCGTCAACACGGTGATGACCGAAGTCGTGATGGAGGTCTCCGACCTCCCCCGCCCCGTCGCCTCCTCCACCTACTCCGGAATCCGCTTCCTCGGCGGGGCGATCTCCCCCATCGTCGCCGGCGCGCTACGCGGCGGCCAACCCTACCTCGCCGGCGCCCTAGCAGTTATCACCGGCGTGATCTGGCTTTTCGCCAACTCAAAACACCTGCAGGTACACCATAACTAAGCCACAAGCACCCCACCAACACCACAACACCGTCCGCCCCACACAGTGGGTCAAGCCTGCATCCAGGCATGCACCTCCCAATCCATCGGGCATTTCCAATCCTTCGGACTCTTCCGATCCTCGCGCGATTCCGACGACACAGCATCACGGATTGCCAGCTGCACCCGATCGTATTCCGACTTCGACATCTTCGACCACACCCCCTCGGGCACCGACACCTTAGAAAAATCCTTGGCCTGCTGCAACACATCCCTATCGAGCGGAACATGCAGATAGGAATATGCCTTACGCACCTGCGGATGATCCAAGACCGCAAAGTACTTCAACGCCATATTGATCCACTTCTGCACCTGCCCGTAGTGACAAACCACGCCGGAAGAAGCATCGGTGAATATGGATATCACCGACTCGCACCACTGCTCATGCCGAAGGTCGAAGTCATCCTGTGACTTCACCTCGGAAAGCCCATCAACAAAACGTTTCAGTAAAGCCGCAACATCCTTCTTGGCCTGCCTATTGCCCTCCCACGCCCCCACCCCATGCATGGTGCGACACACATCCCGATACGCGCGTTCACTAATCGACCGCACCGCAGCCTCTCCCCACTCCTTGCCCTCGATCGCCCGCGCTACCGAGCGACCGAAATAGAAAGACACCAAACTCAAGCATCTGCGCTGTTGGTCCATGAAGCCAGCCTACAATCAGTAGCGTCGCACCACCCCGCCACCAGCGCTGAAAAACACCAGCTGTCGTCACCAACACGACACCAAAAAGCCCATTCACAGGGTTTCATCACTCAACTGCTAGTTTGCGGCAGAACCACAACGCCCACCACTCCCCCGGTTTGCAGGACAGCAAAGTGCCCTGCACCGGCTGTGCCCGCTGGTGACACAGTAGGGCTGCAATACACGAAAAGCCCCGATTGCCCTTGCCAGCTTTTCCCCAGCCAGACGTGAAGTATCGGGCATGCAGCAGCATCACACCACCCACCACACACCCCAACGGGTGAGAAATTGGGGTGGGGTTTGCTAAACAGGGTGACAAGTCTTCCGACGCTTTGTTCGATGGTGGTTCCCCACCTAGAAGCACACCGAACATCGAAAGAAAGGACACGCACAATGTCCCCAATCACAAGCAAACACCTGAAGACCGCAACACGGGCAGCAGCCATCGCAACCCTTGGCCTGGGACTGATGGCCTGCAGCACCGACGGTGACGCTGAGGCAACCTCGACCGTCGCCGAAACGGCAAACGCCACGGCAGAAACCGTCACCAAGACGCAAGACGTCATGGCAGAAGATGTCGTCGTTACCAGCGGCGAGAAGACCCCCGAGAACACGACGACCCAGGTCGCCGCCTCGGATACCTCGAACCTGGATCTCAAGGACATGCAAGCCGTAGACAGCAGTGACGGATCCACCCGCTGCGAGATCGCTGCCTTCGGCCCTGCCGATGGACCCGCAAGCACCATTGACATGAGGTGCTTGTCCAAACAAGCCCCCGCAGTAGACGAACTGCCGGATTGCCCTCCGTCTAATCAGACCTCACCAATCCTGACCTACCGCGACGGCAAGGGCGGACTGGAATGCACCACCCAGGGCTTTGCAGGCCCGCACGACACCCCGAAGCTGGTTCCGGGTGAGGCATGGGTATACACCACTGACGGTGTTCCCGACGAGCTGACCTTCACTGAGGGCGACAATGGCGTCATCACTGTGACCTCCACCAACGGCCCCGTGGGCGAAATCGGCCCGGGCGTACTGACCGCCTCCGCAACCTAAGATCCACAGGAAGGCGTCACAAGGCTTTTCAAAGACCCACTGCCCAACGGCAACAGTTCTTTGATAAACAACAGCCGGCTGTTGCGAAAGTGCATTCTCGCACCGCAACAGCCGGCTTTGCTATGTGCTCACGGGATTAAAGCTTCGTGAAACATCACGACACGTCAGCGTCGAAACACAAGTACCTGCGACCATTGAGCAATCCGCAAGGAAAACCATTATTTAAGCTAAACGTTGAACTTGAACTCCACCACGTCGCCATCGCTCATGATGTAGTCCTTGCCTTCCTGGCGGACCTTGCCCTGAGCCTTGGCTTCGTTCATGGAGCCCGCGGCGACGAGATCGTCGAAGGAGACGATTTCAGCCTTAATGAAGCCACGCTCAAAGTCGGTGTGGATCACGCCAGCAGCCTGCGGGGCGGTATCGCCCTTGTGGATGGTCCATGCGCGAGCTTCCTTCGGGCCGGCGGTCAGGTAGGTCTGCAGGCCGAGGGTAGCGAAGCCAGCCTTGGCCAGGGAGTGCAGGCCCGGCTCGTGCTGGCCGACGGACTCGAGCAGCTCAGCCGCTTCTTCTTCGTCGAGTTCCAGCAGCTCAGTTTCGGTCTTGGCATCGAGGAAGACACAGTCGGCAGGGGCGACCATGTCGCGCAGCTCCTGCTTTTTGCCCTCGTCGGTCAACACGCCCTCATCGGAGTTGAAGACATAGAGGAAGGGCTTGGCGGTCAGCAGGTGCAACTCGCGCAGCGCATCCAAGTTCAGTTCGTCCTTGGCGTGGAACAGGGTGCGATCGTCCTCGAGCACAGCCTGTGCCTTCTTAACGGCCTCAACTTCTTCAGCCTTGGACTTATCCTTCTTGGCTTCCTTTTCCAGGCGAGGCAGTGCCTTTTCGATGGTCTGCAGGTCGGCCAGGATCAGCTCGGTCTCGATGACAGAGATGTCGCTGCGGGGGTCGACACGGCCGTCGACGTGAATGACGTCATCGTCGGCAAAAGCGCGCACGACCTGACAAATGGCGTCTGCTTCGCGGATGTTGGCCAGGAACTTGTTGCCCAAGCCTTCGCCCTCGGAAGCGCCTTTAACGATGCCGGCAATGTCGACGAAGGACACCGTGGCCGGGAGAATGCGCTCAGAGCCGAAGATCTCGGCGAGCTTGGTTAGGCGCTCGTCCGGGAGCTCCACCAGGCCCACGTTGGGCTCGATGGTGGCGAACGGGTAGTTCGCCGCCAGGACGTCGTTTCGGGTCAATGCATTAAAGAGGGTGGACTTGCCCACGTTGGGCAGACCGACAATTCCAAGAGTAAGGCTCACGGTGGGCAATCCTATCAAGTGGAGTGCCTATTGTCCCTTTTGCTTTTACAGTCATATCACCCCCCTTGCCGGCGCGCCCAGTGGAGGGTCATTCCTCCCCCATCCGCCTATCGTTCGAAACGTCGACCACCCCAATCCCAAGGTTTGGGATCCCACTTTCATCAGGTTTTGTTTACCTGTGGGTCGTTACCTGGGACTTTACATAAACAATGCCTGGATTGGGGGACTTTCGGGGGTAGCTCAGCTAACGATTTGGACAACATATTCCACACTGTGGAACAGATTTGATATTGTCATATCACTAACTGGGAATCTCCTGGATGACAGCTGTCGCAAAGCTGTACGCAAAAGCGTCCGCAACGACAACTGCCCCTCCCAGTGGTTCCCCGGGGCCAAAACCAACACCCACTGGGTGTGGCCCCACAAGTGTTTTGATTCCACCAACTTTCGGAAAGGCTGGCACGCATGTCGACCGACACCACCACCGCGTCACCAAGCCGCGAAGTGTTCTCCTCCCGTCTGGCCTTCCTCTTGGCGGCCATCGGCTCCGCCGTGGGTCTGGGTAACATTTGGCGTTTCCCCTATGTCGCATACGAAAACGGCGGCGGCGCGTTCCTCGTGCCCTACATCATCGCCCTGCTGACTGCGGGCATCCCGCTGCTCTTCCTGGACTACGCCCTGGGCCACCGCTTCCGCGGCTCCGCTCCCCTGGCGTTCCGCCGCATCAAGGCTTGGGCTGAGCCGGTCGGCTGGATCCAGGTCGGCATTTCCTTCTTCATCACCATCTACTACGCCGCCATCATCGCCTGGGCTGGCCTGTACACCGTGAAGAGCTTCACCAAGGCATGGGGTGCCGACCCCAACACCTACTTCTTCAGCGACTTCTTGAAGATGGAAGCCGATCAGACCTTCTCCACCTCGATCGTCAGCCAGATCGCCATCACCTTGGCCTTGGTCTGGATCGTGGCCATCGTGGTTCTGGCTATGGGCGTCGATGAAGGCATTGGTAAGACCGCGAAGATCTTCATGCCGATCCTGACGGTCCTGTTCATCATCGTCGTCATTCAGGCTCTGTTCCTGCCGGGCGCTAGCGGAGGCTTGGACGCCCTGTTCACCCCGAACTGGAGCGCGTTGAAGAATCCCAGCGTGTGGGTGGCCGCCTATGGCCAGATCTTCTTCTCCCTATCGGTGGGCTTCGGCATCATGCTGACCTACTCCTCCTACCTCAAGCCCCGCACCAACCTGACCGGCACCGGCCTGGTCACCGGTTTCGCGAACTCCTCCTTCGAGGTGCTGGCTGGTATCGGCGTCTTCGCCGCCCTGGGCTACATGTCCATGCAGCAAAACGTCCCGGTCGATGAGGTTGTTTCCTCCGGTATCGGCCTGGCCTTCATCGCATTCCCGACGATCATCAACCAGATGCCGATGGGCGCCATCTTCGGCACCCTGTTCTTCGGCTCCCTGACCGTCGCGGGCTTCACCTCCATGTTCTCTCTGCTGGAGGTCGTTGTCTCCGCAGTGAAGGACAAGCTGGATCTGCCCCGCAAGACTGCGGCTGTTTCCGTCGGTGTTGCCATGGCCCTGATCTCCCTGGCCTTGTTCTCCACCACTTCCGCGTTGGCCACCTTGGACATCATGGACAAGTTCACCAACAACGTGGGCATCGTGGCAGTCGCACTGATCTCCATCGTGGTGATCGACTGGATCCTGCGCCGCATCGGCGAATTCGCCCTGCACCTCAACGCGGTGTCCTCCTTCCACGTCGGCACCATCTGGCGCATCTGCGTCGTCAACATCACCACCATCGTGCTGGGCTACACCCTGCTGCAGGAGCTGATGACCCTGGTGCGTGAAGGCTACGGCGGCGGCGACTACTCGAACACCCAGCTGATCATGTGGGGCTGGGGCGTGCTGGCCGTCATCCTCGTCGGTTCCTTCATGCTGTCCGTGATGCCCTGGCGCGGCGAGGTCTCCCTGATCGGCCCCCCTGGCTCCGACTTCGGTGTCGACCCCGACATGGAACGCACCATCGAGATTCCGCAGAAGTACACCCCCCAAGAGACCCGCCACGCAGGTTTCGCGAGCGAGCAGGAGGCAAAGTAAATGTCCGGTATCGCAATCATGATGATGGTGTTGTTCATCGTCATTATTTGGGGCGGCCTGGCCGCCAGCATCGTGGCCCTTCGACGACACCCCGATGAGGCCTCCGGTGTTCTCGGTGAAGCCGAATACGCCACCGATGACGTACTGATCGCTCAGGAAGAAGAGTAAAAGCCACCAGCGGCTGATTTCTCTTTCACCGTCGATGTACTGCCGTCGCGGAAAGCAACGCACTTTTGGTGTGGCTTTTTCGCGGCGGCTTTTTCTATCTTCAACAACTGTTGTGCTTTTGTGGCTGGTTTACATGGAACAATATGGGTGTGACTTCGCACGAGTTTTCCGAATTTCAAGATCACCAGAAAGCGGTAGAGGTTTCTGGGTCGGACGCGCGCCCCGATCGCACCGATGTCATCGGTGAAAGCGTCAAACAGGTGGCGTGGTGGTGTGTTCGCCTGCTCGTCATTGGTGTGACCGCCTATGCCGCCTGGTGGGGTATTCAGGCGGCGGGGCAGGCGCTGCTGCCACTAGCAATCGCCTTGATTGTGGCGACCGTTTTGATCGCCCCGGCCCGCTGGTTGACCTCGCGGGGTATTCCTTCGGGCCTTTCCGCGTTGCTCGTGCTGCTGTCGACTTTCGGTATCGCTGGTGGGTTGTTTGTCAGTTTGGCGCCCAGCGTGGCGCGCCAGTCGCACACTTTGTACTTCCAGGCTTTCCAAGGCGTGCAGCAGTTGGAGTTGTGGCTGCAGGGTCCACCGCTGAACATCCGGGATGAGGATCTGGATCGGTGGTTTACTGACGGCGCGGTGTGGCTGCAGCAGCGCATGGGGGTGATCGCCGGCCAGGTGTTTGCAGGTTTGGGGATGGCGGGAAGCGTGATCGTCAATCTGATGATCGTCACGGTCCTGTGCTTTTTCATCCTCAAAGATGGCCATCGTTTTCTGCCATGGGTGCAAAGGGTCGCCGGTCGGCGGGCTGGGGGTTATCTCGGGGAGGTGTTAACTCGCTGCTGGGTGACTTTGAGCGGTTTTATTCGCGCCCAGGCTGTGGTGTCTTTGGTGGATGCTGTGTGCATTGGTGGCGGTCTGGTGTTGATGGGTATCCCGATGGCGTTGGCGTTGGCGGTGCTGACTTTTGCCGCCGGTTTCGTGCCGATTGTGGGTGCTGTGGTGGCCGGGGCTTTGGCGGTGCTGGTGGCTTTCGTGTCGCATGGCATGTCGCACGCGATCATGGTTGCGGTGTTGGTGATTGCGGTGCAGCAATTGGAGGGCAACGTGCTTTCTCCCCTGCTGCAGTCGAAGGCGATGGATCTACACCCGGTGATTGTGCTGTTGTCGGTGACGGTGGGGGCGTCCCAGTTTGGGATTCCTGGCGCGTTTTTCGCGGTGCCGCTGGCCGCGATGGTGGCTGTGGTGCTGCGTTTCGTTGGGGAGTGGATTGATGTGAAAACTGGGGAGCGTGCCCGCGCGGATCTTTTTGTGGAGACCACTGCCCCGGCGGGCATTGTGAGGGATGCGGGGCGGGACTGATTCGCCAACACCTTAAAAACTTTTCTTGGCTTTGTGCGCATGGGTTTTTGGGGTTTTCTGCCCGGTTGTGCCCTGCGGTTCACCGTCGATGGCCCATCATCGTCTAACATTACGGCCGTGACTTCACAGACTTCTTCACGCGCTCAAAGCGCCGGCGTGCCCGCCCGTCGTGGCTTTGGCCTGCCCACGTGGTCTGTGACGAGCATCCAGGCTGCTGCGCTGATGACCGGTTTGGTATTCAGCGTGGTGACTAAAGAGCTTTCTGTTGGCTACCTTGTTGCGTTTGCGCTGGGGGCCTTGGCTACCACCCTCCTCGTGGAGGCTCGCGGCTTGTTCGTCACGGTGGCCCAGATTCCGTTGCTGTTTGCGGTGTTCACTCCTGTTGCCGGTTGGTTTGTGCAGGATGTGACCTCGCCGGAGGGGGCTCCGAAGGATTTCTCTACGACGGGCTTGTTGGCTGCGGTGTTCCCGGTGGCAACGTTTTTCCCGGTGTTGGCCGCCGTGACGGTGGGCTGTGCTGTGTTGGCGTTGCTGCGGTATTTCTCTGCCCGCCGCAAGGATGAGCGGGCCGCTGCTGCGGCGCTGAAGGCGCGCCGCCAGATGAGTTCTAGTGATCGCGCCAATGTGGAGACCACCACTCGGGTGCGTGCGCGCACGCGCCGCGCCCTGGAGGATCCCAAGGAGCAGGTCACGGTTGAGGAGTTGTTGAAGAAGCGGGGCACCCCGACGCGCCGTCGGCGTTCTAGCACTGCGGGTACCGCATCCTCGGCTGCTTCGTCCTCACGTGTTCCTGGGGCACGCCCGCAGGGGCAGCGTCGTGCAGTGGATGCGGATGCTGCTGCGGCCGGTGGCGAGTATGCCTACCGTCGGGTACCGCCACCGCAGGCGTCACCAGCAGCGCGTGTTTCTCGCGATCAGGTCTCACGTCCGGTGGATGGTCAGCGGCGGGTGATGCGCCCGAATCCGGGTGCTGCAGGGCAGGAGCGTCGTCCGCGCCCGAGCAGCGCCGGCACGGGTGCGCGTCAGCCCCGCCCTGTCGATGGTGCGAGCCGACAGGTGGTGCGCCCGCCGGCTCCCGATACCATTCGTCGTCATCCGAGCGACCGCCCGGAGTTCGATGGGAAACGGCGTGTGATTCCGCGTGCGGAGCGTTCCGTGCCGCGGGTTCAGCAGCCCCCGCAGGCGCCTCCAATTAAGCGCAATCGTTTCCTGGATGATGACCTGTTCGACTCCTGATTGCTGCCTACACAGTTCAAGCCCCGACCTTTTAGGTCGGGGCTTGAATCGTTTGCGAGCAAGAGTGCTTGTTTTACTCTCCGACTGGGCGAGGAGTAGAAAGCCAGCTGCCCGCCGTTTATGAGCGGGTTGTGCTCACGGCGGGCAGTGCGGATGCGCGAAACAGGCGCGGGGCTGGTTTAGCGTTGTGCGCGGTCTGCGGGGCGCAGTTCGCGCGGCAGAGAGAACACGAGCTTTTCAGCGGCGGTGGTGACTTCTTCGACGCTGGTGTAGCCGTGGCTTGCGAGCAGTTCCAGCACGTCGCGCACGAGGATCTCAGGCACAGAGGCACCACTGGTGACACCGACGGTGGTGACGCCGTCGAGCCATTCGGGTTTGACCTGGCTGGCGTAGTCCACCAGGTAGGAGGCGTTGGCGCCGGCTTGGAGCGCGACCTCGACGAGGCGTTTGGAGTTGGAGGAATTCTGGGATCCGACCACGATGACCAGCTGGCATTTCTCAGCAATGGCCTTCACCGCGACCTGGCGGTTTTGGGTGGCGTAGCAAATGTCGTCGCTGGGCGGGTCTTGCAGGTGCGGGAATTTCTGCTTGAGCAGCTGCACGATTTGCATGGTCTCGTCCACCGACAGGGTGGTTTGTGACAGCCAGATCAGTTTTTCGTCGTCTGCGAAGTTGAGCTTTTCAACGCCTTCGACGCCGTCGACGAGGTGTACCACGTCGGGGGCTTCACCGGCGGTGCCTTCGACTTCTTCGTGGCCTTCGTGTCCGATGAGCAGGATTTGGTAGCCGGCTTTGGCGAAGCGTTTGACTTCGTTGTGGACTTTGGTGACCAGCGGGCAGGTGGCGTCGAGGGTGTGCAGCGACAGTTGGCGTGCTTCTTGGTGTACTGCGGGGCTGACGCCGTGCGCGGAGAACACCAGGTGGGCGCCTTCGGGAACTTCGGTGGTTTCATCGACGAAGATGGCACCGCGTTCGGCGAGGGTGTCCACGACGTAGCGGTTGTGGACGATCTCTTTGCGCACGTAGACGGGTGCGCCGTATTTTTCGAGGGCGCGCTCGACGGTTTCGACGGCGCGGTCAACGCCGGCGCAATAGCCGCGGGGGGCTGCCAGCAGCACTGTTTTTTGGGATTCCGCCTGGGGGTCAGTCATGGGACACACTCTAACGCACAACCCGATGACCCTGCCGGGCAGGAAGCCCTAAGCGGGCACTAGGATTGTTTACGTGCGTCTATCCCGCCGCGTGCGGGCGTGGATTGCTTGTGTAATCCCCAGGTGGTGCTGTGTGACCATCCGGCGGTGTTTGTGGTGTTTGTCCCCTAGTGTTCAGGTGGTTTCCTGCTCGTGTGTCCTAGCTCTGTTTCTTCTTCTGGTGCTGGCGCTAAGCCCAGTCCGGATTCCCCGTGGCCGGTGCGTGAGGTCAACCAGAAGGTCAAGGAGTGGATTGAGCGTTTGGGGCATTTGTGGGTGGAGGGGCAGGTCACCCAGGTCAATGCCAAGCCGTCGTGGCGGTTGTCGTATTTGACGCTGCGGGATCCGCAGGAGGAAGCCAGCGTCCAGGTGACGTGTTCGACGAGTTTGTTGGCCAATATGGCTACTCCCATCAAGGATGGGGATCGGGTGGTGGTGTACGGCAAGCCGGCGTTTTATGCGGGCCGTGGTTCTTTTAGTTTGTGGGTGAGCGATATCCGACATGTGGGTGTCGGTGAGTTGTTGGCCCGCATTGAGCAGTTGCGTAGCCAGCTGTTTGCGGAAGGATTGTGCGATCCGCGGCGCAAGAAGCCGTTGCCGTTTTTGCCGCGCCGTGTTGGTTTGATTACTGGTCGTGGTTCGGCGGCGGAGCGGGATGTGTTGGCGGTGGCGTCTGCGCGCTGGCCGGCGGTGGATTTCGCGGTGATAAATACTGCGGTGCAGGGGGCTAATGCGGTGCCGGAGATTGTGGCGGCGTTGCAGACGCTGTCGCGCACTGAGGGGGTGGATGTGATCATCATTGCGCGTGGCGGCGGGTCCGTGGAGGATTTGTTGCCTTTTTCCCAGGAGGCTTTGGCGCGTGCGGTGGTGGATTGCCCGGTGCCGGTGATTAGTGCGATTGGGCACGAGCCGGATCATCCGGTGTTGGATGATGTGGCTGATGTGCGTGCTGCTACCCCGACGGATGCTGCGAAGAAGGCGGTTCCGGATGTGCAGGTGGAGTTGGATGGTATTGCCGGTATGCGGGATCGGGCAGCGCAGGCGTTGCGCGGTTGGGTGCGGCGTGAGCAGCAGTCGCTGGAGGCGTTGCGCAGTCGCCCGGTGTTGGCGGATCCTTGTGCTTCGATTGAGGCGCGGCGGGAGGAGGTGCTGCGTGTGACTGAGCAGATGCGCCGCCAGGTGCGCCATACGGTGGCTTCCGCGTCGGCGGAGGTGTCGAGTTTGCGGGCGCGGGTGAGTGCGTTGGGGCCGTCGGCGACGTTGGCGCGTGGCTATGCGGTGGTGCAGGCGCAGCCGAAGGATGGTCAGGCGCCATTTGTGGTGACCTCTTTTGAGCAGGCTCCTCCGGCGACTCAGTTGCGCATCCGGGTGGCTGATGGCTCCTTGGTGGCGGTGACGATGGCGAGTAAACCTGCTGACTAGCGTCGGTTTGCGGGGGGGCGGGCGCTGGTTTTGGGTGTCTTGTTTCCCCGCTGGGTTTGTGTGTTTTTCTTTGTCGGCTGGGTTTGTTCTTTAGGATGTTGGGTATGACTTCACCAGACACTTTTGGCAGCGGTACCCCGGCTGAGCTTCCGGATCCGCAGTCGTTGAGCTACGAGCAGGCCCGTGATGAGTTGATTGAGACTGTGAAGATTCTCGAGTTGGGTCAGATGAGCTTGGATGAGTCTTTGGCGTATTGGGAGCGCGGCGAGGCGTTGGCGCGGCGCTGCGAGCAGCAGTTGGGGGCGGCCCAGCAGCGGGTTGAGAAGGCCTTGGGCGCTGTGGATAACGGCTCCTCGGAGGAGGAAGACTAGTCGCCTCTCCCCTTTTTGCTGAGTTGGGGGGATATGAGAAATCGTCTGTGGCGTCTCACGTGGATGGTGAGATGCCACAGACGATTTTTTCGTGTCGACTATTCAGGGGCTGTGAGGCTTAGGGGGTGTCGCGCCCGGGCAGTGGGGTTGCTGCGGTGTAGCGGCCGGCCATTTCCATCAGCGCTGCGGTGTCGGCGACTCCGGAGACCGCCAGGGTGGCGCCGTCGATGTGTCCGATCCAGAGGTCGTCGTCGTTTTTCTCGGCCGGCGGGTAGTGGGAGAAGTCCACGCCGTCGATGTTCATCTGCCCGTCTTTGTCGCGTGGGGTGTCGCCGAAATCTTTGGCGACTGCGTCTTCGGGTTGGTCTGTTTGCATGACCTGCACATAGCCTTTGGTGTCGGTGAGATAGCCGACGACGACGGCGGGGGTGCTGTTGATCATGGTGCGGCGGGCGTTGATGGTGGTCCAGCCCTCGGGTGTTTCGGGGAATCGGACCGGGAAGGGCAGGGAGCGGGCTTCCAGGGAGAGAATCTGGGCTGCGTCCACTTTTTGAACCGGCGAGAATTCTTTGTCGTCTTTGTTGAAGCTGCACAGGCCGGTGAAGCTCACGGCGATACCCATCACGACGACGATGACGAGCAGGGACATGAGGATGTCGCGCGAGTCTTGGAATAGGCGGGGTTTGGATTCACTCACGGCACTAGTATTCCACACCGCAAGCTACTGCTTTGCTTGCCGCCGGGTGGGCGGTTAGTGGGGTTGGGGCTTGTTGGGATGGCGTGGGTGGCGGGGTGTTTTTTCGCTGTGGTGGCGGGGGTGGGGTGAGTGCGCTGCGGGCGGCGCGCCCACCCCCTATTGTGGGTGGGCCTACTGCGTTGTCGGACACAACCGGGGCATAAAGCCGGACAAACCAGAAGAAAAGTCGGGCACAGCAGTGGGAAAAGTGCCACAATGAATAGCGATGGCCAAAAAACTTTGGCCGACCACTTTGCTCTTAAAAACCGCAACATGTGTGCGACACCCACTCGGTGCCCACGTGAGGAGAACTCAAGCGAATGACCACGTCGCAGCAGCCCCCAATTCGTCCCGACCGTAACTTGGCTATGGAGCTTGTCCGTGTGACCGAGGCAGCTGCCTTGGCTTCTGGCCGTTGGGTTGGCCGTGGCATGAAAAATGAAGGCGATGGCGCCGCTGTTGATGCGATGCGCCAGCTGATCAACTCCGTTGATATGAATGGTGTCGTCGTCATCGGCGAGGGCGAGAAGGATGAAGCCCCGATGCTGTACAACGGCGAGCGTGTCGGCACCGGTGTGGGTGCCGAGGTCGATATTGCTGTCGACCCGGTTGACGGCACCACCTTGATGGCCGAGGGTCGTCCGAATGCGATTTCGGTGTTGGCTGCTGCCCGCCGTGGCGCCATGTACGATCCCTCCGCTGTGTTCTACATGAAGAAGATCGCGGTTGGTCGCGAGGCTGCGGGTTCCATCGATATCAACGCTCCGGTCGAGTACAACATCAATGCTGTTGCTAAGGCGAAGGGCATTGCTGCTTCTGATGTGACCGTGGTGGTGTTGGATCGTCCCCGCCACAATGATCTGATTGCTGATATTCGTCGTGCGGGCGCGAAGGTGCGCATGATTCGCGACGGTGACGTCGCTGGTGCGGTTGCGGCTGCAAAGGATGACAACGCGATCGACATCATGATGGGTATTGGCGGTACTCCGGAGGGCATCATCACTGCTTGCGCTATGAAGTGCATGGGTGGCGAGATCCAGGGTGTGCTGCACCCGACCAACGATGAGGAAATCGAGCGGGTCAAGGCTTCCGGCTACGAGCTGGGTACCGTGTTGGGCACCAACGATTTGGTCAAGAGCGATGACTGCTACTTCGTGGCGACCGGCGTGACCAATGGCGATATGCTGCGTGGTGTGAGCTACCGCAAAAACGGTGCGACCACTCGTTCCCTGGTGATGCGTTCCCGTTCCGGCACCGTGCGCTACATCGAGTCCGTGCACCAGCTGCAGAAGCTGCAGGAGTACTCGGTGGTGGATTACTCCTAGGAGATTTTCTCCTTAAGCCGCTCGGCGCCTTTCGGCGTGCTCGCCCTTTTGGCGCCGGATGCGCCCCTGCCTCCATCTGCCCTCCCCCATCTGCCCTCCCCCATCTGCCCTCCCCCATCTGCCCAGTCCCGCATTGTGCGGGGTGGGGGTGGATGGGGGTTTTGCATGTGTGGGGCGTGCGCGGGTCTTGGCTAGGTCTTTGTTTCGCCTGGCGGAAGACGGTGGCGGGGGTTCTCGGGTGGGGTAACGCCCCCACAGGGCAGTGAACAATATCACAGGCTTTGGGGGCAGCTCTGCTAACTCACAGCCCTACCCTGGGGCTGAAAATCAGTCATACTTAAAGGCAGTGCCTCAGAGCACCCTTTCCTTTTGAGATTGAAAAAGTCTTCCAACCCCAACAAAGGTGGTTTTTACATGACCGAGTACCGCATCGAACACGACACCATGGGCGAAGTGAAGGTCCCCGTCGACGCTCTCTGGCGTGCCCAGACCCAGCGCGCCGTGGAGAACTTCCCGATCTCCGGCCGTGGCCTTGAGGCCACCCAGATCCGCGCCATGGGCCTGCTGAAGGCTGCTTGCGCGCAGGTCAACAAGGATCGCGGTCTGCTGAGCGAGGAAAAGGCTAACGCCATTATCGCCGCCGCTAAGGAAATCGCTGAGGGTAAGCACGACGCTGAGTTCCCGATCGATGTTTTCCAGACCGGTTCCGGCACCTCCTCCAACATGAACACCAACGAAGTGATTGCTTCGCTGTGTGCCAAGGCCGGCGTTGATGTTCACCCCAACGATGACGTGAACATGGGCCAGTCCTCCAACGACACCTTCCCGACCGCCACCCACGTGGCCGCCACCGAAGCTGCCGTCACCGACCTCATCCCCGGCCTGAAGGTGCTGCACGCTTCCCTGGCCAAGAAGGCCAAGGAGTGGGAGCAGGTCGTCAAGTCCGGCCGCACCCACCTGATGGATGCCGTTCCGGTCACCCTGGGCCAGGAGTTCGCCGGCTACGCCCGCCAGATCGAGGCTGGCATCGAGCGCATCGAGGCTACCCTGCCGCGCCTGGGCGAACTGCCCATCGGTGGTACCGCTGTCGGCACCGGCCTGAACACCCCCGCCGACTTCGGCGGCAAGGTTGTTGCCGAGCTGGTCAACCTAACCGACGTCAAGGAGCTGCGCGAGTGCGTCAACCACTTTGAGGCACAGGCAGCCCGCGATGGCCTGGTCGAATTCTCCGGCGCGATGCGCACCGTCGCCGTGTCCCTGAACAAGATCGCCAACGACATCCGCTGGATGGGTTCCGGCCCGCTGACCGGCCTGGCAGAAATCCACCTGCCCGACCTGCAGCCCGGTTCCTCCATCATGCCGGGCAAGGTCAACCCGGTGCTGTGTGAGACCGCCACCCAGGTTGCCGCCCAGGTCATCGGCAACGACGCCGGTGTTGCTTTCGCCGGCTCCCAGGGCGCTTTCGAGCTCAACGTGTTCATCCCGATGATGGCCCGCAACGTGCTCGAGTCCGCCCGCCTGCTGGCTAACACCTCCCGCGTGTTCGCAGAGCGCCTCGTCGACGGCATTGAGCCCAACACCGAGCGCATGAAGACCCTGGCTGAGTCCTCCCCGTCCATCGTGACCCCGCTGAACTCCGCCATCGGCTACGAAAACGCCGCCAAGGTCGCCAAGACTGCGCTGAAGGAAGGTAAGACCATCCGCCAGACCGTCATCGACCTCGGCTTCGTCGATGGTGAGAAGCTGACCGAGGAAGAGCTGGACAAGCGCCTCGACGTGCTCGCCATGTGCAACACCGACCGCGATAAGTAAAGCCACCTAGGGCGAAAAACACCGCCCGGCTTTCACGGCCGTTTGCTCCCACCACCTGGTGGGGCAAACGGCCTTTTTTCATGCCCTCACGGGGGCAGAAAACGGGGGTAGGCGGCGGAGAAAAACCCCGGAAAACATAGGCAAGGGTAGCCACGTTTTCGCCTTACTCACACATAAAGACAAACCTAAGCTAACCTAATTCACGACTTGTTGAGCCAACTTTAGGGAGTGCCGCTAATGATTCCTACGATTGAGGATTATCCCCACCCATCGGTTGATACCGTCCCCTTGACCCGCGCCAACTGGACCCTGGATCCCACCAAGGCCGCCCTGCTCATCCACGACATGCAGGAATACTTCACCAGCGCCTACCGCGGCAACGACACCATCAACCGCACCACCGCCAACATCGCGCGGCTCATCGACTGCGCCCGCAAAGCCAACATCCCGGTCTTCTACACCGCCCAACCACCCAACCAGCGGGCCGAAGACCGCGGACTGCTCACCGACCTGTGGGGCACCGGACTTTCCGCTGACGGGCGCGAAGCCATCGTCGAAGCACTTACCCCCCAGGCTGAGGACACCGTGCTCACCAAGTGGCGCTACGACGCCTTTGAGCGCTCCGATTTCCAACAGCTGCTGGGCGATTCGGGACGCACCCAGCTGATCATCACCGGCATCTACGCCCACATCGGTGTCCTCAGCACCGCGCTGAGCGCCTTCATGAAGGACATCTCCCCCTTCCTGGTCGCTGACGCCTGCGCCGACTTCAGCGAAGACTTGCACCGCTTCGCCCTGGCCCAGGCCGCCCGCACCTGCGCTGTCGTCACCGACACCGCAGCCGTCACCAAGGCGCTATCCGCCACGCACTAACCCCCACCACCTAAAAGACAAGGCAGCCCCCGCTGTGAGCACAGCCCCCTCCCCCGCGCCCATTCCCCGCGCCAGCACCACCCCAGCCATCGGCGCGCAACCCACCTTCAGCATCAACCAGGTGGCCCGCCCCCGCATCGTCGTCACCGGCGCCGCCGGCGGCATCGGCGGGGCCATCGCCCGCCACCTCAACGACCTGGGTGCAGACGTCATCGCCACCGACATCCACCCCCACCCCAGCCCGATCCCCAACCACCCGGTGCACCGGCTGGACCTCACCGACACTGCCGCCATCGAAGAGTTCATCTACACCACCCTGGCCGCAGGCGAGGTGCACGGGCTTGTCAATGCCGCCGGAATCTTCCGCGGCGGGCCCGCCCCCGACCTCAGCGCCCGCGACCTGGACGACCTGTGGGCCGTCAACGCCCGCGCCGTCTACCTGCTGGCCAGCGGGTTCGGGGCACACATGGCCACACACGGTGGGGGCAGCATCGTCACCATCGCCAGCAACTCCGGCAGAATCCCCCGCGCCAACATGGCCGCCTACGGTGCCACCAAAACAGCCGCCAGCCTCTTGACCCGCTCCTTAGGGCTCGAACTGGGGCGGATGGGGGTCCGCTGCAACGTCATCAGCCCCGGTACCTCCCGCACCACCATGATCGCCGGCCTCGGCTCCGAAACCGACCTCATCCAAGGAGTCCCCGCCAGCTACAAAGCGGGCATCCCCCTCGGCAAAATCGCAGAACCCGCCGACATTGCCCACGCCGCAGCATTCCTCCTGTCCGATGCTGCCGGACACATCACCGCCCAAGACCTCGTCATCGATGGAGGCGCAAGTGCCTGCTAGTTTCTCCTTTTCCACCGCACACCACCTGCTGGAAGCGCACGGCCTGAAACGAAAAATCTCCCCCAGCAACTGGGACGCCGCCCGCCTCAACGAGCTGTGCGGCAACGACATGGTCGTCGGCGCGCTCCCCTTTTCCAACGCCGCCCCGGCGCGCCTCTTCGTGCCCCGCCAATACCGGCGCGAGGCCCGCACCAATAGTGGGGTGTCGCACGATAACGCGGTGGCTTGCGCTAGTCAGGCCCCGCAGCAGCGTGGTGCTGCGGCGTTGGATGGGTTTGGGGAGCGTGGGTGTTATCGCAGCACTGTGGCGCGTGGTTTGGCGGAAATTGAGCGGGGTAGTTGCGAGAAGGTGGTGTTGAGTCGGCAGATTGTGGGCTGTATGTCGCGGCCGGTGCCGGTGCGTGCGCTGCGTGAGGAGTTGTGGGGGGTTAATGATCATGCGTTTGGGTATCACTTGATGCTGGCCGCGCCGTGGTTGTTGGGGCGTGCTGGGGTGCAGGCTCCGGCGCGGCCGTTGGCTTCGGCGTTGGAGGTCTCTGCTGTGGCTGATGGTTTGGTGGGTGCGCCGCATGATGTGGCGCATTTGTTGGGGGCGAGTCCGGAGTTGGTGTTGAAGGTGTCTGGCCGGAAGGTGACGACGTTTCCTTTGGCGGGCAGTGTTCCGCGCAGTGCGGATCCGGTTGAGGATGCGCGGCGTGCTGAGCAGTTGGCGTCGAGTGCGAAGAATCTGAATGAGCATGCGCACGTGACGAATGATATTGCGCGGGTGTTGCGGCGTTTTTGTGTTGATGTGGATATCCCTGAGGGCCCTGAGGTGGTGGGGACTCCGGTGATTTGGCATTTGGGTACGAAGATGTCGGGCACCTTGCGCCAGGGGGTGAGTTCCTGGGATGTGTTGTGTGCTTTGCATCCGACGCCGGCGGTCAGTGGGTGGCCGCAGGCGGCTGCGCGGCGGCTGATTAGGCAGTTGGAGCCAACCCCGCGTGGGGTGTTTGCGGGGGTGGTGGGCTGGTGTGATGCCGGTGGTGATTGTGAGTGGGCGATGACGTTGCGTGGGGGCATTGTTCATGAGCGGATGGCGTATGCGTTTGCTGGTGCCGGGATTGTGGCTGGTTCGACTCCGGAGGAGGAGTTCCGGGAGACCACGACGAAGTTGTCCACTTTTGTGGCGCCGCTGTTGCGGGTGATGGGTAGTCCGCATTCTCAGCTGACGAAGTCGTTGATTTCCGCTTAAAAGATCGTTGTTGTTGTTAGGAAGGTTGTTTGTGATGAGTGATTCTTTGTCTGCTGCTGTGCCCTGTGCTGATGAGCCTTTGGTGACTGCGGATGAGTTGTATCCGGCTGAGGTGCGGCGTCGTTATGTGGAGGCTGGGGTGTGGACGTCGGATACCTTTGCGTCGTTGTTGGAGGATTCGGTGCGCGCGTGGGGTGGGCGTGAGGCGGTGGTGGGCCCGGTAGCGGCGTGTCCGGGTCAGCCGCCGGCGCGGCTGAGTTATGCGCAGTTGGATGCGTATGCGAATGCGGTGGCGCATCAGTTGGCTAATGTGGGGGTGGGTGTGGGGCACCGGGTGGTGCTGTTTTGTCCTAATACGGTGGAGTATGTGGGGGCGTTTTTTGGGGTGGTGCGTCTTGGGGCGGTTCCGGTGCATGCGTTGCCTGCGCATGGGGTGGTTGAGTTGTCGCATTTTTTGCAGGCTAGTGGGGCATCCGCGGTGGTGACGGTTGAGCGTTTTGGGTTGACGCGTCATGGGGAGGTTGCTGCGGAGGCGGTGCGTGTGGCGGGCACGGGTGCTGCTGTGGTGGTGGCGTGTGCGCCTGGTGAGGGTGGGGATCTGCCGGTGCTTGAGCCGGCTGTGGTGAATCCTTTTGGTTTGGGGCTTATTCAGTTGTCGGGTGGTACGACTGGGGTTCCGAAGTTGATTGCGCGCAGTCATGCTGACTATTTGTTTAGTGTTCGCCGTTCGGTGGAGGTGTGTGAGGTTTCGGCGGAGACGAAGATGCTGGTGGTGTTGCCTGCTGCGCATAATTTCACGATGAGTTCTCCGGGGATTTTGGGGGTGTTGTCGGCGGGCGGCACGGTGGTTTTTGCCCCGGATCCGACGCCGGGTAGTGCGTTTGCGTTGATTGAGTCGGAGGGGGTCACGATGGCGAGTTTGGTGCCGCCGTTGGCGATGTTGTGGTTGCAGGCGGCGGAGTCGTCGGTAAGGGATCTTTCCTCGTTGCGGGTGCTGCAGGTGGGTGGGGCGCGTTTTGCTGATTCGGCGGCTGCGCGGGTGGGCTCGGTGTTGGGATGTAAGTTGCAGCAGGTGTTTGGGATGGCTGAGGGCCTGGTGAACTACACCCGTTTGGATGATCCGGAGGAGTTGGTGACGACGACTCAGGGCTATCCGATGTCCGAGTTGGATGAGGTGTTGGTGCTGGATGACGATGGCCATCCGGTTGCCGATGGGTGTGCTGGTTTGTTGTGGACGCGGGGCCCGTACACGATTCGGGGCTATATCGGTGGGGTGTCTGCGTCGTCGTTTGATGATCAGGGTTTTTATTGCACTGGTGATGTGGTCAGGCGTCTGCCTTCGGGTCATTTGGTGGTGGAGGGCCGGGCGAAGGAGCAGATCAATCGTGCGGGCGAGAAGATTTCCTGCGAGGAGGTGGAGAACCTGATTTTGGGGGTCGATGGGGTTGCGGATTGTTTGGTGCTGGGGGTGAGTGATGAGCACTTGGGGGAGCGCATTTGCGCGGTGATCATCCCGCAGGACCCTGCGCTGTGTGATGATGAGCGCTTTTCCTGTCAGCGGATTCGCCAGGTGCTGTCGGCTGGCGGTGTTGCGGCGTTTAAGTTGCCGGATGAGGTGGTGGTGCGCCCGAGTTTTCCGACCACGAATGTTGGTAAGGCCTCGCGTGCTGCGACGCGCAAGCTGCTGAGTAGTCAGCGTGTGGGGTAAGTGCCTAATCCTATTGTGTTGTTTTCTCGGCGGCCGCCAGCTGGCCTGCTGTGTTCGAATTTTTTGTGAGGTTTTTTAAAGATGTCTTTGTCCCCGGTGGAATTGCGTGCCGATGTGGCTGCCCTGTTGGGTGTGTCTGTTGAGGCGTTGGATGATGCGGCCCCTTTGACGGATCAGGGGTTGGATAGCATGCGGCTGATTACGTTGATTGAGCAGTGGCGGGCTAAGGGAACTGAGGTGGATTTTTTCACCATTAGTTCGCTGCCGTGCTTGCGCGATTGGGAGTCATATGTGTGCGGTGAGGGTTCGATCTGATGCTTTCTGCGACGTCGTGCCAGCGTTCTGTGTGGTTGGCTCATTGTTTGGCCCCTGATTCTTCGGCGATGTATTGCGCGGAGAAGATCACGTTTCCTGCGGGGGTGGACGTGGAGGTTGTGCGGGATGTGATTTCCTGGGCGACCGCCTCGTGTGCGGGGTTGACGGGCACCTATCGTTCAGATGGGGTGGATGTGGTGGTGGATGTGTCCGCCCCGCAGGCCCCGACTGTGGTGGTGGCTGCCCCGCAGGGTGAGGCGGAGCAGCGGGCGCTGGTGGAGGATTTCACGCATTATGTGCCGCGCAATCCGGAGCAGTTGCAGGGCCCGGATGTGTGCGCGCATCTGCTTTTTCCTTCATCTGCCGGGGTGACTTGGGTGATTCGTGCGCATCATGTGGCCGTTGATGGCTTTGTGATGTTTTCTTTTGTCTCCTGGGTGATTCGCTGCGTTGCGGCCACTATGGAGGGGGTTGGGTTACCGCCGTACCCGTTTGCTGATGCGGGGCAGGGAGATCATGGTGTGCCCAGTGAGCAGCAGGAGGTTGCGCTGGGCGAGCTGGAGCGGCGGTGGGCTGCGTTGGGCGCGCAGGAGTCGTCCCCGCCGGTGGTGATGGGTCGGCATCCGGTGGATGCGGTGACGGTGCGGGCCCGGGTGGCGTTGTCGAAGCAGGAGGTGGATCTTTTCCGCCGGTGCGCGCAGGAGCTGAACTGCAGCGAGTTTTCCCTGTTGAGTTGGGTGGTGGCGGATTATGCGCGGGGGTTGACTTTGCATGAGGGGCCGGTGGTGGTCGGCATGCCGCAGATGAATCGGGCGTTGGGGGTGCGGCCGGTGTGTGCGCCGCAGGTGACGGTGTCGCCGCTGCTTATTCCCTCCGGCCCGCTGGATGCGGCACTGTTGGCGCAGGTGGAGGCTGGGTTGCAGCTGGCGCGCAGTCTGGCTGGGGTGCCGGTGGAGGTGTTTCGGGCGCGGCTGCCGCGGGAGGATGCGTCGGCGGCGTTGACTGGGCCGAGTATTAATGTTCGCCCCTTCCCTGCCCGGGTGCCGATCGCCGGTGGCGTGGCCTGTATTGACACTTTGTGCGTGGGCCCGATTGATGATGTGGAGGTGATTTATCAGCCCACCGGTGCCGGTGCCGCGGAGCTTTTGGTGTTGTCGCAGGTGTCCCCGGAGCACCGGCAGCAGCAGGAGGAGGTGTTATTCGCGCATACTCGGCGGCTTGCCGGGATGATCAGGAGTATTGGCGTCTCCTGGGCTGCGTGTCCTAACCCGGCGCGCATTGATCTGCCGGCGCTGGTCGATGAGGAGGATATTGCCACGCTTGCCGGCACCATTGGCCGCCAGGAGGTCACTCCAGAGGCCACGATGCCGTTGCCGGCGCTGTGCCGGGCGCAGCGTGCCCGCCTGCACCGCGAGCAGCGCATGGATGATGATGCTTTGTGGTGGGATGGCGAGTGGATCACGTGGGCTGAGTTTTATCGCGCCGTGGATGGTGTGGTTTCTGTTTTTGCCGCCCACGGGGTGGAGCCTGGCGATAGGGTGGCGCTGATGCTGCCGCGTAGCCCCGCGTTGCTGTGCGCTATTGCTGCCTGCGCGTCCACTGGGGTGGTGTGGGTGCCGGTCGACCCGGATTTGCCGGAGTCCCGGCGCGCCTATATGGCGGAAAAGACCGCGCCGAGGCTGTGGCTGGTGGATTCTGCTGCGCGCGCGGAGGTTGCTTTTATTCCTGGCGGGTCTGCCGTGGTGGGCTTGGATGTGTCATCCCAGGCAGTGGTGGATGAGGCAGTGGTGGGTGCGGGCGTGGTGGATGCTGTGGCGGCAGCTGAGTTGTGTGAGCGTGGCTGTGCTGGGGTGGCCGCGGGCGATGAGGCGTATGTGTTGTTTACTTCTGGGTCGACGGGGTTGCCGAAGGCGGTGAGTGTGGGCCAGGAGGCTATTGCTAATCGGCTTGCTTGGCAGGCGGAGTTTTTGGGCCTTGATGCTGACAGTGTGTTGGTGCAGAAGACGTCGTGTGCGTTTGATGTGTCGGTGTGGGAGTTTTTGTATCCGGTGACTTTTGGGTTGCGGTGTGCGGTGGCGCCGGTGGATGCGCATCGTGATCCGGTGGTGTTGGGACGGGTGCTGCAGGCTGCGGGGGTGACGGTGTGTCATTTTGTGCCGTCGGCGTTGGGGGCGGCGTTGTCGGTGTGGGAGCGGCTGGGGGCTCCTGATGGTTTGTCGGTGGTGGTGACCTCTGGGGAGGCGTTGGAGCGTCATCATGTTGTGGGGGTGGCTGAGGTGTTGGGGGCGCGGGTGGCGAATTTTTATGGCCCGACGGAGGCTGCGATTGATGTGACGGCGTGTTGGGCGGATGAGTCGGTTGGGGTGGTGCCGATTGGTGATGCGGTGTGGCGGACTTCTGCGCTGGTGGTGGATGATTCTTGGCGGCTGACTCCGCCGGGTGGGGTGGGCCGGTTGGTGTTGGGTGGGGTGCAGGTTGCGCGTGGCTATGTCGATGATGTGGAGCGCACCGAGCGGGTGTTTTGTGAAGATCCCATTGCCTGGGGTGGTGTTGGTGCTGTGGCGGAGGTGCCGTGGTGGGCGCGGGGCCGTTTTTATGACACGGGGGATCTGGCGCGCCTGTCGGAGGATGGGTTGTTGTATGAGGGGCGCCGTGATGGTCAGGTGAAGTTGCGTGGCCAGCGTTTGGAGTTGGGCGAGATTGTGGCGCAGGCGCGCGCGGTTGCGGGATGTGCGGATGCTGCGTGTGTGCTGCGTGAGGTGTCTGGCCAGAAGCATGTTTGTTTGTATGTGGTGCCGGCGGTGGGGGTGGATGCTGTGGCGGCGGTGGATGAGGTGCGGGCTCATCTGGCGGAGGTGTTGCCGGCGTTTATGCTGCCCTCGGTGCTGGAGGCTATTTCTGCGGTGCCGTTGACGGTGTCTGGCAAGTTGGATCGGCGGGCGTTGCCCCCGGTGGCTGCGGTGGGGGCGCCTGATAGGACCGGTGGGGATCATGGTGTGGTGGGGGATCCGTTGACGGCGCAGGTGTGTGCGGTGATGGCGGGATGTGTGGGTCTGCCGCGCATGGCGCCGACGGCGAATTTCTTTGAGTGTGGGGGCACGTCCCTATCGGCCATTGAGGTGGCGGCCCAGTTGTCCGGGGTGGTGGGCCGCCAGGTGGCGATTGCTGATGTGTTTGCGCATCCGTGCCCACAGGATTTGGCGCGCTGTATTGCCGGTGAGGGGGATAGTTGGCAGGTGGCTGCGGCGGAGGTGTTGGTGTTGCGTCCTGGTGCTGGTGGGCGCCCGGTGGTGTGTTTGTATCCGGCGGGTGGTTTGGGGTGGGCTTATGCCGGGTTGGCGTCGTGGCTTCCGGCGGATCGCCCGGTGATTGCGGTGCAGGCGCCGGGTCTGGTTGCGGGGTCTGCGGCGTCGAGTATTCGGGATGCGTCGGCGCGGGCTGCCGCCCATGTGGCTGAGCTGGTTGCTGGTGGCGCCTACTCGTGCGTGGATGTGGTGGGCTGGTCTGTGGGCGGGGTGATTGCGCAGGATCTTGCGGCGACTCATCCTCAACTGGTGCATCGGGTGGTGTTGTTGGATGCGTATCCGGCGCCGGTGTGGCGGGATGTGGCTGCCCCGGGTGAGGGCGAGTTGTTGGAGGGGTTGTTGGCGATGGCTGGTGTGGCTGTGGACCAGCGCGATCCGGTGGTGTCTTTTGCGGATGCGGCGGATCGTTTGACGCGCAGTGGTGGGGTGTTTTCGCAGTTTCCGCGGGAGCGGATGTCGGCGATTTTGGGCTTGATTGCGCATCATGCGCAGATCATGCGGGCCCATGAGACACCGTTTTTTGATGGCCAGTTAGTGATGCTGCAGGCGGTGGATAATCCGCAGGGCTTGGATCCGCGCGCGTGGGAGGGGTTTGCTTCCGCGCTGGTGGTGCATGCGGTGGATACGGATCATCCGGGCATGGTGTCGCCGCAGTGTTTGCGCTTTGTCGCCGAGGAGGTGTTGTCCCCTTAGGTATGTGGCTTTGCGCCCGGGTGCTGGTGTGGTGCTCGGGGCGCGCCTTCGCTGGCGGTGGGGTGTGTGGTGTTTCGCCTCACCGCCGCAGGCTAGCTGTGGTGGGTTAGGGCTTTAAGCCTTGTGGGGTCAAGGTGAAGTGCCCGCCGGGCCAAGTGCAGTCAACGACGGCGTTGCCCGTAGTGCAGGTGGCGGTGGGGTTGCCGAGTTGGGCTTGGCCGGTGGGTGGTGTTGCGGGTTTTTTGTCGGGGTTGATGTCGCTGTTGTTCCAGACGAAGGAGTCGGTGACAGTCAGGCAGGCTTGGTTGTTTTCGCCGTTGATGATGACGGTGTTGGTTTTGCTTTCGTCGCGCCCGGCAAAGATGCCGCACTGGTTGGGGGCGTTGTCCCAAAAGCCGCCGTCGGTGCGGGAGCATTCGAAGCTGCCCGGGGTTACACCGGGCGCGGTGCCGCCGCAGGTGAAAAAGTGGGTGGGGTCGGTAAAGAGAATGTTGCCGTTGGCGGTGGTGATGGCGGTGTTTTGGGGGTTGGTGCCCGCGGCTTGTTGGCCGCCGTGGGCGCTTAGGCCTTCGGGGATCTGTCCGAGCGGGACAGCTTTGCCCAGCACGGACATGGTGGTACAGCCGGGCTGTTTGGTTTCGCCGACTTCTTGCGCGGTGCCGCTTGCCACGTCGATGTGTTTGATGGTATCGACCGCACCGGTGGCGTTTGAGCAGTCGCGTTGTTCGTAGACGTCGAAGCGGGGGCCACCGACGTGATCGACGCGGGCCCGCCCGGAGGGGAAGGCGTGTTCGGCGATGCGTTTGTTGCCCTGGAAGAACACGGCGCGGGGTTCGAGCCAGTTCGCGGAGCTGGAGCCGGGGTTATCGACGGGGCCGCGGACGATGAGTGCGAAGGAGTAGTCGGCGCACGCGTCGAAGTCGGTGGTGACCAGTTCCCAGGGCAGCATCGTGTTGCTGGGGTCGATGTTGGCAAGCTCTAGGATTTCGGGTGCGGTGGGGTTGATTCCGCAATTGTCGGCGTTGTCGGTGATTTTTGCCTGGGGTGCGCCGGGCTCTGATTGTCCGGGGGCTGCGGGCTGTGCGGGTTGTGCACCGCGGGTGACGGTGACGACTGCGGTGGATTTTTGCGGTGTGTTGACACTTAAGTGCCCGCAGGAGCTGAGAGATAGCGCAGCGATGGTGGTGAGTACAAGGGTGGGAAGGATGCGCCTGAAGGTGTGGGGGTGTGGGTGCCGGTGGCGGTGCGGGGTCATGGTCGTCCTTCCCGAAAGTGTGGTGGGTGGCTATCGGTGCGCGGGGGTGGTGGCGTGTTGGTTTTGGCGGGTGTTTTTGCCCGGATTATGTGGGGATTGTGTGGGGTTGTGTGGGTTTGTGTGTAGTTGTGGTGCACGTGGAGCACTGGCGGCGTGTTTGACCCGTTGGCCTTAAAGCTGGCGGGGTTGCCTGGTCGCTATTTACTGCTATTCGTGCTGCGTATAAGACTAATGGGCGGGTTGAACCTGGTTTTAGATTTTCCTAACCCCGGGGGTAGTGCGGGCAGGTGCGTTGCCCATTGTCGATGGGTACGGCGTCGCCGTGGGCAAATTTTTCTATCGCAGACAGTGACCCGCCTCGCGCGCGGGCGATGATGTGAGGTTCACGCGTGGGGGTGGTGACGTATATGCGCAGCACAATAGCTATTTGTGGCCTGTCTTACATGGCGGATGAAGGGTTGGAAAATTCACACTTTATGCACCGGGTAAATTTTTGCACCGGGTGCAAGTTTGCACTAGGTTTACCCTTCGTGAAGGAAGAAAACGTCAGCTTGAGGGAAACCAAACGCCGCGCCACCCGGGCGGCCATCGAAGACCACGCCACCCGCCTGGTGCTGGAACGCGGCTTCGATGCGGTCACCGTGGACGACATCTGCCAGGCGGCCGGGGTTTCCAAGCGCACGTTTTTTAACTACATGGAATCCAAGGACACCGCCGTGATCGGCCCGGCACCCACTCCCCTAACCCAGGAGGAAATGGAGCGCTTCGCCGCCGACGAACACGTGCCCCTGCTTCCCGCGCTGATCGATATGGCGCTAAAAAATATCAGCAATAACTCGGGCACCGACGGCAAGATCCTGCGCCGCCGGAAGGCGATTCGCCAAAACCATCCCCGCCTGGTCTTTGACCGCATGGCGTCGTTTAACGAGGCCCACGATTCCTACGCACAAGCGATTGCCTCCTATTTGAACAGTCATCCCCACCAGCGCCAGATGCCCGATGAGGACGTCTTTGCTGAAGCCCGCAGTTGGCTGATGGCCACCACCAGCTGTTTGCAATTGGGCATGCATCACTGGCTTGCCAGCGACAACGAGTCCTTCGAGGCGCTCACCGATTACTGCCACCGGGCACACACCCACTTAGAGGCCATTACCTCCGCGCACCACAAACCCCAGGCGGAGCCTTAAAGCACTACTACTGCCACCCACAAAGTGCCCCCACGGGGCGCCGGCGAAAACAGCAGCCGCATTGTCATTTTTCTTTTTCCCACCGACTTTCTTTTAAAAAAAAGGATCTCTAGGCACCCGATATGACCACGAAGACGACACACAACACCACCGCAGCCCCCGGCACGCCCCCCTATGCCCCACAGCGGGATGAAAAACAGGGACGCGTGTCCCTAATCTTTATCGCCCTGATGCTGACCATGCTGATGAGCAGCCTGGGCCAGATGATCTTCTCCACCGCGCTGCCCACAATCGTCGGTGAGCTCGGCGGGGTGGACCACATGACGTGGGTGATCACCGCCTTCCTGCTGGGCCAGACGATCTCCTTGCCGATCTTCGGCAAGCTCGGCGACATGCTGGGCCGCAAATGGCTGTTCATGTTTGCCGTCAGCCTCTTTATTGTCGGCTCCATTTTGGGTGGCCTAGCCACCAGCATGAGCCTGCTGATTGCCGCCCGCGCCGTCCAAGGTGTCGCCGGCGGCGGCATGATGATCCTTTCCCAGGCCATCATCGCCGATGTGGTTCCCGCCCGCCAGCGCGGCAAATACATGGGAGTGATGGGCAGCGTGTTCGGCGTGTCCAGCGTGCTCGGCCCGGTGTTGGGCGGCTGGTTCACCGACGGCCCCGGCTGGCGCTGGGGACTGTGGCTGAACGTGCCCCTGGGCATTATTGCCTTAATCGGCATCTTCAGCTTCCTGCACCTGCCGCGCCGCCAAAGCCCCGGCAAAACCGACTGGCTGGGCATGGTCACCATGGCCATCGCCACCACCGCCCTGATCCTGGTCATCACCTGGGGTGGAAACGACTACGACTGGACCTCCGGCACCATCATCGGGCTGGCAATCGTGGCCGTGGTTTTCGCCGCGATCTTCGTGGCCGTGGAACTCAAAGCCACCAACCCGCTGATCCCCATGCAGCTGTTTAGCACCCGCAACTTCACCCTGACCACCATCGCCGGGCTTGCTGTGGGCGTGTTCATGTTCGGCTCCCTGGCGTATGTGCCCACCTACCTGCAGATGGTGCACTCCATGACCCCCACCACCGCCGGACTGATGATGATCCCGATGATGGCCGGCATGATGGGCACCTCCATCGTGGTCGGTAACCTGGTCACCCGCACCGGCAGCTACAAGTGGTACCCGGTCGTGGGTCTGCTCGTCGTCGCCGTCGCCCTGGTGCTGCTCAGCCGCCTGGAGGCCACCAGCAGCCTGTTCCACGTCGGCGTGTGCCTGTTCGTCCTCGGCTTCGGTTTGGGCTGCGCCATGCAGATCCTGGTGCTCATCGTCCAAAACTCCTTCCCCATCACCATGGTGGGTACCGCGACCGCCGCCAACAACTTCTTCCGTCAAATCGGCGGCGCCATCGGCTCCGCCTTCGTCGGTGGACTGTTTGTCTCCAATCTGCACACCGAAATGGCCAACAACCTCCCCGCCGCCATCGCCAGCCTGGGTCCGGCCGGCGCGCCAATCGCCCAACAGCTCGGACAGGGCGGCAGCGGCCACCTCACCCCCTCCCTGGTCGCCGAGCTCCCCGAGGTCGTCCGCCACGCCATCGACGTTTCCTACAACGACGCCCTGACCCCGGTGTTCCTGCTGCTAGCACCCCTGGCAGTCATCGCCGCCCTCATCCTCACCCAGGTGCGCGAAGACACCCTCAAGGACACCGTCGAATAGGCGTCCACCGACGCTGCCACGGCCTTTTCCCTCTTTCCGCGCTGCAGCACACCAGCCTGTGCTGCAGCGCGAGCTATCACCCCCGCATCCCTATCCCCACGCACGGAAGCTATAGCCCCGCACCATGGCACTGACCAAGAAAAACAAAGCCGCCACCGACGGCTATGTCTCCACCATCACCCCGGAAGAAAACCGCCGCATCTGGTGGATCCTATCCGCACTGATGACCGCGATGCTGCTCGCCAGCCTCGACCAAATGATCTTCGCGACCGCCCTGCCCACCATCGTCGGTGATCTTGGCGGCGTCGACCACATGATGTGGGTCATCACCGCCTACCTGCTGGCAGAAACCGTCATGCTGCCCATCTACGGCAAGCTCGGCGACCTCATCGGCCGCAAGGGCCTGTTCATCGCAGCGCTCAGCATCTTCCTGCTGGGCTCTGTCATCGGCGGCTTCGCCCACACCATGGGGCTGCTCATCATTGGCCGCGCCGTCCAAGGCATCGGCGCCGGTGGCCTGATGATCCTGTCCCAGGCCATCATCGCCGACGTGGTACCCGCCCGTGAGCGCGGCCGCTACATGGGTGTCATGGGTGGCGTATTCGGTCTATCCGCAGTGCTTGGCCCGCTGCTCGGCGGCTGGTTCACCGAAGGCCCCGGCTGGCGCTGGGCATTTTGGATGAACCTGCCCATCGGCGCCATCGCCATCGCCGTGGCCCTGATCAAACTGGACATCCCCCCTAAGAAGTCCCAGTTCCGCTGGGACTACGCCGGCACCCTGTTCATGATCATCTCCGCCTCCTCACTGATCCTGTTCACCACCTGGGGCGGCAACCGCTACGACTGGTCCAGCCCACAGATCCTCGGCCTGGTTGCCGTCTTCATCGTCAGCGCTATCATCCTCGCCGTGGTGGAAACCCGCGTGGCCGACCCGCTGATCCCGCTGAGCTTCTTCGCCAACCGCAACTTCCTGCTGACCACCGCCGCCGGCCTGGTCATCGGTATCACCATGTTCGGCGTGCTGGGCTATTTGCCCACCTACCTGCAAATGGTGCACGAACTCGACGCCACCAAAGCCGGCTACATGATGATCCCCATGATGGCCGGCATGATGGGCACCTCCATCTGGTCGGGTAAGCGCATCACCACCACCGGCACCTACCGCGCCTACCCGCTGGTCGGCATGGTCGTCGTGTTTATCGCGCTCGTGCTGTTCCACCGCCTCACCCCGGCGACCTCCCTGGTCGCTATCGGCGGCTACCTGTTTATTCTCGGCGTGGGCCTGGGCCTGTGCATGCAGGTGCTGGTCCTCATCGTGCAAAACACCATGCCGCTGGAAGTCGTCGGTAACGCCACCGCGGTGAACAACTTCTTCCGCCAAATCGGCGCCTCTTTAGGTTCCGCACTGGTCGGTGGCCTGTTCGTCGGCAACCTGCGCGGACTACTGCCCGATCGCCTCGCCGAGGCCATGCGCGCCCTGCCGCCGGCAGCACAGCAGCAAGCCCAAGCCCACGGCATCGACCCGAACCAGATCACGCCGGCCGCCGTCTCCCACCTACCTGGCCCCATCAAAGACGCCTTCATTGGTGCCTACAACGACGCGCTGACCCCGGTGTTCCTCTACGTCATGCCGATGGTCGTCATCGCCTTCATCCTGCTGGCGTTGGTCAAGCACGAGCCGCTGCGCACCCACACCATGGATGCCGGCCCCGCAGCCACGCCCGACAAGCAGCCGGCCAGCACCGAAACCGCCTAGAGGTAAAAGCTAGGTTTTCTCCCCCAGTTGCCTTCCGCGCCCGCCGCCCGCACCCCCACCGGTGCTCGCGGCGGGCGCGCCATTTTTTCGCTTTCCCCTTATACATCCCACCGCGCCGCATACCGTGGGGATTGACACTATGAAAACCCTTGCCACATCATATCGTTAAACGATATGCTTACATTGTTTTTCGATACGTCTTCCGCAAGGGATAGGCCATGCAAACCACAGCACACACGCAAACGCGCACCCGGCCCCACACCGCCACCTTCATCACCCTGCACATCCTGCTCGGGCTGCTCATGGCCGGCGGAATCATCTGCGGGATCTTACTTACCGTCGCCGCCGACGACGCCCGCGCGACCATGCCGGAAGCCGCCCACCTCTACTGGCCGCTCCTGCTCATCGGCGAACTCATCGTGGTCTGCGGGGAAGTCTTCCTCTTAAGCCTTTGGCTATTGGTTCTCCGGGTCCAGCGCAGCCGTATCTTCGACCCCCGCTCTTTTGGCATCGTCAACGTCCTGGCAGCATCGGCCTTTATCGCCGCGGCACTCTCCCTGACCGCCACCTTCACCGTCTCCGGCACTTCGATTCTCGGCGGGTACACCACCGGGCTCGCGGTCGTACTGCTAGCACTCGGCCTAACCATCCGAGTCATGAAATACCTGCTCGTCCAGGCCAGCGAAAACCAACGCGAACTTGCGGGCGTGATCTAAACCATGCCCATCGAGGTTCGTCTCAACGTGGTGATGGCGGAGAAAAACATCGGAGTTGCCGAACTCGCCGACGCCATCGGCATTACCCCCGCCAACCTATCCATCCTGAAAAATAACCGCGCCAAGGCCATCCGCTTTAGCACCCTGCAAGCCCTCTGTGCAGCCCTCGACTGCACCCCCGGAGACCTATTGCACTACACGCCCGACGCACCGCCGCCAGCCGCCTAGTGCAGCAAAAGACTCGCTGCAATTGTCGGCTGGGCCTGCAGGGGCTGGCCGGCAGCGCGTGCATCCACCACCACGCCCACCCGCGCCTGATCGTCGGCGATCAGCCACAGCAGGCCTGAATCTTGTCCGTCCTCGCCAAAGTGGAACTGCATTTCCTCAACGGTGGCGTGTTCGCCGAGCTCCCGCTGGGCCGGCTGCCCGGGCTGGTAGCCCTCGAATAGCATCGCCAGCGCGGAATGCACAATCACCCGCACGCTGTCCGCGCTTTCCACCGTTCCCAACTCGCCGGCCAGCACTTGCTCCACCACGGCGCCATCCACGCTGCGCTCCCAGGTGGAGGTAAACGGCCCCCACCCCTCGCGCTGACGGGCGGGGGTAAAACCGGCCGGTAGCTCGAAGTTCAGCGGGCCTAATTGCACGGCTTGGGGCTGATCTAGGACAACCTGTGCCACCCCGGCGCCCACATCACTGTCAGCTCCATCAGGTGGGCCCGATGCAGCACAGCCACAAAGCGCCAGTGCCATCAGGATCACCGGCAGCCCGGCAGATAACCTGGGACGTCGAAAAACCTGTGACACGAAAAATCCTGACGTTTGAAAAACGGATACAAGAAAACCCCGGGCAAGCCTCGCACGAGGCGACTGTCCGGGGATCACGCAGAAGGGGGCTAGTCCCCCATTTTTTGTTCAAAACCTTGAGGTTTTATGCCTCGTGTGCGGCCTTGCCGTCGGGTTTGGGCAAGAGTTTTTCCCACACATCGGTATCGCGCCACTGTCCGGCGAGCTCCCCGTAGGGCATTTTCGCCATGTGGGAAAAGGTGCCGACCTTTTCGAATCCGCGGGAGGAGTGCAGCGCAGCCGAGCCTTCATTTTCGGGGAAGATCCAGGAGTGAATAGCCCACTTGCCCAACTCTTCGCAGGCCTGGATGAGGCGATCCAGCAGCGCGCCGGCGACACCGCGCCCGCGAGCACCGGGGTGAATGTAGATGGAGTCTTCGACCACCCCGTGGAAGACCTCGCGCTGGGAGACCGGTGCGGCGGACACCCAACCCAACACGGTGGTGTTGTCTTCTTCCTCGACGGCGACGAAGACGGTGTCCATGATCTTTTTGTTTTGGAATTGCTCCCAGGTCGGCGCGTGACGCTCGAAGGTGGCGTGCCCGGTGTCGAGACCGTGTTCGTAGATCTCTTGCACCTGCGCGTAATCGCTCTGCTCGAGCGGACGGATAATAAACCGCTTGTCTGACATGCCCGCCATTGTGCCAATGTTGCAAGCCCCCGTGCAACACCAACCCCGGAGTTTTGACAATTGCTGCAATAAGTTTCGCTTTAGCGTGCTCTAGCTGGGGTAAAACGACTGAAAACCCCGGCTGTGCGGGGGCAAAAACGCGCGGTTTTTGGCCCACCCTCACATAGCCGGGGTCAAGCGCACAGCAGGTGTGCTGCGCCTAAAGAAGAGTCAGTCGAGTTCTTAGGCGACGACTGCGTGCCACTCGCCGGTTTCGGCGTTGGTCCAGGTGATGGTGCCGTTCTGGAACTGCTGGGTCCAGCCTTCACCGTCGGTGGAGGTCATCTCCGGTGCGGTCGGCAGGCCGATGGGGTTTTCGAAGCCGCCGTCCTTGAACCAAGTGTCGGCAATCATGCCCTTGAGCAGCACGGCGCCGGTGTCCTTGCCGTAGATGATCGAGTCGCCACTGCTGAAGTTGATGACGTAATCCTCTCCATTACGCTCCACGACCTCAGTGATAGCGCCCAGCTCGCCGGACTCTGCACCGTACTTCTCCCACTCGTTCTTGGCAGCCTCGGGGATTTCAACCTCAGCGCCCTGGGCGTCGGTGACCTTGGTCAGCTTGGCGGAAAGCTTGTCAGCCTCGTCCTTAGCGGCGTCGGCAGCCTTGTCAGCGCCGTCCTTGACCTTGTCGGCAGCGTCCTTAGCGGCGTCGCCGGCCTTGTCGGCACCATCCTTGGCAGCCTCGCCAGCCTTATCAGCGCCGTCCTTAGCAGCGTCGGCACCGCTCTTGGCAGCATCGGAAGCGCCGGCGGCGACCTTGTCGGCGCCGTCCTTGACGTCGTCGGTGGAGCAGGCAGCCATGCCCATGGACAGAGCCACGGCGGTGGTGGCGGCGGCGATGCGAAGTGCAGTCTTCTTCATGAAAAGTCCTTAAAAGTTGTCAGCAGTTTTTGAAAATGTGCTCTGAATAAGTATGCCACAGCTCCAGGGACTATGCGTTTTTGTGATTAATAGCACGGTTTATATTCGCGTTCGCTGTTATCACATGATCTACCCGACTAAGGTCTCACTTAAGGATAAAAGACCTTGTAAAAGGTATCTTTTCGACGCTTCTCCCCGGAAAACGCCGCCGAACACACACCTTGGCGGGGGTAAAATTAACCCCTTTTTAGCACCCCCGCTGAGGTGGATATCTCACCGGCCTCGGATGCATATTCGTCAATCCTTGTTGAAAATCCGGCGGCTGTTTCCGCCCTCAGCATCACCGAAAATGTCTCCGGGTCTACTCCAGGAAAACTGTGTGAGTCTTTCCGTGGCGCGACCCACACTGCCCCGGCAGGCGCATCGAGGTCTTAGCGTCGCCTGCCCCGAGTATTTCTCTTAGCTGCCCGGCGCGCCCCGGATCGTGGTGAGCTCGATGCGCGTTGCTGATCTTTTTTCCCGCCACGGCTGGTGGCTTTGGCGTTCGGCTTCTTTTTCCCTGTGGCAGCGGGTGCCTGCGCGGTGCGCGATGAACTTTGTTTGCGGCCGCGGGCAATTCCGACGAAGTCTTGGATGCTGTCGCAGTCGTCGTCGCGCAGCCACGCCAGGGCGATGGTGGTCGGCGCTGCGCCGTGAAAGTCCCTCGCTTCGGTGTCTTTGTTGTTCAGGCTGCGAAAAAGCGGGCGGGGACCGATGGCCACGCCCACATTGGCTGCGACCACGAGCACGGCTTCCCGCACGGCTCGCACGTCAACGGGGCCGTCGGCGGTGGGCTCGTACATGATGGTCTCATCGGCAATGTCTGCCCGACTCAGCGTGTCCAGGAGGGTCAGCTCGTTGTCTTTGGGCAGCAGCACCCCGGGCTGTTCCTCGTAGAGGCGCACCAGGTGGATGCGTTGTTCCTCGAGTGCTGCGCTGATCCGGGGATCCGGCAGACGCACCAGGGCGATCGGCAGCTGTGGTGGCCGCGGTGCTGCGGGCTGCTCCCCTTTCGCGGCACCCCCCAGGTCCTTGTGGGGGTCATCGCCGGTGGAATCGGGGTTTTCAGCGGGCTGCGCGCCTTGTGGGGTTGACTCGCACACAGCCTGCGCGTCTGGGTCGCTGGCTGCCATGAGTGCGGCGAAGGCATCATCGCGTTCGACCAGGGTGATTGCCCCTAGCCCCCGGTCTTCAAAGCGGTTCACCCACTTCGACGGAGTGGTGCCTTTGGCAAAGATCAGTGTCAGCCGTTCCATGGCTTATAAGTATAGGGGCGGGTGGTGGCTGCCCTCGGCTCGCTTGGGTTCAACCTGCGGGTGGGCGACTGGTTTTTCTTCGCATTTCTACAGCTGGTCTTCTTGGCACTACCACCGGGGTGGGGCCGGAAGGTGCTACCGTTTCGGTTATGACTGACGTATCTGCGAGCACCGAGACCAACCAGCAATCCGACGACGCCGACCACAGCTTGGCGACTCCCGCGTCCTCTCAGCGCATGAAGCCTGCGACGGCCGCGAAGAAGCTGGGGCTTTTCCTCCCGGCGACCCCGCAGGAATTCCAGGACAATGCGCTTTCCCACGAGGAGTTCGTGGCCTTGCAAACCGACCCGCCGCAGTGGCTGTCTGAACTGCGCCGCACCGGCCCGCACCCGCGTCCCGTGGTGGCCCAAAAGCTGGGCATCACCATCGCTGCCCTCAAGCGCAACGACATGGATAAGCCGCTGACCACCGCCGAGATCAAAGCGCTACTGGAGGATCAGCCGGACTGGCTTCGCGCAGCCCGCACCCAACTGGCGGAGGAACGCGACGCCGCTGCGCAACGCCAGGCCAGCGCCGAAAAAGCCCAGGCCGAGCGCGACGACGCGCAAGCTTAAAAACCCCGCACAGCCCGCATTATCACCCCGGCTTAAAGACTGCTTTTTCATCATTTTCTAGGAGGTCGATGTGTCCACCCCCACCACCATTTTGCACACTGAGATTTTCGGCGACGCCACCAAACCCACCCTGGTTTTTGTCGGCTCCTTGGGCTCCAATATTTCGATGTGGCAGCCACAGCACGAACTGGAAGACCGTTTCCGCATCGTGTTGGTCGACCTGACCGGCCACGGCGCCTCCCCGGTGCCCCCGGCGCCGTACACCATCGACCAGATGGCCGACGATGTGATGGCCACCCTGAAGCAGAAATACGACATCACCCACGCCAGCTTCGTCGGACTTTCTATTGGCGGCGCAATCGTGCAATCGCTGCTCACCCGACACGCTCACGCTGTCGACTGCGCCGTTCTTGCCTGCACCGCCGCGAAGTTCGGCACCCCTGACACGTGGCAGGAACGCATTGATACTGTCCGCGAGCAGGGCGTGTCCGCGCTGGCGGCCGGGGTAGCACAGCGCTGGTTTACCCCGCCTTTCGGCGAGCAGGGCTACTACGAGCGCTACACCGAGATGATTTCGCAGACCGCTGCTGAGGGCTACATCGGCTCGGCTTCTGCCCTGCAGTACTTCGATTCCCACGAAGCACTCGCCGCGGTGAAGCAGACTCCGGTCCTGGTGATCAGCGCGGCTGATGACCAGTCCACCACCCCGGAGGTGTGCCAGGACTTGGCTGACTCCATCGAACACGCCCAGTTCGTCAGCATCGACAACGCCGCCCACCTGGTCAACATTGAGCAGGCCAAAGAGTTCAACGAAACAGTCTCGCGCTTCGTCTCTGAGCACGCGCGGCTCTAAGAGCACCCGTTCGGCTTCACCGCACAAAGGTCGGCCCCAACATCGCCTGATGTTGGGGCCGACCTTTTGCGTCAGATCAACGTCGAATTACTCGACGATGCGCCACTGCTCGAGGTTCTCGTACAGCGGGTAGTCGGCAGCGAGCTTGGTGACGCGTGCGCGCAAGCTATCAACGTCAGCGTTCTTGCCGGCGGCCAGTGCGGTGCCGATGATGTCGGCAACCTCGCTAAAGCCAGCAGCGTCGAAGCCACGGGTAGCCAGCGCCGGGGTACCGATGCGCAGACCGGAGGTCACCATCGGCGGACGCGGGTCAAAAGGCACGGCATTGCGGTTGACGGTAATGCCCACGGCGTGCAGCAAATCCTCGGCCTCCTGGCCGTTCATCTCACTGTTGCGCAGGTCGGCCAGCACCAGGTGCACGTCGGTGCCGCCGGTGAGCACGTCCACACCAGCGTCAGTGCAGTCCTTCGCGGTCAGGCGCTCAGCCAGCAGGCGCGCGCCTTCGAGGGTGCGCTCCTGGCGCTCCTTGAACTCCTCAGATGCCGCGATCTTCATCGCCACAGCCTTACCAGCGATGGCGTGCATCAGCGGGCCACCCTGCTGGCCCGGGAAGACGGCAGAGTTGAGCTTCTTCGCCCACTCCTGCTTAGCCAAGATCATGCCGGAACGCGGACCACCCAGGGTCTTGTGCACGGTGGTGGACACGACATCGGCGTGCGGCACCGGGGAGGGGTGCAGGCCGGCAGCGACCAGGCCTGCGAAGTGAGCCATATCCACCCACAGCTTCGCGCCAATCTCATCGGCGATAGCGCGGAAGGCAGCGAAGTCCTGGTGGCGCGGGTATGCAGACCAACCAGCGATCAGCACCTGCGGCTTTTCCTTGAGCGCCTGCTCCCGGATGGCGTCCATGTCCAAACGCATGGTCTTCTCATCCACCCCGTAGGCTGCGACCTCATACAGGCGGCCGGAGAAGTTCAGCTTCATGCCGTGGGTGAGGTGACCACCGTGGGCCAAGGACAGGCCCATGATCTTCTCCCCCGGCTCCGCCAAAGCCATCAGCACAGCCGCATTAGCCTGGGCGCCGGCGTGCGGCTGCACGTTAGCGAACTCCGCACCAAACAGCTCGCAGGCACGCTTCTTGGCGAGATCCTCGATGATGTCGACGTTTTCGCACCCGCCGTAGTAGCGGCGGCCCGGGTAGCCCTCGGCGTACTTGTTGGTCAGGATCGAACCCTGGGCCTGCAGCACAGCGCGCGGCACAAAGTTCTCGGAAGCGATCATTTCCAGCGTGTCACGCTGGCGGGCAAGCTCACCGCCGATGGCTTCCGCCACCTCCGGGTCGAGCTGAGATAGGGGCTGATAGCGGAGATCCGCACTGCGAGCATCGGTCATGAGGTGGCCTTTTTAAACCTTTCGGTCGTGCCCCTGCGTCAACAAGACCTCGTCGACACCGGGCTATGAAAGAATGCCCCTGCATGATAACCGCGCCACGGGAAAAAACGGCAATGATTGCGGGTGATGTGGGCACCCCCGTGCCACAATAGAACCTATGTCTAGGCCGCAAGAGTTCAGCCCATATCTCGACTTCGATCGAGAATCCTGGCATCGCCTCCGCGAAAACATGCCCCAGGTGCTGACCCACGAAGAAGTCCTCACGCTGCGCGGTATCGGCGAAAACGTCGACCTGAAGGAAGTCGAAGAGGTCTACCTTCCGCTGTCTCGTCTCATCCACCTCCAGGTCAAAGCCCGCCAAGAACTCTTCCGCGCCACCGCCACCTTCCTCGGCTCCGACGTGGAACACGTGCCCTTCATCATCGGCATCGGCGGTTCCGTCGCCGTCGGCAAATCCACCACCGCCAGGCTTTTGCAAGTTCTGCTCCAGCGGTGGGAAAACCACCCCCGCGTCGACCTGGTCACCACCGACGGCTTCCTCTACCCCACCGAGGAACTCGAAAAGCGCCGCATCCTCAACCGCAAAGGCTTCCCCGAGTCCTACGACCAGCGCGCCCTGCTCCGCTTCGTCACCTCCGTCAAAGCCGGCACCCCGCACTGCACCGCCCCGGTGTACTCCCACACCCTCTACGACCGGGTGCCGGACGAATTCGTCGACGTCGACCGGCCCGACATCCTCATCCTCGAGGGCCTCAACGTGCTCCAAACCGGGCCCACCCTGATGGTGAGCGACCTATTCGATTTCTCCGTCTACGTCGACGCCCGCACCGCCGACATCGAACAGTGGTACATCGACCGCTTCCTGCAGCTGCGTTCTACCGCCTTTTCCAAACCTGGGGCACACTTTTCCCACTACAAAGACCTCAGCGACCAGCAAGCGCGGGCAGTGGCCCGCGAAATCTGGCAGTCCGTCAACCTGCCCAACCTGATCGAAAACATCCTGCCCACCCGCGTACGAGCCTCATTGATCATGCGCAAAGACTCCAACCACCAAGTCGACCGGGTACGGCTGCGCAAAATCTAGCCCCACCCAGCACAGCCCCCAAAAACAGGACCCCAAAGCAGAGCACAAAAAATCCCGGCACCTGAACTTTTGCCCCCTTCGAAAAAGGGAAAAGAAGGTGCCGGGATGAAAGCTTTAAGGCTACTTGCCGAAACGGCGAGTGCGGTTGGCGTAGCTGCGCAACGCCCGCAAAAAATCGATCTTTCGAAACGCCGGCCAATAGGTGTCGGTGAACCAGATTTCCGAATACGCGGCCTGCCACAACAAAAAGCCCGACAGACGCTGCTCACCAGAGGTACGAATCACCAGATCCGGATCCGGCTGCCCGGAGGTGTACAAGTGCTTAGAGATCGTCTCCACGCTGACCTTATCGCGCACATCCTCGGCACTATCGCCCTGCTCGGCGGATTCCTCAATCAACGAGCGCACCGCATCGACGATTTCCTGACGGCCGCCATAGCCCACCGCCACATTCACCGCGACACCAGTATTTGCGTCGGTGTCGCGCACCGCATCCAACAAACGCTGATGCACATAGTCAGGCAATAGATCCAGGTGACCAACCAGCCGCACCCGACAATTAGTCTCCGGGGCGGCCAGCTCGGCCACCACGTCACAAATAATGTCGAACAGCAACTGCAGCTCATCGCTCGTGCGCTGCAGGTTTTCGGTGGACAGCAGGTAGACGGTGACGAGATTGACGTCGGTTTCGGCACACCACCGCACCATCTCACCAATCTTGCGGGCACCGACGCGATGCCCGTGGCTGACATCTGCGAAGCCAGCTTCACGTGCCCAGCGTCGATTGCCATCGCACATGATGGCGATGTGGTCTGGATGCGGGCGACCGGAAATCTCACGGCGCAGCCGGGCTTCGTAGACCGGGTAGAGCAACTTGGGCAAAAACTTCACGGTTTTTAGTCTAGCGGCAAGCACCCCCGGCGGGCGCAAGGGTGACCCCTTTTACTACCAGCCACCCACAATCGCCACCACAGGCAGCGGAAATAAACAAAAACCGCACCCGAAAAACGGGTGCGGATCACAGAGGCAAGAAATTAAATCCAGCGCAGCTTCTCAGTCGGCGCCAGGCCCTGGGCCTTCATCGCCGCATCGATGGCTTCAATATCGAAGGGATCCAGGCCCTCGGCCTCCGCGAAAGCACGCCGGCGCGACATGGCCTTAATGCGCTTGGACACAGACCACGACAGGTAAAGCACAACAGCCAGCAAGATCACGATGATGAACAGGCCCACCGGCGAGGCCTTGCCGAATTCGCTGCCGATCTGTGCGCCGCGTTCGGCCTGTGCCAGAAGTTCAAAGGTCATGGCTTAGAAGACTACATCTTTCGCTACGAGGGAAGCATCGCTACAGTGCGTCAACCCATGGGTGAGGTGCGTATCCCATGTTCTCACACTCGCCCGCCCTTCGCCTATCTTTGGCACCGCACCGCACCGAAGGCCAGATACGCTGCGGGGGAGACAGCTGGGGTTAAGCCTCGATCCCGGCGAAAAGATCGTCTTCCGGAATAGAGGTCGTCACCCGGGTCTGCGCCAACTCGAATTCCTCGGTCGGCCACAGGCGGCGCTGAGTCTCCAAGTCGGTGGCGAAGAAGGTGCCGGCCGGATCGATCTGGGTGGCGTGGGCGCGCAACGCCTCATCGCGGGCTTCGAAGTAGTCAGCGCATTCAATCTGGGTGGTCACTCGCGCCATGATGTCCGCACGGTTGGTCTTCCACCGCTGCAAAAACTCCGCGTAGGGGCTTTCCAAGCCCTGCTTGATGAACTCCTCGTGGAAGATCTCCAACCGCTGCCGAATAAATCCGTGGGTGTAGTACAGCTTGAGCGGGCTGAAAGGCTCGCCGGCCTCCGGGTAGAAATCTGCATCGCCGGCGCGCTCCCACGCCAGCATCGACACCTCGTGCACTTTCAGGTGATCCGGGTGCGGGTAGCCACCGTTTTCGTCGTAGGTGATGATCACCTGCGGCCGGAACTCGCGAATAATGCCCACGAGCTTCTCGGTGACCTCATCGGAATCAGCCAAGGCAAAGCAGCCCTCGGGCAGCGGCGGCAAAGGATCGCCCTGCGGCAAACCGGAATCGACATATCCCAGCCAGCGGTGGCTGATGCCCAGCGCCCGCGCTGCATTGGCCATCTCCTGTTTGCGCAAAGCGGCGATATCGTCGATTTCCTCGGCGTTGAGCCCCGGATTGAGCACATCGCCGCGTTCACCGCCGGTGCACGTCACGACCAACACGTCAGCACCTTCAGCAACGTAGCGGGCCATCGTTGCTGCGCCCTTGGAGGATTCATCATCCGGGTGGGCGTGGATTGCCATGATTCGCAGGTTCGACGTCGACATGGTCGTTACCGGCCTTTCACAAAACGGTGTTCGCGCCCAGCGTGTGGGCGAGGAAAACATTCAACAATGGACAGAGTAGTCTATTTTCTACCCTGCACCTAGAAAGCCCCACAAGCAGGACAAACACCCCAAACCCAACGACGAACAGACACCACCGCCATCCCACGAAGACCCGGGAAAAACTCGGGTTGGGCGACACCTGCATGGCCTCAAGCCAAATTTCTCCCACAGGCAACCCCCTCCTCTACTGCCCACAATTCCCACCGCGCCCGTTTAGTGACATACCCTAGAAAGCACCAACGGTCGCCGACATAGGAAACCAGGCCACACCGCGCACCCGGTGCATGCCCGCCTATGACCCGGCCGCCACCTGTTGTGAAGTGCTGAAGTGTAAAGGACTCCGCCACCACCATGGCTGCTCGCACCCGATCCGCCCGCTACGACTCCCCCGCCAAAGAGTCCGGAAATGCCTCCGGCAAAATTGTCGCCGTTCTGGCCGTCATCGTCGCCGTGATCGCCGTGGTGGTGATCTGGCAGTACTTCCAAGCCCGCCAGTCCATTACCATTTCCGCCACCCCCGGCGGCTTTGAGCGCACCAACGACACCACCTTGCTGCTCAACGTGGACGTCACCCGCAAAAACACCGACGTTGACTCCTACTGCATCGTCACCGCCCAAAACTACAACGTCGAAGAAGTCGGCCGCCGCGAATTCATCATTCCCGCCGGCGGGCCCAAGGTGCAGCGCTTCCAGGTCGAAATCCCCAGCCGCGAAATGCCCGTGGCGGGTCGCGTGTACGGGTGCAGCGAAAACCCGCCGCACTACCTCACCGACTTGGCCCGCCCCTAGCCTTTCCGCACCGATAACCCACCCCCGGCTGCTCGTCCAACGAGTGTCCGGGGGTTTCCCATATGCCTCCCCCTTGCCTGCCGAAACGGGTAGATGGCTGTGTTAGAATGTGGCCAGTTTGCCGTACTTTTGTGCGGTGTCGTGTGGCCCCACCGGCTGCGCGCATTCACGACGCCGACCGCGCCCGCCCACACCAACGGCGACGCGGATCAAAGCGCCATGGGTGCGCACCAGCTAGTGTCGGGGCTTTTTGTTGACAAGCCCGCCAGGCCACCCAACAAAAAGCCCGGTGCGCACGGGCCACGACAACTCCCCCTTTGACCCCGCCACTACCCCAGGCCACCCCAGCCGGTGACCGAAGTGGCGCGGCGCAAGGACTTTTTCACTTTTCCCCTTCTTTTCAAGGACAGCGAACATGGCAGATAACCAGAAGCAGTACATCACCCCGGAAACCAAGCAGAAGCTTGAGGCTGAGCTCAACGAGCTGATCGCCCACCGCCCGGTTGTTGCTGCCGAGATTAACGAGCGTCGTGAGGAAGGCGACCTCAAGGAGAACGCCGGCTACGACGCAGCCCGCGAAATGCAGGACCAGGAAGAGGCCCGCATTAAGCAGATCTCCGAGATTCTGGCCAACTCCACCACCGAGCGTTCCGGCATCGAAGAAGGCGTCGCAGTGGTCGGCTCCGTCGTGCACGTCTACTACAACGGCGACAAGGAGCAGAAGGAGACCTTCCTCATCGGTACCCGCGCCGCCGCCTCCGACAACAAGGACCTGGAGACCTACTCCGAGCAGTCCCCGCTTGGCCAGGCCGTCCTCGGCGCCCGCGAAGGCGAAACCCGCGAGTACTACGCCCCCAACGGCCGCCAGCTGTCCGTCACCATCGTCACCGCAGAGCCGTACAACTCCGAAAAGTACGCCGCGCTGCGCGACAACAACTAAAACCCCACAGCTTCCTGCGCCCACTCACCCACAGCGCACGAACTCACGTTGGGTCGTTTTGCCCAAGGTATCGCGGCGGGGACAACCATCCCTCGCCGAGAACATCCCGCAGCAAACACGGCCACGACTCCACTGCCCCATCCCACCTTCACGGAGTTTCACCCTCATGAAAAATCGCGTTCTTGCCGCCGGCATCGGCGTTGTCGCCCTCGCAATCGCAGCTTGCTCCCCTCCCGGGGAAGTCGATAGTGACAAGTTCGTCGACACCGCAACCGGCGTCGCCAAGCCCACCGTGACCAGCACCGCTGCCGCCTCCAGCGACAGCAAGGAGACCACCACCTCCACTGCTGCTACCTCCACCGCAGCAGCTGACAGCGATCTGCCGGGCTACATCAACTGCGTCGGCACCCCCGAGCAGCGCCCCGACGAAATCTCCCTGGCCTGCGGCGACAACAACGACGTGCTGCGCGACATCAAGTGGACCGACTGGACCGCAACTTCGGCCGCTGGTACCGCCACCCGCGTCACCAACGACTGCCTGCCGAACTGTGCTGACGGCAAGACCGTCAACAAGCCGGGCGTGAAGGTTGTTCTGTCCAACCCCTTCGAAACCGTCAACGGCGCATCCTTCACCCAGGTCGCCATCGACGGCGTCGTCGTTCTCCCCTAGCCCGCACAAGGCTCGAAGGCTGCAAACCTCCACATAGCGCGCTACACACCGCGCGCTAGGAGATACAAAGCCAGAACCACAGCCGCCTGCCTCCCACAGTGGAGGCAGGCGGCTTTTCGGTCTTCGCATCATCTACCAGCCCCCAACCCCGCAAACCACCTACCACGAATCAAGAACCCCTGGGCATCACTTACCCACACCCGCCCGTACAACAGGGCCTGAGATGGCGCCAGGGTGGCTAGCAGCCAAGCATGCAAAAAGGAGTGCCCCGAGGAATAAAACCTCGGGGCACTCCTGCGAGCTACTAGCTGCTTAGCGGCTCTGGAAGTACGACAAGAAGCGCAGGATCTCGGTGTACAGCCACACCAGGGTCACAGCCAGGCCAAGGGCGACGCCCCATGCCATGTTGGCCGGAGCCTGGGCGCGCACCAGCGCATCAGCCTGATCGAAGTCGGTCAGGAAGGACATTGCTGCCAAACCGATGCAGACCAGCGAGAACAGGATAGCGATCGGGCCACCGTTGGTCAGGGGGTTGTTACCGGTGAACATGAACAGCACCAGGTTGCCCAGGGACAGCACCACCACACCAATAATCATGGAGGAGATGATGCGGGTCAGGCGCGGGGTGACCTTCACGATGCCGTTTTTGTAGACAAACAGCATGCCCAGGAACACGCCGAGCGTGCCCAGGATCGCCTGGCCAATGATGGCGCTGGTCTGACCGCTGAAGAAGAAGGAGATACCACCGACGAACAAGCCCTCGAAGGCAGCGTAAATCAGGGTGACAGCGGCGGAACCGTACTTACGGCCGAAGCTGGCAACCATCACGGTGATCAGGCCACCGATCATGCCAACGAACATCAAGATGTTGGCCAAAGCGGGGCTCTGAGTGCCGAGGAAGAAAGTGACGATGGCACCCAGGATGATGACACCAAGAGTGATGCCAGTCTTGGTCACCACATCGTCGTGGGTCATGGCGCGGCTGGTGGGAGCCAGCGGCTGGCCGGGGACTGCACCGTACTGGTTGAAGGACTCAGCCTGGCCGTAGCCAGCCTGGGTGTACGCCTGCGCCTGACCGCGAGAGTTTTTGGTCAAAGAGCTAAAGACGGGATTTGAACTGCGCACGTCGCGCGTTTCCTTTCGACTGTGTAAGAGGAAGAAAAAGTTGTTTTCGATACCCCAAGCTGCTGCCCCACCGATTCATCGCACGTGGTGTGAATCCTGGTGTGCGGCCCTTGTGGGCCGCATTCGTGGGGCGAGGTTTCACCCTGGTGGGCAAACCGTGTCAATGACTGTGCCAATTCAGCACACGCCGGGGTTTTTCCGTGCGTGACGCTTAGAGTATCGGCTTTTCAGTATGTACAACGCGAAACTCGCCAAATTAGTTCCACAGATCACTTTTCTTCACACAAACGTCACATGCGCAGACTAAAAGGTTTCTTCCAGGTACTTGCTTAACGAGAAACAGAGATTCGTCTACGGACAAAAACACAAGGTCCCCAAAGCGCACGCTGGCACACGGCATGCAATGTTGTCTCATTTACCGCCCCATTCCCGCAGCGCCACCAACTCTTCGGGCTTGTGAGGAAAAGTTTCACAATGCACTAGATGAGATAGATGAGCTTCAATCTGTGAATGCCAGGCTGCTGGCTCGAATCTTGATGAAGTGCTCAGCTAGACCTGATGCAACCCGCCCAATAGTTGCCCCGTGGCACAATCCCTTTAACAGTTTTAGAAACCAAGTAGCTAACAACGCTAAAAGCCGCCTAGGAATGAAATCGCCTACTATGCCTTCTTTTCTCATTACCTACAACCGCAGGAGTGGGGTCGTAAGCGTTCGTGAATTTGCCGATCCCATCGAAGCAGCGGTCGAGCGAGTAAACCGAGCTCTGGAATCGACAGACACCGATACCGAAATCGTGACTGTTAGCAGCGCCTCGCTAGAAAGCGTGAAACAATCTCACTCCCGATACTTCATGCGCGAGCAAGCCGTTTCATAAGCTCCTTATGCCTCCATCTGGATCCGAGCCTAAGAATGAAAGGTTTTCTAGGGCTACTGGGGTTTGGTTTTAGCTTTTAAAAACCTTTAAGGAATTGAGATACACCGACGGTGGGCTTGGCAGAGAAATAGCCCCCGACCTGTGTTTAAGGTCGGAGGCTATGGGGTGCCCCCAGTCGGACTCGAACCGACACTTGGCGGATTTTAAGTCCGCTGCCTCTGCCAATTGGGCTATAGGGGCGTGACTTTTCGCACCACTAGTCGTGCGCGCCACGGGACTACTTTAGCACCCTGCCCACAGCGGGTGATATCGCCCAGGGAGAGGCCCAGAAGCTGAATCGTGAAACCGGGCAAAAAGCCCAGGAGGAAGACTATCCGCCAGCGACCGCCAGGGAAGCGATGATGCCGTCCAGGATGTCTTTTTCGCTAATCCGCAGGGTGCTATGCCCCATCGGCTTCAGAGTATCGATGATGCCCTGCACGACAACGCACCCGCCGCCAAGCACGTCAGCACGGCCGGGATGAATCACCGGGTTATGAGCCCGCTGGGCAACGGTCTGCCCCAGGACCTGCTCCGCGAGATGACGCAGGGAATCCATGCGCAGCTCACTGCCGTGGATCGCCCGCGGATCGTAAGATTCCAGCCCCTGAGCCAGGGCCGACAAAGTAGTGAAGGTGCCAGCACACCCCACCACCGTGCGTGCTTTATCCAACGGGACGATGGTTTTCACATCGTCCATGCGCTTTGCCACCGTATCGCGGGCAATTTCAATTTCACTTGCGGTGGGCGGGTCGCTGCGCAAAATCCGCTCGGACAGTCGCACGCAGCCCATATGGGCAGAGTGCGCGCCCAAGATGTTGCCGTCGGATTCACCCACGATAAATTCGGTGGATCCGCCGCCAAGATCAATCACGAGGAAAGGCCCTTCGGAGGCAGGAATATCGGCGACGGCCCCCACGAAGGACAGGTGGGCCTCTTCCTCACCACTAATCACCTCAGCGCGACGCCCCGGCACAATCTGCCCCAGCAAGCGGGCAGTCATCGTGAAAAACTCCTCCTTATTGGAGGCATCACGGGTGGCGGAGGTCGCCACCATGCGGACATCGCTGACGAAGTTGTCCTTCATGATCTCGACATAGCGGGCGAGAGCTTTCTCAGTGCGCTCGAGGGCCTCAGGGGCGAACTTTCCGGTCGCGTCCACGTCCTGCCCGAGACGAACAATAGTCATCTCGCGCACGATGTCTTTAGCGACGACGTGGCCTTCAGCGGTGACAGCAACTTCGCTAATCAGCAGGCGGATGGAATTAGTTCCGCAATCAACGGCAGCTAAACGGGTCATAGGCTTTTAGGGCTTCACTCCGGCATTAGAGAAATCAAAATCATCCAAGTTGATGCCGAGCTCCGCACAGGTCGGCCAATCCGCAGGAATAGCAGTACCGCGCAGCTGTGCGTGCTCGGCGGCCATAGCCACACTCTCGGTACCCAGGCGGAAGTGCTCCGGCCCCTCAGCCAGAGCATAAGCAATGAGGACGTGCAGGCACTTCACCCGGTCGGGCATACCGCCGCCAGAAAAATCAGTACCAAGATCTTCGATCTTGTTGCGCTCAGCCAAGTAGTACTCGTGAGCCTTGCGGTAATCCTCACGCAGCTCCTCGTCGCTTTCAAGCCGGCTGCTCATCCACTTCATGACGTGCGCGACCTCCAGGCGGGAAGCCTCGGCAGTCAAACGCGGATCCGTCAAGTAGTACAAGGTCGGAAAAGGCGTGCCATCATCCAGGCGCGGGGCAGTTTTCACCACGCCCGGAGCCCCGTCAGGGCACCGGTAGGAGATCTCCAAAACCCCGCGCGGGGTGCGGCCCAACTGCTGTGCTACATCCAGGATGTCTTTTTCGCTAACGCTCATGACTGCATATTCTGTCATGAACCCGGCCCCAAGGCATGGTCGACCTCGGCAAAGGTGAGACAGTCATGCCCCCAACACCCAATGCAACCTAGGTCACGTCCCAACAAGTGGGCACACCACAAAGCACCCGCCCAACCACAACACGGTTAAACGGGTGCCACAAACAAACTTTTGCCTATTGCGCCGCCGGAGCATCCGGCGCAGGCGCCGGCGCTGGGGCGTTATCCACCGGAGGAACCTCCGGGTTGCCCTCCGGCGCGGGCACCTGATCGGCAGGTTCTTCCGGGGCCGGAGTAGGAAGCGGCTGGCCTTCGATCGGCAACCGACTCGTGGTCTCCGCATCACTGGGTGCAGGCGGATGCCCAATACCAACAGCGCTCGGGGCCTCTTCCTGAGAAATCGACGCCCACAACTGGCTATACCAAGGCCCAGCAAGAGCCGCAGGGTCCTCCCGCTTCGTCGCTTGGGGATTTTCACCCAACGCAGGATCCAAAATGCGAAACGCCGTCTCCCCGGGCTCAATCACCCCGAAGCGGGCACGAGCCTGCTCACGAATGTAATCATCGGACTGCAGCTCACCGAGCTGGGCAGACAGATCGTCTTTTTGTTTTTGCTTCGCCGCAATACTGGCGGTGACACGCGCGATCTCACCGCGCTGTTGGGCGTAGTTACGCACCGGCACGGCCACAATCACCAGCACCGCCAAAAACACGGTGGCCAGGATCGCGATTTCGACATGACTAATCGGCCTGATCGGTTCGCGTTTTGCTTTCAGCGCGGCGACTGCCTGCTTGTGCCGCTGGTTAAGTTCGCGCCGGGAGACCGGCACTTGTCCGCGGCTGCGCTTGTTGTCACCTTTTGCCATAGTGCCCACAGTCTAGCGAGCTTTGGTCAGGAAAGCCTGGATAGACACCTTTAGCGCGGCTGTGGGTTGGGTGCGGGTGTGTCAGGGCCCAAACGGGCAACGGCCCTCGCCGGTGCAACCACTGGGCGTGGTTGGTGGGGCGAGGGCCGTTGGGGCAGGCTAGGGGCCTGCCGGGCGCTTTTAGGGGCTTAGCCCTGGAAGCGCGGGAAGGCGGAGCGGCCGGCGTAGACGGCGCTGGAGCCGAGCATCTGCTCGATGCGGAGCAGCTGGTTGTACTTGGCGACGCGCTCGGAGCGGGCGGGGGCACCGGTCTTGATCTGGCCACAGTTCAGGGCGACGGCCAGGTCGGCGATGGTGGTGTCCTCGGTCTCACCGGAGCGGTGGGACATCATGCAGCGGTAGCCGTTGCGGTGTGCCATCTCGACGGCGTCGAAGGTCTCGGTGAGGGTACCGATCTGGTTGACCTTGACCAGCAGGGCGTTGGCGGCCTTCTTCTCAATGCCTTCGGCCAGGCGGGCGGGGTTGGTGACGAAGAAGTCGTCGCCGACGATCTGGACCTTGTCGCCGATTTCGGCGGTGAGGTGGGTGTAGCCCTCCCAGTCGTCTTCCTGCAGCGGGTCTTCGATGGAGACGATCGGGTATTCCTCGATCAGCTTCTTGTAGACCTCGGTCATTTCGGCGGCGGTGTGCTGGCCACCTTCGAAGTTGTAGACGCCCTTGTCCTTGTCGAAGAACTCGGAGGAGGCAACGTCGAGTGCGAGGGCAACGTCGGTGCCGGGGGTGTAGCCGGCCTTGGTGATGGCCTCGACGATGAGGTCGAGGGCTGCCTTGGTGGACTCGACGGAGGGAGCGAAGCCGCCCTCGTCGCCCAGGCCGGTGGACAGGCCCTTGGCCTTAATGACGGCCTTGAGGTTGTGGTAGACCTCTGCGCCCATGCGCAGTGCCTCGGAGAAGGATTCTGCACCGATGGGGGCGATCATGAATTCCTGGACGTCGACGCCGGAGTCGGCGTGGGCGCCACCGTTGACGATGTTCATCATCGGCACGGGCAGCAGGTGGGCGTTAGGGCCACCGATGTAGCGGAACAGTTCCAGGCCGGCGGAATCGGCGGCTGCCTTGGCCACTGCCATGGAGACGCCGAGGATGGCGTTGGCGCCGAGGTTCTTCTTGTTGGGGGTGCCGTCCAGGTCGATCATGGCCTGGTCGACGATGCGCTGGTCGTCAGCTTCGAGGCCGACGAGTTCGTCGCTGATGGTCTCGTTGACGTTTTCGACAGCCTTCAGCACGCCCTTGCCCTGGTAGCGGTCGCCACCGTCGCGCAGCTCGTGTGCTTCGTGGACACCGGTGGATGCGCCGGAAGGAACGCCGGCGACGCCGTGGCTTCCGTCATCGAGGAATGCTTCGACCTCGACGGTGGGGTTGCCGCGGGAATCCATGATTTCGCGGGCGAAGATGTGCATAATTTCAGCCACTTGGGCCTCCTAGCCAGTAGGTATTGATGTTCGTCGGGGCACCCATAACCGTGACTCATGTGCGTGTGCACTGTGCTGAGGCTGCGTGGTGTGGTTGCTGGCGGCAACCGCACGTCGATGGCTGTGGGCACCGATAGTGTCAATTGTTCCACTTTTTGTGGATTCGTGACGCCAGTTATTTTTTCGGGGGCACTCCACCTGCGTCACAGCGCCAGAAATGTGAGAGATAGCACTCCCACATGTCCGAGCAAACACAACAAATCGGAAGCAATCGGACTTTTTAAATGTCGCTTTAGTCGCCCCACTTCCCCACACCCGAACGCGCCCCACCGCTGCCCCCCACCCCAAAACCCACGCCCAAGCCCCCGCAATCATCACCAATCATCACCAACCATCAGGCTGCACCCCTGCGCGCTAGAAAGCGCCAGCGCAGCCGGAAATCTTTAGGGATGTTCCCGCAGCGCGTAGTGGGCGGCCGCGTTGCGGACTTTGACGAGATAGTCGCCGGAGTGGTTGTAGGCGTAGATGGCCTTTGTCCACCCCTGCGGGGTGTCAAGATCACGGCCGTCGAGGCAGAGGTAGCGGGCGGCGGATGCCGCCGCATCGTCGATCTGGTTAGGGTCGGCAACCCCGTCACCGTTGGCGTCAATGCCGATAGTGCGGAAAGTTTCGGGAATGAACTGCATGGGACCAACGGCGCGATCATATTCGGAGTCCCCGTCCCATTTCCCCTGATCGGTATCGCGGATTTCGGCGAATCCGGGGGAGCCATCCAGTGGCACGCCCACGATGATGGGGGTGACGAATCCGTTGTCGTCGATGGAAGGCTTGGACCCGAGCAGCTTTGAGGTATAGGTGCCGTGGCGGGTTTCCACGTAACCAATGCCCGCCAGGGTGGTCCAATTCAGATGACAGTCGGGCCAGGATTTCTCCGCGATCAGCTGGGCGTTGGCATAGGCCGCGAGCGCCGGTACGGAAATTCCAGTGTCGGCGGCGATTGGGGCAGCCCACTCATACAGCGCGACGGAGGTACGCCCGGGGGCGTCGATATCTATGGCTGGGGGCTGGGCGCCGTGCGCTGGCGGGACATCTTCGGGGACCGGTTCGTTTGAGGGGAAATCTACCCGACCTGCAAGTACGGCAATGAGAGCACCGATCATCACCACAATCATGATCAGTGCGAGCACCGCTGCAAAAAAGCAGCCGCGCAGAGTTTTTCTGCCTGCAGCCATGAGACGTCATCCTACCGCCTTGTTCTTTTTGGGTGGGCACATAGGCGGGGATCATCAGCATCTTTTTAGACTGCCGACACTCATGCAGGTCGGCGCACCCAGCGCACACCCAGCATCGGTGGTGCGGGAAGTGTGATGCGGCAAGCGGGGGCAGTTTGCGGGAACCAGGAAATCTCACGCGGCGCGGGAGGCGCGCCAAAAAAGTCGGTGCGGTTGCGGCTGAGCCTGCGGTTGTGGCTGCGGTTGTGGTTGTGGCGGGGCGGCATGAAGTGGAACGAGGTGAGGCGGGGTGAGGCGGGGTGGGGTGAGCTTTACCCCCGTTTCCCACCCGAACCCTTGCCCCATTAGTCACAATAGTGTTCAATTTTCACAAAGACCCCACCAGTAACAGGTGTGGAGTGGGTGCTACGGCATCCCCACCGGAGCAGCACCAGCTGTTTTTCTTCGTTTTTCTTCCCCCTCGACAACGAAAGTTTCAACCACATGATCAAGCGCGTTCTTGCCTCCGCTGCCGCAGCAGCCATCGCCACCGCTTCCCTGGCCACCCCGGCACACGCCGCCAACGAAGCTACCATCCTCGGCCTGGTCATCGGCACCAACACCGCCAACGCACTGACCTGCGATGACACCAAGGCCCTGCTGGAAGGCTTCGGTCTGCTCGACCCGAACGACACCCGCGAATCCCTGCGCACCAAGACCGCCACCAAGATCGCCGCTGTCGCCGGCCAGCTCGACCAAAGTGGTGTGGTGGGCGCAAAGGTCTCCACCGACCTGGCAGCCCGCGCCGACGAGTGTGGCCTGGTCAAAAAAGATCAGCTCAGCCAGCTGTCCTCCCAGATGGGCTCCAGCGAGATGAGCAAGCTGGGCGACATGGCCGCTATCCTCGGCCCCCTGCTCAAGCAGCAGTAGCCACCACCAGCCTTCCCCCACAACCCGCCGCCGGCACCGCACCGACGGCGGGTTGTGCCGTGCCCGGCCCCTTTTTCACCACCCACAGCCCGCCACAGACCCACCCCTCGCGCACCATCGCACACATGGCGCAGCTTTCAGCCCGAAGTCCCAGCGCGCATGGAACCGAAACAGTCCCACACGCCAGCGAATACACAGGCGCCCTCACATAGGGGCGCAATTTACTAATCCAGGGTCGGTTCCTTCGGAAGCTGCAACTCCCCCAGCCCCACCAGCGGCGGCAGGAGCGAAGAATCCGCCGTCAAAGGATCAAACGCCGGCTTTTTCGACTCCTCCCACAAGCGCTGCTGCTCCTCGATGGAAACAATCTCCGTGGTGCCATCAAACAAGTACGGCGCACGCGCCCGCATCTTTGCCACAAAAGCGTCGGCCACCGAACCGAAATCAAACGCGCCCCGCTCCTGCGCGATCTGGGCGTGGAACAGCACCTGCAGCAACACATCCGACAGCTCGTCGCGCAGCTCCGCTTCGCGTGACATCCCCGCCCCGCCGGCCTGGTTCTCAATCGCCTCGATAAGCTCCTCGGTTTCCTCCCGCAAATACGGAATCAAACTCTGGTGAGTCTGGCTGCGCTCCCACTGGCCAATCTCCAGGGCGCGACGCATCACCGCCATCGCCTCATCGATCGCACGAAGCCGCTCCGGGATGACCTCCTGCCCCCGCGACGCCGCCGCATACAGCTTCTCCCCGCGCGCCAGCGCCTCGCGCACCAACGGATCATCCTCGTTGGAGGACACCAACACCGGCTCATCGGCAGCGACCCCCACCGCCGGCGGCAGCGCCGCCGCGCGGGCAGCAATATCGCCAACAACCCAGCGCACATGCACCCCCACCTCATCGGTGTAACGAATCTCACCCCTAAGGACGGCGATGGCGTCCACGGGAATGGTGTCGGGGCAGCGCGGATCGAGAAGAACAACAGACATGGCCTAGAGCATAGCGACCCGCAGCGCCCCACGAGACGAAACCCCACCACCAAACACCCACCCCCAAGCACCCAACACCCATGCGTTTTCTCTGGTGGAAAGCAGCAACGCTACCCCCGCACCACAACGCCAACACACCCCCGGCAATCACTCACCGGCGCATCCGCCTTTGTATTGATAGCCACTTCCACGCTTCGAACCACTCCCCTTTTGCGCCTGCGCTGCCACGCCACCACCCCCGCCGCATCACCCGAAAGAGTGCCAGACGTGGCATTTCTCACCCTGAATAAACAAAGGCATGGCTACCACAAAACCCACACAGGGGTCTAGCCTTAGAACCGGTGGGTGCGCCTAACCTAAAAAAGCACCGCACTGCTAACGCACGGTGTGCACACCCTGCGCTCACTTTTTCGACCCACGAATCGTTCAAGCCAGCGCATCCCAGGCACACACCCACCCGCACGTTTCGATAGCCGCCCGGACCCGAGACCGCCCCGCACCCCGCAGGGCACACCACCAGCCGCCACAGGTCACCACAAGACCCACAACGGCCACCGGTTACCTCGCGTCACACCTTGCCAAGGACGAATACCCAACATGCTGTTCGCCAACTTCCTCATCGGCCTTCGCGAAGGCCTCGAAGCATCGATGGTCGTCATGATCCTCGTCGCCTTCCTGGTTAAAGGCCACCGCACCGACCAACTGAAATGGGTCTGGATCGGCGTCGCCGCCGCGTTGGGCACCACCATCGCCACCTTCCTCGCCATCCAACTGGGCACCAAAACCCTGACCTCAACCGGCCAAGAACTCGTCGGCGGCATCGCCTCCCTCGTCGCAGTCGCCCTGGTCACCTGGATGCTGCTGTGGATGCGCGGGGCATCGAAAAACATGAGCAAGGAACTGTCCGGCAAGATGCAATCCGCTATCAACGTCGGCCCCTTCGCCGTCATCGTCGTCGCTTTCACTGCCGTGGTGCGCGAAGGCATCGAAACCGCACTGCTCGTCTTCGACTCCTTCACCAACGGGGCATTCGCAAAACCCTTCCTCGGGCTCGCACTCGGCATGGTGTTCTCCGTCGTCCTCGCAGCACTGATGTACCGCGGCGCACTCAAAATCAACCTCAAAGTCTTCTTCACCGTCACCGGTGTACTCCTCGTAGTCGTCGCCGCCGGCATCCTCCGCTACGGCATCACCGACCTGCAAGAAGCCGGCGTGCTGCCGGGGCTCAACAACCTCGCCTTCGACATCTCCCACATCCTCGTGCCCGGCAGCACCGCCGCCACCCTCATCGAAGGCATCTTCAACCTGGTCCCCGCCCCCACCATCGCCTCCATGATCGGCTGGGCCGTCTACCTGGTGCTCGCCCTGTGGCTATTCCTGCGGCCCCAAAAAACCACACAGCCGCACACCACCACCCACCCCACCCCGGCGCCCGCCACCGTCTAACCCCCAGCGCGCGCCCCGGCCCCGGCCGCCGCGCGCCCCACAAACTCGGCGCCCACCCCACACCGCAGCTGCGTACGGGCAGCAAGCGCCGACAATAAATCCATATTTCTTTATGCGCGCCCCACCCAGGCTGTAACCGGCCGGGAAAAGTGGGGCACACACTCACCCAAAAGACCACTAGTTTTCTACCCCAAGGACTTGACACCATCATGAAGCTTTCCAAGGCTATCTCCCTGGCGGCGCTTTCCCTCGCCCTGCCCGCAACTCTGGTTGCCTGCGCCGACAAGGTCGACGAGGCACAGTCGTCGAACTTCACCGTCACCGCCAACGATGACAGCTGTGAAATCTCCGGCACCGAAACCACCACCGGCACCTCCACCTTCGAGGTCACCAACAACGGCAAGAAGGTCACCGAGTTCTACGTCTACACCTCCGGTGGCCGCGTGGTGGGCGAGGTCGAAAACATTGGCCCCGGCCTGACCCGTAAGCTGACCGTCCAGATCACCGACCCGGGCGACTACACCCTGACCTGTAAGCCCGGCATGGTCGGCGAGGGCATTTCCTCCACCCTGAAGGTCACCGGTGAATCCAAGTCCGCCACCGACGGCGACGCGGTTCTTGCTGAGGCAGTCGACGGCTACATCGCCTACGTCCGCACCCAAACCAAGGCCCTGCAGGAGCAGACCAAACTGTTCACCGACGCCATCGACGCCGGCGACCTGGAAGGCGCTAAGGCTCTGTTCCCGATCGTGCGTACCCCCTACGAGCGCATCGAGCCGGTCGCCGAGTCCTTCCCCGACGATCTTGACCCGCGCCTCGACCTGCGCGAGCGCGACCTGGAAGAGGGCGACACCTGGACCGGTTTCCACAAGATCGAAAAGGACCTGTTCCAGGCCGGCAAGATCACCGACGAGACCAAGGCTGACGCCAAGCAGCTGACTGCCGACGTGGACGAGCTGGTCAAGGGTGTCGACTCCAAGGACTACACCATCACCCCGGCCCAGATCGCCGGTGGCGCCCAGGAGCTGCTCGACGAGATCTCCACCTCCAAGATCACCGGTGAGGAAGATGTCTTCTCCGGCACCGACCTCTACGACTTCCAGGCCAACCTGGACGGCTCCAAGGCCGCTATTGCCTCCCTGGAAAAGGCCATCGATGCCCGTGATCCGAAGCTGTTGGAGTCCATCAACGCTGACTTCGCCAAGGTGCAGAAACTGCTCGACGGCTACCGTGAGGGCGATGGTTTCGTCAACTACTCCACCGTCACCGAAGATCAGCGCAAGGAGCTGTCCAACGCTCTCGACGCGTTGACCCTGAACGTTGCCAAGGTGCAGGAACTGGTCGCGAAGTAAATCATGAATAACGCAGAGATCTCCCGCCGCGGATTCCTGGCGGGCGCAGGGCTCGGCGTGGCTGGTGTGGCGGGATTCTCTGTCATGCCTTCCGGCCCCAGCGCCCAGGCTCACATCCCCAACCACGTCGTCGACTTCGACGGCATCCACCAGGCGGGCATCACCACCGCGGCCCAAGACCGCATGCACTTCGTCTCCTTCGATGTGCTGGATGGGACAACACGTGCGGATCTTCAAGATCTGTTCAAAACGTGGACCGCCATGGCCCGCCGCATGACTGAAGGAGAGCTCGCCACGGAAGATGGCGCTGTCGGCGGGGGCGACTTCTGGGTCGCCACCGACACCGGCGAGGCCATGGATCTTCCCGCCGCGAACCTCACCATCACCATCGGCTTCGGCCCCAGCCTGTTCGATGATCGCTTCGGTTTCGCCTCCGCAAAACCCGCTGAGCTCAACGATCTGCCGCACTTTTCCGGTGACGCGATCGACGAGAAGATCAGCAAGGGCGATATCTGCATCCAGGCCTGCGCCGACGACCCCCAGGTCGCGGTGCACGCGGTGCGGGTGCTCGCCAAGGAAGGCACCGGCAAGGTTGCGGTCCGCTGGTCCCAGCTCGGTTTTGGTCGCACCTCCTCAACCACTGAGGCCCAGAAGACCCCGCGTAACCTTTTCGGTTTTAAAGACGGCACCAACAACCTGCGCGTCGAATACACCGACCTGGTGGACAAGCACGTGTGGGTCCACGAGCCCGGCGACTGGATGAACAATGGTTCCTTCCTGATCACCCGCCGTATCCGCATGCTCATTGAGAACTGGGATCGGCAGGTGCTTAAAGACCAGGAGGAGACCTTCGGGCGCGACAAGCTCGAAGGCGCCCCATTGGGCCGCAGCAACGAGTACGACGAGCTACCGCTTGATGAGTATGTCGGCACTGATGGGCCGGTCATCCCCAACGATGCGCACGCCCGCCTGGCGCACCACTCCGAAAACAATGGTGCCCGCATGCTGCGCCGCGGTTACAACTTCGTCGACGGTTCCGATGGCTTCGGCCACCTCAACGCCGGACTGTTCTTTATCGCTTTCGTCGCCAGCCCCGAACGGGATTTCATTCCCGTCCAGTCGAAGCTGTCCAAGGGCGACAAGATGAACGAATACGTCCGCTACGAGTCCTCTGCCATCTTCGCCTGCCCCGGCGGAGTGGAAGGCCCCGACGACTATTGGGGTAAGAAACTGTTCGAGCAAACCGCCTAACAGTCCCTCGCTTAACGCAACGCCCGGCCGGTGCCCGCCCTTTTAAGAAGGGGCGAACATCGGCCGGGCGTTGTGCGTGGTACACCGCAAAAACCGGGCGCACCGCCTTACTAAACGAGGATCTTTTTTCGTGTTAAGGGCTAAACCGTATCCGGTGTGGCGCGTTCAATATCTGAGGGCGGCTGGCCCGAATCCGCCTTAGCGATGCTAGATGAGTCCGAATCTGATTCATCGTCAATGATGTGGAAAAACTCATCTGTAACCACTGGCTCGGCCACGCTGAAGTCCATCTCGGGGTAGCGGGAACGCAACCCGAAAGCCAGCAGCCCCATCAGCCCGGCCCACACCACGATCCACGGCAGCGGGGTCAAAAACAGCATCAGGTAGGTCAGATAGCCCTCCAGCGAGTGGTAGTCGATGAAGATCTGGCACACCAGCATCACCACTCCCCCCGCCAAAAACAGGGCATAGGTGCGCCGGTGAGCGCGGCGCAAAACCCACATCAAAACGACCGCCATGCCGAAGCTGAAACCGCTGGGCACTGCGACGGTGGTCTGGCTGGTCCAGGGCAGATACTTCAGGAAGCACACCACCACAAACACCACCAGGCCACTGCCGATCGCCCGCACCATCCACGGCGTCATGAAGGGCTGATAGCTCGGACACAGGCGATAAGAATCCTCGGCCCGGTTCGGGGAGACCGCCACGGAAACCACCTTGGTCACCGGCAGCAACAAGGCGAGCAACGCGCCCACCCCGATGCCCAAAGCAACCGGCAAAATCGTCACAAAGAGCATGAACAGCATGTTGTCGGCCAGTTTCAGCTCGCCGAAGCTATCCAGCTTGTCTGCCAAAGCCTGCCCCCACGCGATCCAGGCGGCCTCGATGACCACACAGGTCAACGTGGCGGCAATCAACGTCTTAATGCGGGTCAGCTGCGGGATGTGCGCCAAGACCCCCATCGACACCATCACCATCGCACCGATGGCGGCGGTATTGGTCGGCATGGTGACAATCAGATTGCTTAAGCCACCGTAGGAGATACTCACCGTGACGATCAACAGCACCAGGGCCACATAAAACCCCGGGGAGCCAACAAACACCCGCAGGCGAATGGTGTCAAAGGCCGAATCGTCTTCACTGATGAGCATCTCCCCCGCCCCGGAGGAGTTCAACACGTTTCGCGGGGGATTGTCGCTGGTATAGGGATTGGCAAGGGAGGCCTCGCGACCCCGGTGAGCGCCAAAGGCGTAGGCGAAGACACCTGCAACACCGGTGACGGCAGCAACGTTGATGGGCAGCTCCAGCAGGAACAGCAGGGACAGCGCGGTGTCCGACAACAGATCCAGATCGGACAACAAAAAGATCATCGACACGGTGGTGCCCACCACGGCCACAATGCCAAACACCCACCAGGAAAGCCTGCGCAAGGCAAAGGCGAAAGCCACACCAACCAACGCCAAATCGAAGTACAGCGAAAAACTCACCCAGTCCGGCAGCAGCGCCAGCATCAAGACCAGGGCGGAAAAGCTAAACACCACCAACACTGTGGCGGTCAACAGGAAGGCTTTGACCTCGGAGACGGTCACCGAACGCAAGATCACGCTGCCCGGCTCCAGGGGCACCGGGGTGTCGACGCTGGAGTGAATCATCAGCAATCCTGCCGCCGCCAAAGGTACAGCGACCACGGCCGTGATCAGGAAGGTAAACAGCACCGCGGAGGTCACATCAACCGCGGCCGCAACCCCCGGGGAAAGCCCCGGTGCCAGCACAGCCACACTGGGAATGAAATGGAATTGGATCTCCCGCCACAGCGTCAACGCAATCCACCCCAACAGCGAGGCGGTGATGGCCTTTTTGTGGGTGGTCTCGTCGAAGCTGTACAAAAACCAGCCGGTGCCGATGATGAAGGTGCTCACCAGGGCGGGGTGGTGCGGGAAAGGTAGATAGGGCACCACCAACAGCAGGGCGGGAAGCACGGCAAACAGGGCCACCCACGCCATAACGACGTGGATCAAAAACGCCCGGTCGGTCAGATAGCGCAGGCTGAAAGGGAAGGTGCGCTCCTGCTGCTCGAGGTCTTCCAAACCAGCTGCTGATGCACAGCCGTCACACGCTGATGAGGACGTCGGTTGTAAATACTGCATAACCTTTTCGCACCAGCCTTTTGACGAACCCTTGTCTTCCGCCTCTCTGCTCCCCCACTCACCGAACGGGTGAGGAGGAGAAAAAGTGGGAAGTCCCATGAGTTGCAGAGAGACAATGAAAATCTATCTCTCTAGCCTATGCGAATATGACATCCATTATGTGATACATGGGGGTACACGCTGGAGGTATTTTTTACCCCTTGACCAGTGTCTTTCTCATTACATCACCGGTTTTCAGTAACGGGTGCCACAACTATCGCCTGGATAGCGGTGGCACCGATTGTGCTACCTAAGAGCAGTCTTAATGAAAACTGACTTTTAGCCCCGGAAGCTGAAAACTCCACTCACGGGCCCATCATCGTCATCGCGGCGCTTGCGGCGCGCCCTGCGCTCCGCCGCCTTGGCTTGCACATCACTGCGCCCTCCCCTGCTGGGGTCGTATTGGCCCAACCGTGGCGCTCCGGACACACCTCCGCGACCCGCGCGGGAGGAAAAGCCTCCGGTAGCGCTGGCGGTCCGGGAGCTCGTGCGCGCTTTAGTGGCGGGTTTGGCTTCCGTGATGCGGGGCGCTTCCGGGGAGCGCACCTGGCCGTTGCGCACATCGATGCCCTCGACGTCGAACATGGTGGCCACAAAGTCCGCACACCACTGGATGAGTTCCTCGTCGCGCATCAAAGGATCGGTGACCTTGGTGCCCTTTTTCGGCATGGGCATCTGTATCGCCTGGGCGGCCGCCCGGTAGGTGGCGCCGGGGTACATGCGGCGCAGCCGCACCTGCTTGGAATCCGGCAGATCCACCGGGTGGATTTTCATGCGGGTGCCCTGCATTCCAATGTCGGTGAGTTTGGCGTCGCGGCACACCAACCGCAGTCGGGCAACGGCCAGCAGGCGTTCGACCTCTTCGGGCAGCTTGCCGTAGCGGTCGGTGACTTCCTCGACGGTGGCTTTGAGATCGGCTTCTTGTTTGGCTTCGGCGAGTTTGCGGTAGACCTCCAGGCGCAGCCTTTCGCTGGCGATGTATTCGGCCGGGATGTGCGCGTCGACGGGCAGATCGATGCGGATTTCTCGGGGCGTGTTGTCGGTGCCGTCGATGACTTCCCCATTGGCCATGGCTTTGAACGCCGCCACGGCGTCCTTGATCAGGCGCATGTACAGGTCCATGCCAACACCGGCGATGTGGCCGGACTGTTCGGCGCCGAGGATGTTGCCCGCGCCGCGCATTTCGAGGTCTTTGCGCGCCACCGCCATGCCGGCGCCGAGCTCGTTGTTGCTGGCGATGGTGGCCAGCCTGTCGTAGGAGGTTTCGGTGAGGGTGATGTCTTTGGGGTACAGGAAGTAGGCGTAGCCGCGTTCACGGGATCGCCCCACGCGCCCACGCAGCTGGTGCAACTGGCTCAACCCCATGTGGTGGGCGTTTTCCACGATGAGGGTGTTGGCGTTGGCGATGTCTAGGCCGGTTTCGACGATGGTGGTGCACACCAGCACGTCGTATTCGCGATCCCAGAAGCCTTGCACCGTTTTTTCCAGCTGTTCTTCGCTCATTTGGCCGTGGGCGATCACGATGCGCGCCTCGGGGACCAGTTCGCGCAGCTCCCGGGCGCGTTTTTCGATGCTTTTGACCTTGTTGTGCACGTAGAACACTTGCCCATCGCGCAGCAGTTCGCGACGAATCGCGGCGGCGACTTGCTTGTCTTCTTGGGCGCCGACGTAGGTCAGCACGGGGTGCCGGTCTTCGGGCGGGGTGAGGATAGTGGACATTTCCCGAATGCCCGTCATGGACATTTCCAGGGTGCGGGGAATGGGGGTGGCGGACATGGTGAGCACGTCAACGGCTGCTTTGAGCGCTTTGATGTGTTCCTTATGTTCCACGCCGAAGCGCTGTTCCTCGTCGACGATGATCAGGCCAAGGTTTTTCCATTGCACGCCGGTTTGCAGCAAGCGGTGGGTGCCGATGACGATGTCGACGCTGCCGTCGGCCAACCCGGCGAGGGTTTCTTTGGCTTCTTTAGTGCTGGTGAAGCGGGAGAGTCCCCGGATGGTGGTGGGAAATCCTGCGGTGCGGTTTTCGAAGGTGGCTAGGTGCTGTTGTGCCAGCAGGGTGGTGGGCACGAGCACGGCGACTTGTTTGCCGTCTTGGACGGCTTTGAAGGCGGCGCGGACGGCCACTTCGGTTTTGCCGTAGCCGACGTCGCCGACGATGACGCGGTCCATGGGGCGGGGGGCTTCCATGTCTTCTTTGACGGCGTCGATGGCGGCGAGCTGGTCTTCGGTTTCGGTGTAGGGGAAGTTGTCTTCCATCTCCTTTTGCCAGGGGCTGTCCGGCGCGAAGGGGTGGCCTGGGGTGGCGGCGCGTTTGGCGTAGAGCTGGACGAGTTCGGCGGCGATTTCGCGGACGGCGGCGCGGGCGCGTTTTTTGGTGTTTTTCCAGTCTGAGCCGCCCATTTTCGACAGGGTGGGTGCGTCGCCACCGGTGTAGCGGCTGAGCATGTCGAGGGCGTCCATGGGGACGTAGAGCTGGTCGCCGGGCTGCCCGCGTTTGGAGGGGGCGTATTCGAGGACGACGTATTCGCGGCGGGAGGTTTCGTCGCCGGCGTCGATGGTGCGCTCGGTCATTTTCACGAAGCGGCCAATGCCGTGGGTTTCGTGGACGACGAGGTCGCCGGGGGTCAGGGCGAGCGGGTCGACGCGGTTGCGGCGGCGTGCGGGTTTGCGTTTGGCGCCGGCGATGTCGCCGACGCGGTTGCCGGTCAGATCGGTTTCGGTGATGACGACCAGCGGCAGGCTCATGGTCTCGCCGTATTTGCCGGGTTTGGGGAAGATCAGGCCGGCATGGCTAAATGCCTGGTAGAGGGTGACTTCGCCGGGGGTGGGTTCCCAGCCGGCGGTGGCGACTTTGGTGGGGATGCCGTTTTCGCGGAAGCGGTCGACCATGCGTTTGACGACGGCTTTGGTGGGGGCGATGAAGGCGGCGCGGCCGCCGTCGCGGGTGTGGGCTTGCAGCATCGCCATCATGGAGGCGATGTCGTTGATGTCGCCGCGGGGTTGGGGTGCGGCCTGGTAGTCCAGCGGCAGGGTGTCGTCTTCGTCGGTGCCTTCTTCGAGCATGCCGGGGACGCTGAAGGTCCATACTGCCCCGTTGGTGCTGGCGTTTTTCAGCAGGGAGTCGTAGGAGCGGAAGGAGGCTGCGGTGAGGTCGAGGCCTTCGGCGGCGATGGGGCCGTTGGCGCCCATGGCGGCGGCTTCCCAGCCGGCGGCGAGGAATTCTTCGTCGGTTTTTTGCAGGTCGTGGACGCGGGTGCGGACTTTTTGCGGGTCGAGGACGACCAGGTGGGTGTTGCGGGGCAGCAGTTCGGGCAGTGAGACCAGGTCGCTGTGCGCGAGTTCGGGGATGAGTGCTTCCATGCCGTCGACGGCGATTCCGTCGGCGATTTTGGTGAAGATTTCGGCCAGGGTGGGGTGGCTGGCGTAGGTGGTGGCGTGGGCTTGGGCGGTGGCGGCGACTTGTTCGTCGATGATCAGTGCCCGGGCGGGGTAGATCTCGAGGTGTTGGTGTTGTTTGTCGGCGAGGGTGCGTTGGTCGGCAACGGAGAATTCTTTGAGTTCGGTGACTTCGTCGCCCCAGAATTCGACGCGGATGGGGTGGGTGGCGGTGGTTGGGAAGATGTCGATGATGCCGCCGCGGGTGGCGAATTCGCCGCGGGCGGCGACGAGATCGACGCTGTGGTAGCCGTAGCGGACGAGGTCGGCGACGAGCTCATCGAAGTCGCTGTCTTCGCCGACGGTGAGGGTGATGGGGGTGCGCCCGGGGTCGTTTTTGAGTACCGGTTGGGCGAGTCCGCGGGCGGTGGTGACGATGATTTTGGTGCGGTCGGCGTGGGCGAGGACCTGGGCGCGGGCGCCGATGGTGTCTTTGCTGGGGGATAGTCGTTCGTGGGGCAGGGTTTCGCAGGCCGGGTAGTAGGCGACGGCCGTCTCCCCGAGCATGGCGCGGAGTTCTCCGGCGAGGTCTTCGGCTTCGCGGCTGGTGGCGGCGACGGCGAGGACGGGGACTTTGGTGGCGAGTGTGGCTAGTGCCCAGGGCCGGGTTTGGGGCAGCCCGGTGAGGTGGAGCGGCTGCCCGGTGTGGGTGAGCATGCCGGTGAGTTTGGGGTCGGTGGCGGCGACGGCGCGCAGTCCGGACAGCATGGCAACGGCGGAGGTGGGCTGGTTCACGAGGTGGTCCTTCGGGTCGGCATGGTGGGGGTGCGGGCCGTGGGGTGCGGGCGGCGCCAGGCGCGGGTGTGGTTGGCACCTGTGGGGTGGGCCGTAAGTGGTGTTCCCCGGGTGGGTGTTGCGCCCTGTGGTGGGGTGGGGGCGGCCGGTACGGTTGGTAGGCTACTCGGATTCGGTGGCGCTGTCGTAGTTGGCTGGTGTGGGGTTGTTGGTGGTGGTCTCGAGGGGGTGCTCGAGGCTTTTGAGTTGGGGGTTGCTGTCCATGCCGGCGAGTCCGTTCCAGCACAGGTTGACGATGTGGGCGGCGACGATTTCTTTGTCGGGGGTTTTGGTATCGAGCCACCATTGGGCGGTCATGGAGACCATGCCGACGAGCGCTTGCCCGTAGAGGACGGCCATGTCTGGGTCGAGTCCGCGTTGTTCGAAGGCGCCACCGAGAATGTGTGAGACCTGGGCGACGGCGTCGTTGAGGAGGGTGGAGTAGGTGCGTTCCCCGCCGGGGGTGATGTCGCGGACCAAGATTTGGAAGCCGTCGGTGTGTTCTTCGACGTAGGTCAACAGTGCGAGGACGGCTTGTTCGATGCGGCGGCGGGTGCGCCCGGTGTCGAGGGCGTTGGTGATGACCGCTTCGAGGCGCACCATTTCGCGGTCGACGACGACGGCGTAGAGGCCCTCTTTTCCGCCGAAGTGTTCGTAGATGACGGGTTTGCTGACTGCTGCCCGGGCGGCGATTTCTTCGACGCTGGTGCCTTCGTATCCGCGTTCGGCGAACAGTGCTCGTCCGATGCTGATGAGTTGTTCTCGTCGTTGTTTGCCGCTCATCCGTTGCCTGACCATGGTTATGAGCTTAAATCACGGTTGCTTGTGTGGTGGTGATGGGCTGTCGTGGTGGGGGTGGGTGGGGATTTTTTATGCCTTGTGGTGGGGTTTTGTGACCCTTGTGGGTGGGTGGGGGAAGGTGTGCTAACATTAGCGACGCAATTCCCTGTGGTGTAATTGGCAACACAACGGTTTTTGGTGCCGTCTTTCTAGGTTCGAGTCCTAGCAGGGAAGCAACTATGGCAAAGCCCGTGTGGGTGAGATTTTTTCAGTCTCATCCACACGGGCTTTGTCCGTGCTGGCTGTGGCCCGCGCGGACACACTTTTTGTCCTATAGGCCTACTTTGTGTCCTATCGGCGGGTTGTTTCCCCAGGTGAAACCCTGTTTTACCCGCCTTTACCCGCTAGTGTGCACGAGCGCACGCTAGCTCCCCCACGAGCCCCCGTTAGCCCCACCAGCCCGCCTAAGCTGCACTAGCTCCCTGAAGGCCTGCACCAACTCCCCTGCCACCAACCCCCTGCCCGCACCTGGCCGAGGCTACAGACGGGCGGGTTAGGGCTGTGGCGGGGTCGGATCAGTGGTGGGGTGGTTAACTAGCGCCGGTATCGGCTTCCGCATCGCCGGCTGTGTGCGTCTCAGCGCCGTGCCGGGGTGTCGGGGTGGGCTGTGTTGCGGGGTGTGTTGTTGTGGCGGCTGGTTGCTGCGGCGCGGTGTGGTTGCTGAGCTTTTCGGCGTTGTTAGCTACGGCGATGCGCACATCCGATTGGTGGGCGTGCAGCACTGTCAGGCTGGCCAGCAAGGTGGCAGCGACCAGGAGTGCGACGAGCTCCCACGCATAGTTCAGGTCCGCGAGCTGGTAGGGGATTTTTCTGTATCCGTATTCGTTTTCCACGTAGTACCAGGCGGGCCAGGCGTAGCTGCCGAGGATTTCGGCAATACCGGCGAGGACGGCGAGGCTGACGAGCAGTGTGGTGCTGGCACGCCACAGCAACAGACCCAGAACGACAACCGTGATGGCGAGCACCAGTTGGCTATAAGACCACATGAGGTTGCCGTTGAAGCGCAGCATGGAAAGCAAGGGCGCGAGAAGGATGATGGTGATGGCAACACCGTAGGTTTCTTTGGCGGTGCGGGATTTGGCCCACGCCCGGGTGGGGGTGGGGTTGGTGGGGTCGATACCGTCGATGCGGGCGAGTTCGGCCAGGGCTGCGATATCGGGTTCGCGGCGTGCGGGGGCGAGGATGAGCAGGACAAGGCAGGCCAGTCCGGCAATCAGGATCGGGGAGGCCGCGGGTTGCGCCAGGCAGGTAATGCAGATGACTGGCCCCGACATGACCATGGCGCTGCCCGTGACGGCGGTCAGTGCGGCGGTGGGGGCGATCATGAGCAGCGCTGCCGTCCAGCTGGCGCGCCGGGCGGCGAACACGATGGCGACGGCCACTGCGGCGGCTAGCAGTGTTCCCAGCAGTCGGTATGGCAGCTGTTCCCAGTCGATTGTGCCGTAGCCGTAGTGGGCGGAAAAAGCGATGCCGGCTTGGAGGGCTGCTTCGTGCCCGATGATGCCGATAAGGATCGCGATGACGAGTTTTCGGCTGAAGAAGGGCTGATCTGTGCGGCCGACGCGCCTAATGACCAGCGCTGCTTCGCGCAGTGCAGCGCGGCGGGTGGCCAACTCTGGTGTGTTCTCCGGGGGCGCGGGATGCTGTGCGTGCGTGGCCTGCGGGTGGCTGGTGCCGTTGGCTGTGCCAGCTTCCGGCTGGGTGGACTGCCACTGCCCCACCGTCGGCGTGGCAGCAGTAAGACACGATGCAGCGTCCGCAGTCGCGCCCGCCGGCGCGTCGACCTGACCCACAGTGCTATCGGCCGAGTCAGTGGTGTCAGCAGGCCCAGTGGTGTCAGCGAAGTCAGTGGGGTCAGCAGAGTTAGTGGGGCCAGTGGGGTCAGTAGGGGTGGCCTTCATGCCGGTGGGCGCGGTGTCGCGCCGCAGCAGCAGGGCCCCCACAGCCATAATCGTGCCGGGAATCCACACCGACAGCAGCCACCTGCTGATGTCGTTAAGACCGACCAGTTCCGGGTGGGCGGTCATTTTTTCGGCAATCACGCTGAGATCGGGTTCTTCGGCGTAATCCAGGCTGGTTTCAAGCACCGCACTAAGCGATGGCTCCCCCACATAGAGGTGGAAGCCCTGGGCGATGATCCACATCGTCGCGCACACCACCAGCACCCACCGGGTGGTTTTGGGCGAGCTCATGGACAGCAGCACCCCAAAAATCACAAAGCCGGGGATCATCGCCATGGTGAAATCCGGCAAAGCAAGCGCCCCGGGCCCCAGCATCCAGGCGGGCATGAGCAACACGCTCAAGACCACACCGGCAACAGCAACCCAACTCAGCCGGGTTTTAAAGAAGTTTCGGGTGGCGTATTCCAGGCGCTGGCCGAACCCACCGCCAGGTTCTGCTGGCGTGGTGCCCGCCGCGGGCTCGAAAGCAGATGGCGCTAACCCATCGCCAGCCTGCTGCGGGGCGCTGTGCTCAGGCTGTGCCACCGGGCGCGGGTTTGTGCTGCGCGCATCGGGGCGTGCACCGTGCTCGGGCTGATCGGGGTGCAGTGGCGGTGTGGTGCTCATGGTGGAGGTCTTTCCTGGTGCAGGCAAAGGCAGAGGCAAAGGCTTGTGCGGGCCAGTGCGGGCTAGTGCGCAGAAATGCTGCTTGCAGCACCCCGCACACAAGGGGGTTATTGATTAGCTTTATCGCCAATCGATATCTGCCACGTTACGCATACACACACCTGCGGGGGTGAGTGCAGAACTGTCCCAAACACCGCTTAATATGGGCGTTGAGCTGCCCATAAACAGCACAGCCTTGGGGTGTAACCCACCGTTAGGGCAGCCATTGGTTACTACCCCCGACTGGCGAGCTTGTTCACGACTGTTTGGAAGTTGAATCTTTCGGCTGCGCCACAGCTGTGGGCTGTGCCGGTGGTACCGGCGCAAGCGGGGGTGCGGCGTGTGGGGGCTTTGTTCGCCGCAGTAGCACCCCCACCAGCCCGGCGGTGCCACTGATCAGCATGACTAGCCCCGGCACCGCCACAACGACCAGCAGCAGCGCGGCATGCCACAGGCCATCGAGGTTGCTAAAACCGTGACCTAGGCTTAGCCGCAGCCATAGGGTGAGTGCGACAAATATGCCCCCGAGGGCGGTGAGGGTGGAAAACACCACCACCCCACCGCGTTGGGCGATAAACAGCACCAGCATGCCGGCGAGGAAAAACCACCCCATCAACGAGCTGCGCACGATCTCACTGTCGGGCAGGACGAGGAAGAACACCGCCACGGTGACCAAGGCTGAGGCCACAATCCCCCAGATCACGTGCCGTTGCAGGAAGGACTCCCCTGGCGCGACCAGTCGGGTGCGGGGCTGGCGGTCTTGCACCGCCGCGTGTGCACTTGTGGTTTCAGCCTGGGTTTTGCCGCCAGCGGCCATGGCCGGGAGGTGCGTGGTTTTCTCCAGGGGCTTGGCCTTCTCAAGATCATGGGTGTCGCCGGTGGGTGCGACGTGGTGTGGTGCCGGAAAAGACGGGTGTCCCCCGGCCGGATAATTGGCGCTGTCCTGGGTTGCGGGCGGGCGGGTGCGGGTCGGCAGGATGCTGCTGAGCGTTGCGGCGATGGCGGTGCCGGCGATCAGGGGCAGAAGGTGGGTGAGGGTGTCATACAGGGGGTAGAGCACCGGGTGTGCTTCGCGGGCGGCGGCGATGCGGGCGGGGAGGATGACGGTGGTCAGATCGATAATTGGCAGATCGAAAAACCCAACGAGGCGAAACTGCACCACCCACAGTGCTGTGGCCACAGCAGCCAAAAGTGCGCTGCTCCAGCGCGGAATACGTGCGCTTAAGGCGCCTAACACCAGGATGGCGATGGCGGTAAGAATTGGGGAGGGAATCACCCGGGGCAGCGGTAGCAGCAGGTCAATGGGGCCGAGCAGCACAAAAATGACGGCCATGATGCTGTGGGCGATAAAGGCGACACTGCCAACGTATTTTCCACCCGGATGCGCGTTGTGTGAAGCGCTGCGATGGCTTTGACCTACACCGATGGCGCGACCCTTGGGTGGGGTCGGTGGTGTGGGAAAATCCGACACTGCTTTAACGCTCCTGTGCTTGCGCCCACCGGCTGAAAAGTGTTTTTCATCTTCGCTGCGGTCATCGCACCGTGGTGTACCAGCTGACTGTTTTTGCACACCTGTCGATATCAGGCGGATGCTTATTGCGGTGGGTTCTTTCTTGACGATTCTAGCTGCGCAGACAGCACCTGCCGGCGTATTAAGTCGGCCTTCAAGAAACCACGATGGGGATTATGGCGTTGCTGCAAGCACACGTACTTAACGGGTTTTTCTGGCCCCAAGTGCAGGTGGCGCACAGATTGAGGCCGCGATGGGTGATGCGCACGATGAAAAAAGTGCAGCGGTATGTTGAGGCTTAACCCAGCATTTTGTTTTTGCCTACAGCAAAGCCGCCACAGTGCTGGTGGTGCACGTGACGGCTGGTGACGTAGCCCGGCATGGGGCGTTGGGGGGTTTCTCCGCTGTGACGTGTGTTGGATTGGGCGGGGATAAAGTCCGCGTTTTAGCGGTGTGCCTGTGCCACGGGGGTGGATGCGACGTCGTTGACGAGGCCTTGTGCTGCAACGCGACCGCCGGGGGTCTTGGCACTCAGTGAGGACACGGCGGAGGTGTCGATGCCGGAGCTGGAGGCAACACGGCCGTAGGCGGTGTTGTCTGCGGAGCAGGCGGTCAGCGATGCGGCGGTCATCATGAGTGCGATGGCGGCGATTGTGGTGCGGTTGCGCATGTTTTTAAGGCTCCTTGGAAAAACTGTGGCGTGACGTTGCTGGGGTGCTGCTTTGTCGAACACCCCAAACCATAGGCCAAGATTGTCAATAAAGTCTTATTTGATATTGCAACTGTATTTATAGGCTGCCCACACCGGCATCACACACCGACAGCCATCACCCAAGCACTCGCAATAAATTCACACTTCCCGCAGGTCAAAAGCATTTCGACACCCCCTTCCACACACCACACCACCCATACGTTTCAGCTGCCGATTACACCGACCCAACCCTTGTGATTTTTCACACCCCACGGCGCAATGCCCCCATCGCGACAATCACCCGTTCAGCAGACTCCCCCACCGGCCGCACAAAATAACAACGACACGTCACCTCCACCCCAACCCTCACCTCCACCCCATCCCTCACCCACCTGCCCCACATCCCACATCCCACACCACCAGCCCCGACCACACCCCCACACCACCTGCCCCGACCACAATCCCCATCCCCAACGAAAATCTCGGACCACAACCCCGGCACACACATCCACCCCACCCCCAGCACGCAAATCCACCACAGCCAACAAAACCACCGCAGCCAACAAAGCCACCCCGAGCAAACACCCCCCACAACAAGCAAAATCACCCCCACACAACAATGCGACTGGCCCCCACAAGCCACCCCGTGAGGGGTAAAAGATCTTTTTTCCACAAATGGATTCCAAGCAAAGCTTGTACAACCAGGACACTTTTTCTTCCAGAAGGTAGCCTGTCATCCCAACATCAGGCCCTATTCATCAGCCTGCTTTGAGGTTTTGACCACCGCAGGCTTGCCTGCACACAGCGAAAAGGTTCATGCCGTTGACCACCGCCGACACTCCCGCCGCACCACAGCGAGCCACCGCGCTTGGCGTTTCCTCCACCGAGGCCCACAACGCCCGCGTCTTCATCGCCGCCCAGGGCTTGCAAAACGTCGGCGACCAGCTCGTGAACGCCAAAACCATCCTGCCCTGGGTGCTGCACGCCGGCGGTGTCCCCGGGTTCCTCATCGCCTTGCTGGTACCGATTCGGGAATCCGGCAGCATGCTGCCCCAGGTGCGAATCAGTGCCGCCCTAGCAAGCCGCCCCAACCGGGTGCGCCTGTGGACGTTGGGGGCTGCCGGCCAAGCAGCTGCCGCTCTCGGCATCGCCCTAGCCGCCTGGCAATTAGAGGGCATGGCCTTGGGCCTGACGGTGGTGGTGCTGCTTGGCGTGCTGGCCCTGGCGCGGGCGGTGTGCTCCATTACCTCTAAGGATGTGCAAGGGCGCACCATTTCCAAGGGCCGGCGCGGCCGCGTCAGCGGCCTGGCGACCGCCTGGGGTGGTGGCATTGCTGTCACCGTGGGCCTGGGCTTGAAGGTGGCAGGCAGTGGCCTGCCCAGCTGGGCTCTCGCACTCCTGATCGGGGCGGGGGCTGCCAGTTGGGCTATCGCCGCATTCGTGTTCACCCGCACCATTGACCAGCCAGACACCGCCGGCACCAAACGCGCTAAGCCCCGCCGGGCAGCACTGAAACTGCTACGCGACGACGCGCCTTTCCGACACTTCGTCATCGTGCGCTCCCTGCTGTTGGTTTCTGCACTATCGCCCACTTTTGTGGTGACCATGAGCCACCGCCACAGCGACGCCCTGACCGGGCTTGCTCCCTTCGTTTTGGCCTCCGGGGTGGCGTCCCTGGCAGGTGGGCGGGTATCTGGCTGGCTTTCTGACCGCAGTTCCAAAAACACCATGACCTTCGGGGCACTGGCAGTCAGCGTGATTCTGGTGGCACTGATCCTGCTGGAGCACTCCCCCGCACGCACTTTCAGCGGCGTGATTTTGCCGGCCGCTTTCTTCTTAATCGCGCTGTGCCACACCGCCATTCGAGTAGCCCGCAAGACCTATGTGGTCGACATGGCCGAAGGCGACAAGCGCACTGAGTATGTGGCCGTGGCCAACAGTGCAATGGGAGTGGTGTTGCTGTTGGTGGGCGCGATCTCTGGTGCTTTTGCGTCCCTGTCCCCGGAGGCAGCCCTGGGCTTTTTGGCCGCCATCGGCCTGGTGGGCGTGTTTTTCGGCTCGCGCATGCAGGAAGTCTCCGCCAAGGCTTAAAACCCAAAGCAAAAACAGCCCACCCTGCACTGCCGCCGACCGCACTCTTCCCAACCCTGCCACCGCACCGGCCAGGGCTTGGCTACCCGCACGACTGCACAGCAGCACACGGGCACAACCCAACAGCATGCTGCTGCCACGCTTGGCCTTTCATGGTGCTGCCGCGCATGGCCTTTCATGGTGTAGCTCTCCATGGTCTTGCAGGGCACTCATCGCTTCACCGCGATGTCAGACCCCGGCACCGGCACCTGTTATGGGGCTGCAAGCAGCGTGATAATGACCTCTGGCATCGTTTTCACAGGTGGCTTGCTGCGTGCTGGCCAGGGGTTTTGTGAAGGTGAGAGTAAAGCTGGGCGAAAGGGTGTGCGTGTGCGGTACGCGCCGATGGAAAGAGTGTGGAAAAGTGGGAAGTTAGAATAATGCCGAGCTGACTCGATCGGAGAACACCACCTTGACTGACGTTGCCGTCATCATCCTGGCCGCAGGCCAGGGAACCCGAATGAAATCCTCCCGCCCCAAGATGCTGCACAGCGTTGCCGGCCGCACCATGCTGGCCCACGCTTTGCACGCCGCGGCGGGTGTTGCGAAAAACAACATTGTCGCCGTGGTCGGCCACGGCCGCGATCAGGTGGTGCCCGCCATTGAGGATGAAACCCCAAAGCTGAACCAGGTCTTCGGCACCGAGCGCGTGTTGACTGCGGTGCAGGAAGAACAAAACGGCACAGGCCACGCTGTGGCCTGTGGCTTGGAAGAACTCGACCGCGCCCACGGCGGCGCGTTCGAGGGCACCGTGGTGGTGACCACCTCCGACGTGCCGATGCTCAACGCCGATACCTTGCGCGATCTCCTCACCGAGCACACCACCTCCCCGCGCGCATCGGTAACAGTCTTGACCGCCACCATCGCCTCCCCCACCGGCTACGGCCGCATCGTGCGTACCAGCGATGGTGAAGTCACCTCCATCGTGGAAGAAAAAGACGCCGACGAGGCCCAAAAAGCCATCACTGAAATCAACTCCGGCGTGTACGCCTTCGACGCGGCACTGCTGCGCAGCGCCGTCGGCCAGTTGGACACCAACAACGCCCAGGGCGAGTTCTACCTCACCGACGTCATCGGGATTGCCCGCAGCAACGACAAAGTCGTGCGCGCCCACCGCATCGACGACGCCCACCTGATCGCCGGCGTCAACGACCGCGTACAGCTGGCCGCCATCGCCAAAGAATTCAACCGCCGCCTATGCGAAAAGGCCATGCGCGGTGGCGCCACCCTGATCGACCCGGACACCACCTTCATCGACGTCGAGGTCGAAATCGGCCAGGACGTGCTCATCCAGCCCGGCACCCAGCTGCGCGGCTGCACCAGCATCGGCAACAACTGCGAGATCGGCCCCGACACCACCCTGATCGACATGGAAGTCCACGACGGCGCCTCCGTCGTCCGCACCCACGGCTCACTATCGGTCATCGGTAAAGACGCCACCGTCGGCCCCTACACCTTCATCCGCCCCGGCACTGAGCTCGGGGAGCGCGGCAAACTCGGCGGCTTCGTAGAAGCCAAAAACGCCCAGATCGGGCGCGGCTCGAAAGTGCCGCACCTGACCTACATCGGGGATGCCACCGTCGGTGAAGAATCCAACATCGGCGCCTCCAGCGTCTTCGTCAACTACGACGGCGTCAACAAGCACCGCACCACCATCGGCTCCTATGTCCGCACCGGATCCGACACCATGTTCATCGCTCCGGTGACCGTCGGTGATGGCGCCTACTCCGGAGCGGGTACAGTAATCAGGGACGATGTGCCTGCCGGTGCGCTCGCGGTCTCTGGTGGACCGCAACGCAACATCGAGGGCTGGGTCGAAAAGAAACGCCCCGGCACCCCGGCCGCAGACGCAGCCAAAAAAGCCCAGGAAAAAACCGAATCCTAGAAAAACCTCCACGGCCACAGGCACCACGCCTGTGACCCACTGGGAAGATTTTCTCGGACACACCCAATGAGGAAGGGTCAGCAGGTCGACACTTATGACTGCTAACTGGATTGACAACAAGCGCAACTTGATGCTGTTTGCCGGGCGCGCGCACCCGGAGCTCGGCGAAGCCATCGCCAATGAGCTCGGCATCGAAATCACCCCCATGACCGCACGCGACTTCGCCAACGGCGAAATCTTCGTCCGCTTCGAAGAGTCCGTGCGTGGCTGCGACGCCTTCGTCCTGCAGTCCCACACCCAGCCGCTGAACAAGTGGCTGATGGAACAGCTCATCATGATCGACGCGCTCAAGCGCGGCTCCGCCAAGCGCATCACCGCGATCCTGCCGTTCTACCCCTACGCCCGCCAGGACAAGAAGCACCGCGGCCGCGAGCCGATCTCCGCCCGCCTGGTCGCCGACCTGCTCTACGCTGCTGGCGCTGACCGCATTATCTCGGTCGACCTGCACACCGACCAGATCCAGGGCTTCTTCGACGGTCCCGTCGACCACATGCACGCCATGCCGATCCTGACCGACTACATCAAGGCCAACTACAGCCTCGACAATATCGCCGTGGTCTCCCCGGACGCCGGCCGCGTGAAGGTCGCAGAAAAGTGGGCCAAGACCCTGGGCGATGCCCCGCTGGCCTTCGTCCACAAGACCCGCAGCGTGGATGTTGCCAACCAGGTTGTCGCCAACCGCGTCGTCGGTGACGTCGCCGGCAAGACCTGTGTCCTGCTCGACGACATGATCGACACCGGCGGAACCATCGCTGGTGCTGTCGGCGTGCTCCGCGAAGCTGGCGCCACCGACGTCATCATCGCCACCACCCACGGTGTGTTCTCCGGGCCTGCCCGCGAGCGCCTGTCCCAGTGTGGCGCCAAGGAAGTCATCGCCACCGACACCCTGCCCCAGAACACCGAAGGCTGGGACAACCTGACTGTCCTGTCGATCGCTCCCCTGCTGGCTAAGACCATCAAGGAAGTCTTCGAGAACGGCTCCGTCACCCAGCTGTTCGAGGGCCAGGCCTAAGTCGGCTTAAAGCCCCCCTTTCTCTAAAACCCGATTCCAGAAATCCTTCACCAGGACTTCCAGGAGTCGGGTTTTGTTTTCCTTCGTTGCACGCTGAATTGTTCCACCGGATCTATTCCCCAACTCCCCTATCTCTCCTAAGCTATTGAAGTACCAACTCCCTGCGCCACGAACTCCACTTTTGTGAGCTCGTGGCGCAGAAGAGATCTCACCGGCTTTGAGCCAAAATCCCTTTCGCCAATGAGCTTCGACGACTACCACCTCTATCGCACCAGTTATCGCGCCGATGACAATCGCCCCGGTGTGCCTGCGAACATCTTCAATGACTGGCCGGTGGTCTACGTCATCACAAATGATGAGGACATCTACATCGGGGAGACCATCCACGTCGGCACCCGATTGGAACAGCACCGCAACACCAACATAAAACTCCAAGACATGGAGCAGGTGCGGGTCATCGCTAACGACGCTTTCAACAAGTCGGCCTGCCTGCATTTAGAGTCTTGGCTCATTCAAGCCGCAAGCGGCGACGGTACCCGGCAGGTAAAAAACACCGTCACCGCGATGAAGGAATCCAGTTACTACCAACGGGAGCTCTACGCCCGCGGGTTCCCGGGTGTTTACCGCCAGCTGAAAGACGAGGGAGTTTTCACCAAAGAACTGGAAGATGTCCTGAATTCCGAGTTCTACAAGTTCTCTCCTTTCAAAGCCCTGCAAAAGGACCAAGCCGACACTGTCCGCGCCATCCTCACTCGTATCTTCGCTATTGATTTCGCTACCCAGCGGGCAAGCAACTCCCCTGCCACCACCATTGTTATCTCTGGTGAACCAGGCACTGGCAAGACCATCGTGGCGATTTATTTGCTCAAAGCGTTGCGGGATATCGCCGCATGGGAGGACGAGTTCATCCACGATGATGATCCCTTCGCCGACTTCTACACCCCGAAGAACAAAGCCATAGCCAGCAAACTGGTGTCTTGTTTGCTCATGCCACAGTCTGCGCTGCGCACAACCCTGGCCAAGGTCTTCAAGCACACGCCAGGAATGGAAAACATTGAGATCCGCTCGCCGCTGAAAGTCGGTCGAGAAACCGACGACGCGAGTCTCATCGGTGAGCACAACGCTTTCGACGGGCAAACAGGGAAATCCCCGCTAAAGCAATACGACATTCTCGTCGTGGATGAAGCCCACCGGCTTAGGCAGCGCAGCAATTACGGATCCATGAATGGAGAAGTCAAAAAGGTTCTCGCCTCTCTTGGAGAGGATCCAGAAACTAGCACCATTACTGAGCTGGACTGGGTTCAGCGCCGCAGCAGTCTGGCAATACTTTTGCTCGACCCGCAGCAGGCAGTGCGCGTGTCGGACTTACCTGATGATGTCGTTGCCAAC